>CAZFOG010000132.1:0-14519 GCA_964520685.1 uncultured Nitrospiraceae bacterium | reverse complement strand
AGACGCCGCAGGGCCCCTCCCTGAGGAGGGGCCGGGGTCCGGAGAGGAGGGGGTGGTGGGTGCTTGACCTGCCGCCCTCATTCCATGCGGTAGAAAGCCAGGGGGGCTTGTGCGTAGTGTGCCGGAAGGGGGAGGTGCGCGGATGGCAATTGATTGGGGACAAGCTCAGGGGGAGTACGTCACTACCCGCGTATCTTACCGAGACTTGGCGGCAAAACTGCAGGTGCATTACTGGACACTAAACAAACGGGCGCGCGCGGAGGGCTGGAGCGCAAAACGTAAAGCATACCGGGAAAACATACTCAAGCGAACCATTCAGCGGTCTTCGCGCATGGAAGTAGACCGTCTGGCGAAGATGAAACAGGCTGTTATTGACCTGGAGGACGAGATCCTGAGCATCAAGGTCGACGGCGCGAAGGACGCATACTACAAGAGCCGCGCCATTGACCAGGTCATCGCGTCGTCCAGCCGGATGTACGGGTTGCTGACGGAAGCGGAGCGGACGAGCCTGGAGATTGCCAGGGAGAAGCTGGCCATCGAGAAGAAGCGCCTGGAGGTGGACCTTGACGCTGGGAGCGAGATCATTGTGACCATCGCGCCGGAGGCTGAAAAGTGGGCCGAGTGATGGAGATTGAGCGGCCAAATGCGAAGCAGGCGCTGTTCCTGGAGGAGAAGCACCGGCACGTCGCGTTTGGCGGCGCCCGCGGCGGGGGCAAGAGCTGGGCGGTCCGCACGAAGGCAAAGCTGCTGGCGCTGAAGAAGCCCGGGATCAAGATACTGATCGTCCGCGAAAGCTATCCTGAGCTCACGCGCAACCACATAAACGTGCTGAGGCCGGAGCTTCGTGGGATCGCCAGGTACAACGACAAGGACAAGATCCTCCGCTTCGGGAACGGGAGCACGATCTCTTTTGTCTACTGCAGCCGCGACGCTGATCTGGACAATCTGCAGGGCGCCGAGTTCGACGTGGTCTTCATCGACGAAGCGACGCAGCTGACCGAGTACCAGCTTCGCGCCATTGCGGCGGTCAACCGCGGCGTAAACAACTACCCAAAGCGCTTGTACTACACCTGCAACCCGGGCGGGCAGGGGCACGCCTACATCAAGCGGCTTTTTATAGATCGCAACTATAACCAGAACGAGACGCCGGAGGATTACTCATTCATCCAGTCCCTGGTTCAGGACAATAAGGCGCTCATGCAGGCGGACCCGGACTATATCCGCCACCTCGAAGCGCTGCCGTCTAAGCTCAGAGACGCCTGGTTATTTGGGAAATGGGACGTTTTCTCCGGCCAGGTCTTCACTGAGTGGACAGATGATCCGGCGCACTACGAGGACCGGCTGAACACGCACGTCATCAAACCTTTCCAGACGCCCGGGCACTATCGCGTGATCCGGGCCTTTGATTGGGGGTACGCGAAACCTTTTGCCGTTCTATGGTTTTGCGTGGACGAGGAGCGCCGGTACTATCTGGTCCGCGAGCTGTACGGCTGGACCGGGGAGCCGGACGTGGGCGTGCAATGGGACCCCGGAGAGATCGCGCGAAAGATCCGGGAGATCGAGGCCGAGGACCCCAACATCCGCGGGCGGAAGGTCATGGGAGTCGCGGACCCGGCGATATTCCAGCACGACGGCGGGCCTTCCATTGCGGACGCCATGGAGCGGGAGCGCGTGGTGTTTTCCCGCGGGGACAACTCCCGCATTGCCGGCAAGATGCAGCTGCACTACCGGCTGCGCTTCGACGGGCGCGGGATCCCGATGCTCTATGTGTTCTCGTCCTGCCTGAACTTCATCCGCACGATCCCTTCGCTGATCTACTCTGAACGCGACGCGGAGGACGTGGACACGAAGCAGGAAGACCATTGCTACGATAGTTGCCGGTACGCCTGCCAGGAGAACGCGCTATCCCCGCCGAAGGCAGAGCCGAGACAGCCGCTGCCGGATGACCCGCTTGGACTGCGAGACAAAAGAGACCCGATGGCTCGGGCGATTGCGAGGTAGATATGTCGGAACTCAGACCTTATGGCGCCGGCCAGATCCCAAGCATGCAGCTGCCCGGCCTAAGGCGTAAACCCGTACCGCCCGTGGCGCAGGAACCGCCGGAGGGCATGCCTATGACGGAAGCGGCGCTGCCTGTTGGCAAGGAGCAGATCAAGAAGGCGCAGGATCTGCTCCTCAAGTACAAGAGCGGCAAGGAGCGGCTGGAGACGCGCATTGTGGAGAACGAGGAGTGGTGGCGTCTGCGCGCGAACCAGGCGAAGAAGGCGAAGGACAAGTACGTCGACCAGCAGAGCTCAGCCTGGCTCTTTAACATGATCTTTATGAAGGTCGCGGACTTCTCGAACAACATCCCCGAGGCGAACATCCTCCCGCGCGAGCAGGGGGACAAGCCTGTCGCGGCGCAGCTGTCGGAGATCATCCCCGTGATCCTGGAGCGCGCCGAGTATGAGCGGGTCTACGTAGACTGCGCGCTGACGAAGATCAAAAACGGCGCGAGCTGCAAAGGGGTGTTTTGGAACAAGGACGCGGAGAACGGCTTGGGCGAGGTCGATATCAAAGAGGTGGACCTGCTCAATCTCTTCTGGGAGCCCGGGGTCCAGAACATCCAGGACAGCCCGCACCTGTTCCACGTCGCCCTCCGCAACAACGACGCTTTGAAGCGCCAGTACCCTGAGAAGGACCTGAAGCTGTCCGGGAAGGCGATCGACGTCAAGGAGTACGTCTACGACGACAACGTCGACACGACGGACAAGAGCGTGGTCGTCGACTGGTACTACAAAGTGCAGGACGGCCCCCGCAGCGTGGTCCATCTGTGCCAGTTCGTGAACGAGACCATCCTATTTTCCTCCGAAAACGAGCCCGCGCTGGCGGATCAGGGGATCTACGCGCACGGGCTCTATCCGTTCGAGATCGACAGACTCTTCCCGATCAAGGGCAGCCCCGCGGGCTTCGGATTTATCGACGTCGCCAAAACACCGCAGGAGTTCATCGACCGGCTGGACCAGGCGATCCTCACTAACGCATTGGCGAATGCGAACGCGCGCTGGTACGCAAAGGCTGAAGGAGGGATCAACGAGGAAGAGTATCTCGACTTCACGAAGCCCATTGTCCACGTCGCAGGCAGCATCGACGAGGAGCACCTCCGCCAGATCCCGAACAGTATGCTCGACGGCAGCTACCTGACGGTGAGGCAGGAAAAGATCAACGAGTTGAAGGAGGTAACCGGAAACCGGGACTTCAACCAGGGCGGCACGACGGGCGGCGTGACGGCTGCGTCTGCCATCGGCGCGCTGATCGCGACCGGCAACAAGGGCGCGGAGAACATGATCGCGGGGTCCTATCGCGCGTTCCGCCGGGAGATCAACCTGGTGGTCGAGCTGATCCGGCAGTTCTATACCGAGCCGCGCAAGTTCCGCCTGCTCGGGACCGGGAACGTGGAGCGCTTCGTCGCCTTCGATAACCGCGGCATGCAGCCCCAGCAGCAGGGGAATGACTTCGGGATCGACATGGGCCTGCGCCTGCCGGTGTACGACATCAGCATACGCTCGCAGAAGCAGAACCCCTTCTCCAAGCAGGCGCAGAACGAGCTCGCGCAGCAGTTTTTCGCGATGGGCTTCTTCAACCCGCAGATGGCCGACCAGGCGCTGGCCTGTCTGGAGATGATGGCGGACTTTGAAGGCAAAGAGGACGTCATCCAGCGCATCTCTCAAAACGGTCTCATGTACCAGCAGATCATGATGATGCAGGAGCAGATGCAGAAGATGGCCATGATCATCGACGGCACGCAGGGCACGAACATCGCGCAGCAGATGGCCGGCAAGCCGGAAGGCGGGGGCGGCCCTCAGCAGCCCAGGGAGCTGCCGAAGCCGGAGAGCGAGAAGGACCCCGGAGGCGCGAAGACAAAGATGGCGAACGCGATGGACCGGGCGACCGTGAACGTCGGAGGATAGCGTGACCGAAATCTCCGGGTGCGTGACGCACGACAGGCTTCAATTCTCCGCAACGGGGCATTCCGGCGGTGACGTCTGCGTGGCGATATCGATCCTGTGCTACACCATGCTCGCCGCGATCGACGGAGATACGGAGTTCCAGCTGCTTCCCGGCGATACGCGCGTCGAGTGCGACGATACGCCGGAGAATCGCAGGGCGCTGGAGTTCGTGGAGCGGGGCTTCCGGCTGCTCGAGGAGGGCTACCCGGACAAAGTGCGCGTGGATATCTGCGTGTAGTCATGCGGTAGAAAACACGGGGCGCGGGGATGTATGAACTTGGCGTGACGGAGGTGCCAGCGTGGGAGTAGTCGGGAGCAACTTGCCGAGCCTGTACGGGACGGGCATGGGGCGCAGCCTTGAGCAGGACGTGAAGGTCATCAAGGACTACCTTCACATGCTGACCGAGCAGGTGCAGCACGCCACGCAGAACGTCGGCGACGAGAACCTGGACGAGAATTTGTATGGGCAACTATCGTCAATCGATACTCTCAGCGCACAGGTAACGGGACTAACGACTTCCGGCGCCTCTGCCAGCGCGCGTATCACGAGCGCGGAGGCAGCCATCGCGGCGCTGCAGTCGAGCGTGTCCGGAGCGCAGACGGATATCCAATCGCTGGAAGCGGGACAGTTGACTACGGCACAGATCGCGGATATCGCGTATCCGGTGGGCTCGATCTACATCTCCACGACGCACATCAACCCGGGAACGCTGTTCGGTATCGGGACATGGCTCGCCTTTGGCGGGGGGAAAGTGCCGCTTGGATTCACGGAATATAACCCAGGCTTTGATACGCTTGAAGAGACAGGCGGCGCGCTCACGCACACGCATACGCTGGACGACGGCTACGCAAAAATCGCTGGGGCCACGGGAAGCGCGAACGTATACTTTACGCAACATGCCGCCGGCGGCTGGACGGCGTCGCACAAGTTCGTCGCCGCGGAGACGGCATCGACGAGCTCCACGCAGCCGAGCACGTCGGTTGCGCTGGGCGGCTCGACGGACGACGGGAGCAGCCTGCCGCCGTATATTGTCGTGAACATGTGGAAACGGACCGCGTGAGGCCGGAGGAGATAGCATGCCGTACATCCGAACCATCAGCGTAGACCCCCGGCTCGTCAACACCTACACCTGCTACCACGCGGGCCTGCAGGGGGAGGATGGCGCGACGCTGATCGACATCGACCTGTCCGAATGGCTGGCGATCTGGACCACAGGCGTAGCGACGGCGGCCTTTGAGCGCCCGGACGGGAATGCTTACTCGGTCACGCTGGCGATGGCGGGAGACGACAACGACCACGCGCAGTGGTCCCCGGCAGCTGTTGATACCGAGATTGCCGGGAAAGCGTATCTGGAGATCACGCTCACGGATACGGGAAGCGTGGTCAAAACGGTTACCATCCCGCTTTATATCGGACCGGACATCGGCGCTTATGTGCCAGAGTCGTCAATCGCATCCGGTGATATTCCCTTCAGTGGGGTTGCGGGGACGGAGTATCTGAACATCGGGACCGCAGGCCAGGTGCTCGCTGTGAACGTGGGCGCTACGGCGCCGGAATGGAAATCTTTCGGCGCTGCGGACGTTCCCATTGCCGACAGCGCGGAAATATTCACGGCGACCAATGTTGAGACGGCTCTCGCGGAGGTACGCACGGCGGTAGACGCGCTGGAAGCGGACGTGGATGCGGGGACCGTATCGCTTACGGACGCCGGGGCCTACTACACGACCGACACGGCAGAAGCTGCGCTGCAGGAGCTCGGGCCGCAGCTGACGCACGTCCACGGCAATATCACCAATAACGGGAAAATCGGATCCACGTCCGGATTGGTGGTCGTGACAAGCACAGGCGGAGAGGTTGACGCGCTGGCTGCCGGCACGACGAGCGAGTATCTGCGCGGCGACGGGACGTGGCAGGAGCCCTCGGGATCTTCCAATCGGAACCTGCTGCACAACTGGGACATGCTGATTCCCATCAACCAGAGACGCGGAACTACCTACGCGGGAAGCGCCGGAAGCAATGTGTACACCATCGACAGATGGTGCCTCGGCACTTCAGACGCAATATCCGTATCCGCCATCACGGAAAATGTCGGCGTGACGATCACCAATGACGGCAGCGGAGGAGAAATCGACGATGAATGCCAGATCATCCAGTTTCTGGCAGACTACGCGCGGTTCAAAAGCATGACCCTGACCGCAACCGTCAATGTCGTATCGCTTACGGGCGCGGGGTCCGCCATCATCGCGATCAACGATGGCGTGGATTCGTCAACAGAATCGATCACGGGAGCAGGCGTGTTTACTGTTACGCACACTGTCAATGCGTCCGCGACCTATATCGCGGTAGTGCTCAAAATCATTGCGGCGAGCTCTACGGCGCTGACCTTCAGCGCGGTAAAGCTGGAGCTTGGCTCCGCGTCCACGTTGTCTCTGGATCCCCCGGCGGACCGCGCGGAGCAGTACGCGATCTGCAGGAGATTCTACGAGGCGCTCTACAGCGGCGTCGGATACACTCCGTTTGGCGCCGGCATCCATGGGGACACCAGCGCGCTAGTGCACATCCAATTTACACACAAACGGACAACGCCGACGATCACCTTCACCGGATCGTTTTTGCTGTACGCAACACATACCGGCACCGGAGAACCAACGTATCTGTCCAAGACGCCTGTGGCCGCAAACATCGGCGTTTCCTCGGCAGCGATCACTTTAGGCAGCTTGACAGACATGGCCGGAGACGCCGCGGTATTATGCACAGCAGCGGATGCGACCGGAGTGATCCATATTTCGGCGGACCTGTAAGGAGGTCACATGTTTATTGTATACGCAAGGGTGGACGAGCGGAACCGTGTGCTGGAGCTTAACTCCTCAGCCTTCCTGCATAGCACGGAGGGCTGGATCGCTATCGACTCCGGAGATGGCGACAAGTACCACCACGCGCAGGGAAACTACGTCAAGGGGCCGGTACGAGACGTGAACGCGATCCCGCTGTACGAGCTCTCCGGCGGGAAGATCAAGCAGCGAAAGCAAGCGGATATCGACGCGGACTTAGCGGCCATACCGAAGCCGAAGCCGTCCATGGACGCGCGCAGATGGGAAACGCTGATCACCGAGCTGGAGAAGGGCTCCGCACTGACAGAAATCGCCAAAGCGCTTCGGGCGCTTGAGCAGGAGGGATAGAATGTCATACACAATCAAGCAGCGCATACTCTCCGGGCAGGAGGCGTCCGGAGGGTATAACTACCTGCTCGTCGAGATCGACGCGGCGGCGGACATCGCCTCCATGCCAGACGCGCAGGACGGCTCCGTCGCCTACATCAAGGACGACGACGAGACGATCTACGTCAAGATAAGCGGGACCTGGACCGCGCTGGACAAGAGCACCATCACCGAGGGCGAGATCCGGCGCTTCGACGGCATCGACCCGCACACGCTGCTGGCTGCCAACTACCTTTTCCCCCGGCGCGCGGAGCAAAACGCAGAGCGCATCCTGACCACGGCGACGCTGCCGACCACAGAGGCGGGGCTTTATGAGGGCCTCAGCATCTATGACAAAACTGAGGACGTGCCGCTTTGGTGCAAAACCCCGGGCGAACAGGAAGACGATACGGTCACGGTCACCCAGGGCGCGATCACCAAGGCCGGCAACGTGACCATCACGCTCAACGGCGTGGCAAAGACAGTAGCCGTGGCGAAAGACGACACAGCTGCCGCGGTGGCCGGAAAGATCCGCTCAACCGCATTCACCGGCTGGACCACAGGCGGATCCGGCGCCGTCTGTACGTTCCTGAAGGACGCTGTCGGAGCCTGCAGCGCGCCCACCGCAGTAGATACGGATGGTACGGGCGTCACGTTCGGAAGCTTCACCCGGACAAACCAGGGCGTGACGACCGTATGGGTCTCGCCCGCGGACGATACGATCACGGACACGGGGAGCAAACTGACCGCGACGACCATCGATGGCGCGATCGATGAAATGGCCGGGGACATCTCCACACTGGAGACCAGCTACGCCGCGTCGAAGGTGACCGTCGCCGACGCGGGTGATATCATCGCGGCCGACAACGTCGAGGACGCCCTGCAGGAGATCGCCGGGGACATCTCCACACTGGAGACCAGCTACGCCGCGTCGAAGGTGACCGTCGCGGATGCCGGAGAATACCTCACGTCCACAAACACAGAAGACGCGATCCAGGAACTCGCGTCGCAGATCTCGACGATCACGAGCATCCACCAGTACATCATCAAGTGGGACAAAACCAACTCCCAGTGCTCGCGCATGGGCGACGCGGAAAGCATCACGACCACGCTGACCAACTTTGGGCACTTTGGCTCTATCAACGGCTCCTACGACAACCCTTTCGACGACTTGTACCCGTGGAAGTACCGCAAGCTCTGCAAAGTGGACCGAACTGCATACGCCGCGCTTGTCCCCGGCGCGGAGATCACGGACTGCGTGACGGCCTGGGAGGGCGACCCGGGCTGGGCGCTGGACGGCACGGGTGATTTCGACGGTGTGTACACGCCAGAGTTCTGGGCCCGCATCTGGGAGGACGCGACCTATGTCTATGTGGGCGTTGCGGACGGCGCGCTACCGGGCTGGACGCACTTCGAGGCGACCATCGGCGGGCGGTATTTTGGTAGTCTTGACGGATCGAGCAAACTGACCAGCATCGCGCTGTCAATCCCATACCGGGGCGTTGCCGTTTCTACCATGCATACCAACGCGACGAGCCAGGAATTGACGCTGGACGACATCTTTACTTGGTGCGCGGACACCATCCTGATGTGCGTTGAGTACGCGACCCTCAACAGCGAGACCGCCATCGGCAAAGGCGCGGACGAACTTTACCTGCAGACGCACATGGTTGGCGAAGCGGCGATGACGGGCGCGACCGTCCTCAAACTCAAAAACGAGGTCGCCGCAGCCTGCGTCACCGGCGCTGTGATCGACTTCGGAACGACGGATGGTGCGCTAGACAAGGGCAGCACGATCTATGTTTCCCATACCGACCTGGAAGGCGGGGACCCGCTGGTTGCGACGCACAAGGCCGTCACGGTGCAGGCCATCACGGCAGACCTAACGACAGACCACTACAGCGCGGTGCACGGGTACTACAACTCCGCTGACGCAGCCCTCGGCAGCATGAGCGGGTACATCGGGACCAACGGCAAGTGCAACGCCTACTACCGCGGGCGCGTGAGTCATGCCAATTACTACAGATATATTCTCGGTGCGTACCGACAGACTGGCACGGGCAATATCTGGGTGGCGAACTCTCGCGCCGTAGCCGCCGCCGCTGACGCGCTTGCGACCGGAACGCACCGCGATACGGGCCTTGTACTGCCAGAGTATGCGGCGAACTATATCGCGACGCTCGGCCTGGACAGCTTGCTGCCGCTCGGGCCGTTTGGGCTGACCGTCAGCGCGGGCGGGAGCACAGACCCAATTGGGGACTACTGCATCACGCCTACACTTGCAACGGGCGACACCGTTCTCCTCGCCGGCGGCTACGCGAACCACGGCTCGTACAGCGGTCGTTTCTCCGGCAGCTGGTCCGTCACGGCCTCGTCCTCGGCCTGGAACCGCGCCTCCCTCCCCTTCCTGTTGACCCCCTGAGGGGGTGGCGGGTCGGCATCCTTAAGCAGTGCGACAGCGGCAACTTCATGCGGGACCGCGTATACCCGTACTTCAACTTCGATAAATGCAGGAGGTACATATCCAATGCGGACAGAACTAGGATACATGCCGCGGTTGCCGTTTGAGATCCGTCCCGTCGGCAGGGAAGCCGTGATCTCATTCTACGAAAACGTGGAGCCCGTCGTGCGCGAGGAGTCGCAGGCGTGGGCCGTCGACGAGTACAGATTGACCGTTCTGAATCGGTCCGGGCTGGAGGCGAGCATCGAGAGCAACCTGAAGGCGTGGATGGACATGGCGAAGGCGCAGGAGGAAATCCCGCCGCCCAAAACCGTGGACGAGCGGGTGACGGACGTTGAAAGAGACGTTGACTTGCTTGTGGAGGTGCTACTGTGAAACCGGAAACTAAGGATAAAATCATTGCGCTGAAGGCGCAGCGAGACGCCGCGAAGGCGGAGTGGAAAAACGCAGACAAGCCTGCATCGGCGACCGTGAAGAGCCTGGACGCACGCCTGACTGCCATCGAGAAGCTGCTGGGACTGGAGGCCTGATATGTCATACAACCTGAATTCCGCGACAACCATGCTCGGCGGAGCAGTTGAGCCGGGTATCATCAAGCGCACGGCGGCTGGCGTTTACTCCGGCACGGAGGGGCTGATCTGCAACTGGTTGATCGACGCCGTCGCTGACCTGGCTGATATTCCGGAATGCGCGCCCTCCAGCTTCGCGTGGACGCCGGACATGGGCACGCTGCTGCAGCTCAAGAACGACGGGCACTGGGACTTGCCGGCGACGACGCCAGTGCTATTCACCACACAACCAGCGGACGTATCCACGACTGCGGGATCAATAACCGAAAGCCTGACGGTGGCCTGCTACTCGATGGACGACGCAGCGATCACCTACCAGTGGCACTCGAACAATAGCAAGGACTACACCAGCCCGTCGCACGAAGAGGGGAAGACGGAAGCAACAATGGCGCTTTCCGAGTCCCTTTCCGCCGGAACGTACTACTACTTTTGTGAGGCGACAAGCAGCGGCGTTGCCGTCAACAGCGAGATCGCAACCGTGACCGTCGCTGAGGCGGAGTGAGGAGGACATATGCCTTTTGATCCTGTAACCTACGGAGCCGCTCAAGTATTAAGAACAGCAGCGGAAACCGCGCAAACCGCAGCGGAGGCCGCACAAACGGCAGCGGAAGCCGCACAAACAGCCGCGGAACTTGCCGAAACAAACGCGGAAGCGACTGAAGCACAACTTGCCGCTGGCGTGGCGAGCCCGGCGGGAACTTATGCCAACCTTACGGCACTGATTAGCGCGAACCCAGACCACGACAACATCTACATCACGCTGGACGACGGCGCGTGGTGCTACTACGACAGCGGCACCAGCGCGTTCGTCGCGGGCGGGGTGTATCAGGCGGCAACAGCGCTGGCCCCAATTACGGACGCGGGAAATTTATATGCAGCAGCTAATGTCGAAAACGCCTTGCAGGAGGTCAAAGGCAACCTCGACACAATAACCAGCTGCAAAGCAATTCCGCTTACTTCTGGTGTGTATTACGTTACTAACGGCTCGTCCGTGAATCTTGCAGACCCCAAGACAGATGCTTCATGGGATAGCGCGGTTTTCGCGTGCACGGCTGGCGATGAGTTTTGTTTAGGCGGGACTGCCGGTTCAACCCCAAGACTGTGGTGTTTCGCAAAATCAGACGGAACTATAATTTCAAATGCCGCCGGGTCATCATCCGCTAACAACCTTGTTCTGACAGCCCCTGTTGATTCTTCGTATCTTGTGTGCAATTTCTTAACGTCTTTTGCTCGGTTTTTGTACAAAGGCATCCCCGTTTACCACGAAGTGGAACTGATATACGGGTCAATAAACGACTTGGTTACACTAAACAGCGAATCCGTTGCTGGTTACAAAGAAGAAACGCGGTCTATAACCGGATGCGAAGTCATAAGTCTTACGGAATGGCAACATTACGATACGTCCGGGTCTACTGTTGATGTTAATTCTCCTATAATTGATGCTTACAATCCTTTAATGGATCCGACATGGGCAAGCGCTGCCGTCCCGTGTGTCGAAGACGATGCATTTACCATAACCGGAACCGGCGGTAGCGCCCCCAGACTTTGGTGTTTCGTAGATGGCGCGGGAAATATAATTGATGTCGAAATCGACTCTACAAGCCGTGATTCACTTGAATTATTCGCTCCGGCTGGTTCGGCGTTCTTTGTTGTAAATGTGTTGTGGTCAGAAAATTATTCGCTGCTTAAGGGGCATAGGACAAACAAGCACGTCGTGACCGAAAGTTACGAAAATAAGGATACTATTTCACGGACTATTATCGTAGACGCTAACGGGCATGGCGATTACGCAACAATACACGATGCGTATGATGCGATAAAACATAGTTCTTACTACGATCAGTATGAAATTATCGTACTGCCCGGCGTTTATTCGGAAAATAACCTCATCCCTCCACCTCACACGCATACGCACGGCCTTTATCCCAATAGCGTGGTCATAACCAGCGAAGGGCTTGATACGGCATACTCCGTCATTGACCAAAGATGGTGGAGTTCAAAGTTGTCTAACCTGACCGTAATTAGTTATACAAAATATTGTATACACTACGATTACCGCCTGGAAGGCGGCGTTATCGTTAACGAAAACCTAAGACTGATACAAACGAGAACAGCCAATAATTCCATCATTGGCGGCGGTACGTTTGACAAAGGCACGAAGTATATTTGGAATAACTGTATTTTTGAGGGCGGGGACATCCATTGCCACACCTCTGGCTCTTGTGCAAATTACAACAACACTCATAATATATTTAATAAATGTAAAGCCGTAAACGCAAACTATTATGCTCAAAGCACAGGCGGGTTTGGACATTGCGTGTATGAAATAAACGGTTCAAACACTAAGATTGGTGAAACCACGATTAATGTTAACTTAACACAAACATTAAGAACGGTTGATGAACCGTGGACTTACTTCGCAAATGGCTGTGAATGGCAGGTGCTTGGAGCAAACAACAAGAATATGCGTGTCAATTTTTTGGCCAATACTGGCGAAGGATTGATGTTTGAAACGGCAAACGCCAACGAAAGCCTAATAATCAGCGGGAGTGCTGTTAAAGATCTTTTCGGTCATGTGCGCTATAAAAACGGCAGCAGCAGGTTCAAAGGAACCGGTAGCGGAATATATCTCGTCAAAGATGAGCAGGCCGGAGGGACTGCCGATGTATACCAGATGTGGAAGCGTCTTGGAGATTGCTCATCTGTAAATAAGACTCTCAGCGTAACAATAGGTGCAACGACCGAAACCTACACATTCAACCAAAACTATGATACCGCAAAAACTGCCGAGGGTACGATAATTGCGGCTGTGAATGCAGTCATCACGATAGCCGTTCTAAAAAAGTATACTGCGACCACCGCGTGGGATAACATCGGTCTTGAAGAAAAGCAATATATCAAGATTGCAGAAGCAAATGGAGTTTTGGCTGGTGAATGGCTGAAAACGAACGGGACAATCTGCGCCAATAACGAAGTGGCTGATGATGTGTACGGGATCGCGCTTGAAAACGGAGTTCTGAATGAAGTCATCCCGGTATGGATAGGCAATGTTTACGCCTATACTGCGGCCAACGGTGAGTACGGCATAACAAGCGGGGTGTTGGCGTCGGGGGCGACTGAGAAAATCGGGAAAGTGGTTTCCAACGTATTCATCCGGTATGCGTAACACTATAAGACTAATGATATACAAATGCACTTCGGGCGAAATGATAAGGAATTGAGGAGGCCGTAATCATGGCGACGATCAAGATCTGGAACGGGGACGCGTATGAGGCGGTCGCGGCCATCCGGGGCGAGAAGGGCGACACGGGCAGCAAGATGGAGGTGTGGGACGCGTAATGGGAAGGATTAACGTCCGGGCCTTCCTTCGCGGCGTGGCCAGCATCGTGGCCGAGCGTCCTGCCTACCGCCTAGGCATGGACGGCACGGGCGGCCTGTGCGACTGCATCGGACTGGTCATCGGCGGCATCCGGCGGGCGGGCGGGACATGGACTGGGACGCATGGCAGCAATTGGGCGGCGCGCAACGCTATGGCCAGTCTGCGCCCTACGGACAGGCCGGGGCTGGGCGAGATCGTGTATAAGGCCAGGGAGCCGGGCGCAGCTGGATACGATCTGCCCGCGGCCTATGCCGCGCATCCTGACCAGCGCGACTACTACCATGCCGGCGTGGTGACGTCCACAGCGCCGCTGCAGGTCACGCACTGTACGAGCTTTGCGGGAGGGGGAGGCATCAAGGTGGACAATCTGGAGACGGTCCCGGGCGCATGGGCGCACAGCGGGAGGCTGAATGATGTGGACTATGAGAACGCTGTTGACGAGCTGGGCGGTGTCGTTGACAAGCCCGCCCTGATGTGGACGACCGCATCGAGCGGGCGCACCGTCAACATGCGGAGCAAGCCGAGCAAGGACGGCCTCGTCATGGCGCGGGTGCCCATCGACACGCAGGTGCAGGCGCTGTCGTCCAGCGGCGACTGGCGGCACGTGTCCTACGCGGGCAAAACCGGCTGGATCATGGCAGGCTACCTCACGGCGGTGCCACCGTTCGTTGTGGAACCGGAGGAGACCCCGCTGTCCCGCGTCCTCACGCTGCTGACCGAGGCGATCGAGCTGCTGAAGGCCCTATAGGCCGCAATCGCGTCAGGATGCGATTTAGATCCCGTCTACCACGGACAGTATAATCCAGTCACCAACACTACTATAGGCTGTGTAAAGGGGCGTACGGCGTGACAACGCAGGAACTGACCAAGGAAGTGGTCGCGTTGGACGCGAAGGTAGCCGCCCATGACGAAATTATCAAAAG
>CAZFOG010000131.1:6246-14574 GCA_964520685.1 uncultured Nitrospiraceae bacterium | reverse complement strand
GGAAGGCGTTCTGGGGGAGGATTCTCGGCTTCCAGAAACCGAATTTTCGAGGCAGACTGCTCGGGGTTTTTGGAGCGCTGACGGGGCGTGCGCACGGCAATCATCGGGGCAGGATTTCCGGCCTATGCGTTTTCCGGCAGGAAATCCTCGCGTACGGGTGAAAAGACCTCGACCGCGACGCTATCCTCGATGATTTCCGCGCCATGTTCGATGTCGCCGGGGATGGTCCAGGCATCGCCCGTATAGACGTCGTACGATCGGTCGCCAATGGAAAGGCGGATGTGCCCCGATACCAGATAGCCGGCCTGCTCATGGATGTGTGCGTGGCGCGGGAGATTGGCGCCGGCAGCCATGCGGAACTCGACCGTAAGCGTGCGGTGTGCATAGGCAAGGGTCTTCACGCGAATCTGCGGAAGAATCTCCCGGTACCCATCATTTGATTGCTTGTAGAACATAGGCCCGTCTCTCCGTCGTAGCGCCCCCGCGAGGGCCGCGTTCAGAATTGTTTACCCGTACCGTACCACTGGCTTCCGGCGTGGTCGAGATGGAGCACCGACAGGCCGTCGAGGCGGCGTGCCTTGCCGAACTGCGCCTCCATGTCGACGGCGAACCGGTAGTCTGCCCCCTCGAAATGTTCGTGTTCTTCGTATTTTACGGTTTCGAGGCATTTGGTACGCACGCACTGGCAATATCCGATGGGGACGCCGAAGGTCTCACGCAGGCGGTATTCTCCAGGGCCTTTGAACAGGGCGTCCCACTCGGCGTGCGGGTCCAGTTCGCCGAGGAGTATGCGGGCCGTTGTCTCCCGGCTCAGGAGCTTGCGGCCCTCCGGCGCGACGAACATCACGTCCTCCGGAACCTCCGCCAATCGCGCGAACAAGTCCGGCGGCACAATGATGTCAGCATCGAGGAGAATGGTCCATTCGCCGGAGGCCATGCGCGCGGATTCGTTGATGAGGAGTCCCTTCGAGCGCAGGTTTTGCTGGGGAAAGGGCGACCGTACAATGCGGAGTTCGGGATGGGCCAGCCCCATCGAATCAAGGATGTCGTCGGTTGCATCGACTCCCGGCACGTAGGCGATAATGGCCTCGATGCAGTCGAGCGGCACCCCCTGCTGGTTTGCCACGGCCTTGAGGGCGGCCTGCATGCGGCGGGCGTAGCGCGTGCACACCATTACCACTGAGAATTGAATGTCTTTCGCGGATATGCGCTCGCCGACGCCCTCCCAGATTTGCACGGCCTGCGTGACCACCGACCCGTCGATGTTCCAGATGCTGATTTGGGGTTCAAGCACGCCTCCCAGCCGCGCCGGGGTATACATGCCGCGCTCCAGCACCTCCGGCCGCATGGGTACATCGTCGCGCAGGAGCACATAACACCCGTCTTCGGCCACGTGGAACACCAGTTTGTGCACGTACGCCTCCATGGGGCACAACACCTTGCGCTGGCGGCCGAAGCCGAAGCCGATATAGTCCGCCGACCCGCCCCCGATGGTCACGGCGATAGTACACGGCGGCTCGAACCGTCCGAGGGGCGTGCTCAGCTTCTCCGTGTTGGTGAACGAGAACCAGCGGTTGCCGCCCGGCATCTGCATCATGGCCTGGCCTTCGACCCCATACTCGAAGGAGTCCAGTTCCCGCGTAGGCGGACGGTTGTTGACCACGTCGCGCGCCTTTTCTGCCAGTGCAGACAAACTCTCATCAAAACGCAGCCGGTCCCGGTCGATTTCGTCGTAGTATTTGGGCTGCTCACGCGAAGGATAGCGGGAGGTTTGCGACTCAGGTCCGGGTTCCAACCCGGTCAGGATGCGAGAAACGGGGACTGTGCCAAGCGCGTCCGCCTCCGGCGGACGAGACGGGTCTTTCCCGAGTTCTTCCCTTTCCACCTCACTGCGACCGCGATTCCGTCTCCGCCAATACCGTGTGATCTTGTGCAAGGCCCACGCCCGCGCATGCACCCATGGATGGTTGATGATCCACGGGAACAAGGCCGTGTCGATGGGATTCCGGTGCGACGTGTATTGATTCAACAACATGAGCAGCACGAGCCGCGCGATAGTAGGTCCGCGCTTGTTCAACCAAGCCGCAAGCGCGAAGGCTTCCACCTCGTACTGCTGGTGGTCGTTCAAGAACTGCCGGAAGGTCACGAGATGGACCCGGTTCTCCGGCTCGATGAGGGTTGCCGGCCAGAAAAGAAGGCTCACCTCCATCCCCTGCGCGGCGACGGCCCGCGCTAGGCGGTTGGCGGTTGCCACCACGGTTTCGCTATGGCTCTTGTCGCGGCAGGGCGGTTTTTCCAGGAAGGGATCGGTCAGGGCGATATTGACCGCCACCACCCCGGAATCGTGCCACCGCTTTGCCAGACTTTCCGTGGTATCCGCTTCGAATTCGAACGGGGCCTGCACCTGGAGCCGCACCGGTACGTTCGCAGCTTTCGCGCCATCCAGCCACGCGCCCACCGATACCGCCGTCACGTCTGGGGGCGACAAAAAAATGTCCATTAGGCCGCGTTCCTTGAGCCCTGCCAAATCTGGCGGCGGTTCTCCACACGCGGTGCGTAGCGAGCCGCGCATGCCAAAGCGGGCGACCTGTTCGAACAGTGTTTTCAGAGAGATTAACGCCTCGCGGCGCAGAAACAGATCGAGTTTCTGTGCCTGGAATCCAAATCGGCTCAGTCGAATCCACCGCAGCACGTCAACCCATGCAAACGGCCAGCCCCGCGCGTTCTGCAACAGGACCAGGCCCCGCACGGATGGCAGGCGCTGTTCCCCCGAGATCAGTTCGATGTGTGACACCCCATTCCTCGCCGGCGCTTATCCCGGTGCGCCGAAACCCGTTTCCGCTGGTTTGAATTCCCGACTCATCCAGAGTCACACACATTAGACCCGAAGGCCGCCGCGGGTGTCCAATGGAGAGAAACGCCGAGGTCCGTCTTTCCCGTGGCGCTCCGAACCGTCCGTGCTTGTCCGTGTGGGTCCATGTGCGAAGGTTTTGCTCGTCACTCCCCCCTTTTCATCGTCTATGGGTGCGCCGCACGGCGCGTGATTCGCTCTCGCTGGACTTCTTTCCCTTCCGATGGCGCTATTGGGCTTAATACCGCGCAGAAGGCTTCGGAGGCATACTCACGGCATCCTATGGCGCCACCACCACGGTCTGGCAGAGAGCCGGCGCGGTGGGCGGCCAGACCAGGTTGTGCTCTTCGCTCATGGTGACTGCCACGTAGTATTCGAAATCCCCGGCGCGCGACTCGGCGGGAAGCGCTGCGGCGTAATTGCCCCGCGCGGCGTGGCCCATAGGCAGCTCAACGAAAGACTCTGCCCCCAGTGCCCGCGAGTGCAACGTGACCGCCTGTGGCGGGCTGGCCGACAGAACGGTGGCGTTGATTGTCAACGGTTCGTTCGCTGTGATGGCCGTGCGGACCGTGCGCACGAATACGCGGTCGGGGCCGCGGTACTGCTGGTCGAGCAACGCTTCTCCGGGCAACGGTTCCCCCAGGAGAGCCGCCAGTTTTTCGCCCGGCCCATACAGAATCTGCGGCATGCTGTGTTGTTCGAGATTGGTGAAATTGCCCATGCCGCCCGATGTCGTGATCGAAGCGAGCAGGCACGTGTACATGTCGCGGATGCACGCCACAAGCTCGCAATAGGCCGGCAACGCCTCCTCGCGGGCAATCAGGAGCTGCTCTTCCCTGGTGGCGGCCTTTTCCACTTTGTCGGTAGCCTGGGAGCTGCGGTGCCAGAGACCGCGCATGCGGTCCGATTCGCGCATGTATCGGAAGGTGTTGAGCCAGTAATCGAACCGCTCGAGATTCCCCGCGCCGGTCACCTGCTCGCGGAGGGCCTCGAGTTCGTCCAGAAACGCATACTCCTTCGCTACCGTTTCCCAGGGGCGGGCATCGGGGTTGAAGCCGCCGGGTCCGCCGACCCAGTCAGACGGGCGCGGCAACTTGCCGTCGATACGGGTGAATACGGCCGCGATCGCGCTGGCGGCATTCTTCCCAAACGACGCGGCGGCCCAGTCTTCGTAGAAATCCCCGGAGGGCAGGTGCCGCAGGGTCTCCGTATCCGCCGCGAACGCGCCATAGGCTTCGCCGCCGCAATTGACGCGCAGCGCGATGCCGGCACCCTCGACCTCGATGGCTGAAACGACCGCGAGTCCCGTGTGGGCGGTGAAAACGACATCGAGCACGCCGTCGGCAACGGCCACACCGTCGACATGAACCTGGACGGCGCGGTTCTTGCCCGCCTTCTCAAACAGGTCCAGGCGTTCTGCCGCTGTCACGCCTTCGGCGGCCACGCTGAAGACCCGTTCGCCGGGTTTATCGTAGTGGGGCTCGCACAGGTGGAGTACCACGCTGTAGCTGCCCTCGGGAACGGCGAACCGGTACGCGTTCATGCCGTACCGGACGGTCTGATAGAGCGCATCGTCCTCGGTATCGGCGAAATCGACACCGTCGAACCGCGTGGTTTGGCCGCCGTCGGCCCGGATGGGCCCCTCGGGATCGATGGCCCACGGTTCCTGGTCCCATGCGGCGTGGGCGAGTGCAGAGACATTGGGGCCGAGAATGCGGGTGCGCCAGTGTATGCCCAATAGACCCGTGCACCCGTAGCGCAAGGCATCGTAGGCGTCGCGGCGCATGCGGCCCACCCACAATTGCGGGCTCACCATGGCGGGGTCGTCTTCGAGCCACGGGATGGCCCATTTTGCGCGGTTTTCGATCTGCGCGAATCCCGGCTCGACGGGTGCATGCCCCACGGACTGGTTAATGCAGCTCACCGGCATGCCGGGGGGCAGGGCGCGCCCGAACAGGGCGCGGTCATCCTGGGGACCGAGCACCCAGCCGCACGTGGCAAGTGTAAAGGGCGCGCCGACTTCCCTGGCGGCGGCAATGGCCAGTTGGATGTCGGCGAGCGTGTTCTGCACCTGGCCGGACTGCGCCCCTTCCCAAGTCCAGGATTCGGGTGTCCAGAACCAGTAGTAGTCGAGGGGATGGGCGGCCATGATGCGCTTGAACATGCCCGCGTACAATTCCTGGATTACCGCGGGCTCGAGGGCCGGGCTGCCGTCATCCCCGACGAACGTGCCTGTGCCGGCGCCCCCGCAATTGATGTCGATGGCGATACCCTCACCGGTTACGCTGATGCCGGCGATGGCGGGAAGCTCGACTTGCTTCACGAAATCGATGTTGAGGGTCCCATCGGCCACGCGCACCATCTCGAAGGACACATCGAGGGCGGCGTTCTTGCCGACGCGGGCGTAGATGTCGAGAGCCTCGATGGCGGTAATGCCTTCGAGTTTTACATCGAAGACGCGATTGCGCACGGCGTTGTAGGCCACTTCACAGAACCGGAGCGTGACCGTGTAAAAGCCTTCGGGCAGCGTTATCTCGTATCCCTCGAGATCGAACCGCACCGACTGGTATACGGCGTCCAGGTCCGTTCCCGCGATGGGGCTGTGATAATGGGCGGTCTTGCCGCCAATGACCGTGAAGGACTCCATGCCGGGTGCGTACAGTTTGCCGACGTCGCGGGGCACAGTCAGGGGCGTTTCGGTGCCGATGCAGGTTTTGACGCCGAGGAACCGTGCGAAAGTAAACGCATCGCGAAACATAGCGCCCGTGCGGTTGAAGACCTCGGTACACTCCTCGGGCGTTTCGGGTCGGGGCGTGAGACCGCGCATGATATCCGAACCGAAATCGCCGCGGTCAAACAGGGCCGCCGCGCCCGCGGGATACGCGCCGGTATCCTTCGGTGAAAGGCCCCACCCTACGGGAAGGGCGGTGTTGTAATAGATGGCGGGGTAGCCGTGTTTGACGGTCCCATCGCCGTTTACGTCTTCGGGGCGGCCGATCCAGACCGTAGGTTCGGCATTGGGGCGTTCTTCCGGATACGTGTGCAGGCCGATGAAATTCATCCGCAGTTTGGGGAGCTGACCGATGACTGCCTTGTAATCGTCGCAGTTCCACCAATCGGGCCCCTCGGGAAAATCGTGGAAGGGCTGGATGCCCCGTGTGGCGAACAGGGGGATTTCCTCGATGTCGAACTCGGGGAAATGAAGGGGCATGGGCTCATCGGGAATGACGTCGCCGTGGAGATAGAAGCGCACGCCCAGCAATTCCGCGAACCGGTACACCCCGTAGAGGGTCGCCACGTCACTCGAACCGGCGATGACCACGAGCTTGTGGCCGCGGTGGGGGACGGTCTTGATGACGTATTCCTGCTCGAGGCGCGCGGCGTCCCCGGGGGTCTCGCCGATATCGTGCCGGGGCTCGAGGGCCGGGACATACAGGAAGGAGCCCACCACGATGGCGTCGCTCCGGGCGTCTTCTCCCTCGACAACGGGCAAGAGCTTTCCGGTGCGCACATAGACGTAGCGCCGGGCCTCAGCAGCGGCGAATTTCACGACGGGAGGCGCGTCTGCCGGCACCAGGATTTGCGTGGGAGCTGGAAACGCACCCCATGCGAACGCAAGACACAGCGACGCGAGCAGCGCGGCCTTCCGCATGTTCCCCCCTGGCGTCAGCGACGCACCGTTAGAATTTTTCCCAGTGCAGCACTTCGTCGAGCTGGCGCTTCGCGGGACTCGGCGATTCGCCCGGATGCCCCAACGCGATCAGGCTCACCAGTTTGCAGCTTTCCGGAGCGCCCAGCATGGCACAGATCCTGGGCGCATACGGTTTCTTGTCGCCGGCTACCCAGCAGCCGCCCAGGCCATGAGCGCGTGCAGCGACCAGGATGTTCTGCGTCGCGGCCGCACCATCTTCGAGGTAATACTTGCCGTCTTCGCAGACAACCGCGACGCATACCGGGGCGTTGGCGATGAATTTACCGAAGTCGGTGGCGTCCGCGATTTGTTTGCGCATTTGGGCGTCCGTGACTACGACGAATTCCCAGGGTTGTTCGTTTCGCGCAGTTGCCGCGAGACGCCCGCAATCGATAATATCCTCGAGAACCTCTTTCCGCACCGGATCCGGCTTAAAGGCCCGTATGCTTCGGCGAGTTTTCAGCGCTTCGATGGCATGCATGTCTATTGTCTCTCCTCATGGCGTGTCGTGGATGATTTTCCGCAGGGCGATATCCCGGAGTTCAGGTTACCGCTATCGTTGAACACCGCAAATCAGCGTAACCGTAAGCCGCCGTAAGATCAAGCCAAGCGGGCGGACCTGGTGGGATCGCGTGGACTCGGCGCAGTCGTTAACAGGGTCCCATTTGAGGTTCTGCCGAATCCGGAACGCTTGACCACGGATTTCACGGATGACACCGATGAGACATCCGAAGCCAGCGGCTCTGACATCCCCCGGAGCCGCTGCCTCGAAAACTCGGCTTCCGTGTTGTGGGACCGGTGCCCTCACCGGTCATTTCCATTTTCATGGTCTACGGGTGAGCCGCTCGGCTCATGGTTCGCTGCCTCGAAAATTTCCAGATGCGATGGGTTTTGCGGGTGCCCTGGGATCGCCGAGCGCCAGCTCGGCACTCTTGCCTTGCGGCTTTCCCGGATGCCGAGCTGGCGCTCGGCGATCCCACGAAGACGCTTCGTGCCGGGGACGGCGCTTTGAACAGGTCCCCGTTCTTCTCGTTTTCATGGTTGCAGCCCGGCTGTTATGGGTCCGGGTTGGTCTGACTGCGAGGGCTGTGGCACAATCGGCGGCACGTGATGAACGGCGGAGGCTGGAACAGATGACCAGGGCGGGAGAAAAGGCAGTGTGGTATGCGGCGCTGGCGTGTGCCCTGATGCTCTGTCTGGACGGCGCGGCCGGGGACGTGACCGGCGAGACCGGTTCTCCCGTATACGAGCTGGCGCGGCGTATTGACGCCACACCCCGAGACACCCACTTCGATCGCACCCGCTATAACCACGTGCTGATGCTCGAGGATGGCTACGAGGCCCTGCTCCTGCGGGTGCATCTCATCCGCAATGCCCGGAGCAGCATCGACATCCAAACCACCATTCTGGCAGACGACGCGTGCGGGCACCTGCTCATGTGCGAGCTGTTCGAGGCCGCGCGGCGCGGCGTCGTTGTACGGCTTATGCTCGACCATTTCATGTCCGCCCGCGATGCGCGCTGGGTGGCTGCGCTTACCGAGGCGCACCCCAACCTCGAACTGAAGTACTACCGCCCGCCTGCCAATCATGCGGCGCCGCCCAAGGCCCTCGAACTGGCCAACGCCCTCGTCCGCTTCAAAGGGACCAATCAGCGCCTGCACAACAAGCTCATGTTGTTTGACGGGCTCATCGGCATCGTGGGCGGCCGCAACATTGACAACCATTATTACAACAACTCGACCAGCTACAATTTTCTGGATCGCGATGCAGTGGTGATTGGTCCCGC
>CAZFOG010000131.1:0-6146 GCA_964520685.1 uncultured Nitrospiraceae bacterium | reverse complement strand
CACCGCCTCGAGTACATCGCCGACGCGCCCGGCAAGAACCAGGGAAAATGGTTGTGGGGTGGCGGCCGCGCCGCCCGGCGAATCCGGGACGTCATCCGAAAGACCGAGGAGGAACTGGTCATACAGAGCCCCTACCTCATCCTGAATTTTTCAGCGCGCCGGGCCTTCCGCAAACTGGGAAAACAGGAGCCCCCGCCGAAAATCATCATCTCCACTAACAGTTTCGCGTCGACGGACAATACGGTGGCGTATTCCGCAAATTACAAGATGCGCGGTTTGTACATCGAGCGTCTTGGGTTTCGTATTTTCGAATTGAAGCCCCAACCCGACGATTTCCTCGAGTTACTGCCCAATTTCCCCGAACTCGAGGCCCGTGCCGAGCGGGTCGGGGAAACGCGCGAACCGTTTGTGGCGGTTCACGCAAAGTCCATCGTGGTTGACAGCCACACCGTGTACGTCGGCTCGTATAACCTGGACCCGCGGTCCCACAACCTCAACACCGAGAACGGCGTTTTGATCGAGGATACGCGCATTGCCCAGGGCGTCCGGGACGCCATCCTCGAGAATACGCGGCCCGGGCGCAGCTGGGTCATTGCAAGGCGCCAGCTTCCTCTTTCCGACGTGAATTACCTCTTCGAGGGGTTGTCGGGGCTGTCTCCGGTGGACGTATGGCCGCTGCGCAATACAACGAGCTTCGAATTGCGGCCGGGCATGGAACCGGTCGAAGCCGAACACGAGGAGTTTTACGAGCGCTACGACGATGTGGGCAGTTTTCCGGGCGCCGAAGGCATCTCGACGAAACAGATTGTCACCCGCCTCTACAAAGTGCTGGGCTCTCTGGCCGTGCCTATCCTATAATTGCCGTCTAACTCTGAAACGAAATCGATATTCCCGCGAAAGGTTCGCATGAAAGCCAACTACCATACCCATACCGCGCGCTGTAGGCATGCCACCGGAAGCGTCGAGGAGTACTGCCGCGCCGCCGAACGGGCTGGACTGGCGATACTCGGCATTTCCGACCACGCCGCGTTACCGGACAACCGTTGGCATTCGGTGCGAATGGATTTCGCCGAACGGGAAGATTATTGCGCCGACATCGAGCGTGCGCAGGCGGCGTTCACAGACCTGACGGTACTGAAGAGCATGGAATGCGAGTTTGACCCCGCCTACCGGTCCTATTTCGAGGACGAGCTGCTGGGCCGTCTCGAGTTGGACTACTTGATCGGCGCGGCGCATTTCGTACCGCACTCGGGGGGCTGGGTGAGCGTTTACGGCGGCATTACGGATGCTGCAACCCTGCGTTCGTATGCGCGCGCCTACGTCGGACTCATCGCGTGGGGGCTCTTTGCGTTCATGGCCCATCCCGATCTATTCGGCAACAGCTACCTCGAGTGGGACGCGGAAGCCGCGGCGTGCGCCCGCGAGATCCTCACCGCCGCCCAGGCGTACGGGGTTCCCCTCGAGATCAACGGCTACGGATTTCGCAAGGCGTGGGTTTCAACCCGCGAAGGCAGCCGCCCGATGTATCCGTGGGCGCGGTTCTGGGAACTCGCCGCCGAATACGATATCGAGGTGGTCATCAGTTCGGACGCCCACCGCCCCGAGGACGTGGCGGGCAATCTCGAGGACGCCGCCGGGTTCGCAACGCGATTCGGCCTGCGGACCGCCGACCTGTCATGTCTGGAACCCGACCGGCAACCCTGAGCTTGCCGCGACCGATCTTCGCGTTGACGCCTGCCCTCCGTTGCCGGAAGGAATCATGAGCAAGGATGCTCATGCCACCTCGAGGACCGCTGCCCACCCATGCCAGGACACTTCGCTTGGCCTCTCCCCGTCCACCAAGTCCACCAGGTCCACCGGGTCCACCAAGGTCCACGCAGAGCGTTGGTGCAGCGAACCACGCGCCGTGCAGCGCCGGAAACCCCTTTGGCGCGCCCGGCGGCCCGTCTCATTCCGGGGAATCCGCTCGCGATGGCGTTGAGGACTGCCGGGCCCGCCATGTATTCTCCCTTGAAACCGACGCCGCACGAGAGGCGAAACGAAATGCCGGGACCGACGCGGCTTAGCGGAGGCACGGCGCGTGCTGAACACGAGGTAACCATGGAATTCTGGGACTGGGGAGAGTTCACCATGAAGGTAGGCATCATCTCGGCTTCCCTGCCGATGGACACCAAGGCCGCCCTGCGAAAGGCCCGGGAACTCGGGGCTCACGGGGTCCAGCTCTGGATTGTCGACAATGACCTCGATCCCCGCAACCTTTCCCCGAGCGGGCGCGAGGAGCTAATTACGTATATGGCCTCGCTGGGCCTGGAACGTTCCGCGCTCTGCGGCGACATCGGCGGCTTTGCCGATCCCTTGATGGTCGACGAACGGGTTGCGCGCACCAAGAAGATGTTCGATCTCTGCGTTGATCTCAAATCCCCCATCCTGACCACCCATATCGGTGTCGTGCCCGGCGACCCGCTCAGCCGCGAATACACCGGCCTTCTCGGGGCCGTGCGCGAGGTCGCGGAATATGCCGCGAACCGCGATTGCTGCATCGCCGTCGAAACGGGTCCGGAACCGCCCGAGGCGCTCGCGGATTTCTTGAAACGCGTGAGCAGCCACGGGGCCAACGTGAACTACGACCCCGCGAATCTCGTCATGAACGGATTTAACCATCTCGATGGCCTGTATGCCTTGCGCAACTACATCGTCCACACCCACGCCAAGGACGGAATCGCGCGGTCCATCATCGAAGGGAAGGAAGAACAGGAGGTGCCGCTTGGGAAAGGCGACGTCGACTTTCCCCGGTACCTGCACATCCTGCGCGAAGAACTGGGGTACAGCGGCTACCTCACCATCGAACGCGAATGCGGAGACGACCCCGTTGCCGATATTGCCGAGGCCATTGCCTTCCTCAAGCGCCAGCCCGGCGTCGAGCAATAACCCGGCGAAAGACCGCGACCGCGCAGGGCGTCTCCCACCGAAGTCATCGGGTGCGTGCCACTTTTTGAGGCCAGCGGTATGAGCGGAGAAGCGAGTGCGGGACGCCTGGGCTGGACGTCCGGGTAATCGAGGGGCTCCCTATTGCGCCTGGGCCGGGGTCTCCGGGGCGATGGCCGAGCTTCCGGTGCGGTAGCCGCTCAAATCGAGGGTGACAAAGCGGTATCCGGCGTCGCGGCAGCCTTTCACAATCTTCTCGCGCATCCCGGGTTCCAGCAGTTTCGGGATATCGGCCTGGGCGACCTCGATGCGGCACAGGTCGTCATGATGCCGGGCGCGGTATTGGCGGAGTCCCAGCGACTTGAGCACCTCTTCGGCCTGCTCGACTTTCGAGATGGCCTCGCGCGTTACCCGGGTGCCGGTGGGAAACCGCGAAGCCAAACACGCAAACGACGCCTTGTCGGCCGTGGGCAGATCACGCCGCCTGCTGAGGGGCCGGATCTCGTCCTTCGAGAGGCCCGCCTCCTGCAACGGCGCAACCACGGCGTACTCGGCGGCGGCCTTATGTCCAACACGCGTGGGATCCAGCGCGTCCTCGGTAATGGCGCCATACGCCATCACGGCGACGCCGTTTTCCCGGGCATATTTCTCCATCTGCTGGAACAACTCGCTCTTGCAGTGGTAGCACCGCATGGTGTCGTTCTTGAGATACTCCTCGGACTCGAACTCGTTGGTCTTGATAATCGTGAGGTTCCAGCCACGTTCACGGGCAAGGTCTTTTGCGGCCACCAGCTCCGACCGGGGAATACTGGGCGAATCGGCAATCACGAGTTCCGCGCGGTCGCCCAGCACCTCATGGGCCACGGCGGCCAGGTAGGTGGAATCCACCCCGCCCGAATAGGCCACGGCCATGCTGCCGTATCCACCGATTATTTCTTTCAGGCGGTCCTCTTTGGCCACAATTTCGTCCGGGATTGCCGTTGCTGACTCAGTCATCGCTCGTTCCTATCGCCACGTCGCCGTGAATCCGCTCCAACCGCACGCGGCCCAACTCGTTGCGCAGCCTCTTAGCTGAACGTGCCGCGACACGCACATAATTCCCGGTGTACCCGTCCCACCAGCCGTCCTGTTCCTGCTCGAACAGGACCTCGACCGAAGTCCCGAGATAGCGCTGGTAGAACGCGTGGCGTTTCTGTGCGCTGAGACGCCGCACCCTGGCGCTGCGGCGATTCGCGGTTTTCGGGTCTACTTTGTCCGGAATACGCTGGGATGCCGTTCCGTCGCGCTCGGAATACTTGAACACGTGGGCGTAGGCGAGCGGCGAGTCACGCAGCACGGCGCAGGTCTCCTCGAAATCCGCCTCCGTCTCGCCCGGCATGCCCACCATAATGTCCGTACCGATGCACAGGCTGGGCACCCGGCGGTTGGCCTCGTCGAGAAAGTCCGTGAACTCGCGGCGGGTGTATTTCCGCTTCATCAGGCCCAAGACGCGGTCGGAACCCGATTGCAGGGGAATGTGCAGGTACGGGACCAGCGCATGGTCCGGAGCGGCCATGCACTCGAGCAACGCCTCCGGGATGGTGGTCGGCTCGATCGAGCTGATGCGGATGCGGCGGAGTCCCGGCAGCTCATTCAGGCGGTTGACGACATCGGCGATGTCCAGGCCCTCATAGTTGTAGCATCCGAGGTTGACGCCCGTCAGCACCAGTTCCTTTGCGCCCCGTTGGACCAGCGCCCGGGCCTCCTCGAGAAGGTTGGTTATCTCGCGGCTGCGGCTGCGGCCCCGCGCAAACGGAATGACACAGAAGCTGCACATGAAGTTGCAGCCGTCCTGGATCTTGAGGTTTGCCCGGCGTTCCATGGGGGCGTCACCGGCAAAAGCGATGGTGAAATCGTCGCGCTGGAGCCGGTCGCGGACGATCAGGGGCGTGGCGTTCTTCCCCTGGGCGACGAAGTCGAGAAGGTTCATCTTCTCCTGGTTGCCGCAGATGAGGTCGATGCCGTCAATCCCGGCCAGCGCGCGGTACCCGGTCTGGGCGTAACATCCAATCACGGCGGTGTAGGCCTGGGGATTGATGCGAATGAACGAACGGATGAGCTGGCGCGACTTGGCGTCGGCCTCGCGCGTCACGGTACAGGTGTGGACGATCCCCAGGTCCGCCGGCTCTCCGAACGGCACAATTGCGTAACCCTCGCGGCGGAGCAGGTCCATTAAGATGCTGCTCTCGGACTGGTTCAGCCGGCATCCCAGCGTGTGAATGGCGGCCCGGCGCGTCCTCTCGCGCGGGCCGGCGCTCTGTGCGGGTGCGAATTCTGCCATCGGTCTCTACACCGTCTCCCTGCTCGAACGCAGCGCCCATTCGGTCAGGAGGCGTACCCCGTATCCCGTGGCGTGTTTCGGGTCCAGATAGGGGATATGCTTGCCGCCCCACGCCGTACCGGCGATGTCGAGATGCGCCCAAGGGGTATCTCCCACGAAATTTTTGAGAAAACAGGCCCCTACGATAACCCCCGCTTCCTTTGGAGGCCCGATGTTGCAGATGTCGGCGTGGGTGCCTTCGATAAGCTTGTCGTACTCGTCCCACAACGGCAATCGCCAGACGCGTTCGCCCGTCGCGGCGCCGGCCGCGTCGAGAGAGACGGCCAGAGCATCGTCACCGGTCAGCATTCCCGCCGCATAATGCCCGAGGGCCACGACGCATGCGCCGGTCAGGGTCGCCAGGTCGACCACCCGATCCGGTTTGAATTCCTTGACGGTATAGGCCAGCGCATCGGCCAGAATCAGCCGGCCCTCGGCGTCGGTATTGTGCACCTCGATGGTCTTGCCGTTGCATGCCCGCACAACGTCGCCCGGCCTCTGGGCATTTCCTCCGGGGGTGTTTTCGCAGGCGGGAACCACACACACAATGTTGATGGCGGGTTTCAGCGCGGCGATTGCGCGAAACGCGCCTATCACCGCCGCCGCGCCGCACATGTCGAATTTCATCTCGTGCATGCCGAGGCCGGGTTTGAGCGAGATACCGCCCGTGTCGAACGTGACGCCCTTGCCCACAAGCGCCACAGTTTGCGCAGCCGTTTCGTGCTGGTAGTGCAGCACCGATAGCGTGGGCGGTTCCGCGCTGCCGCGCGCGACCCCTAAAAACGCGCCCATCTCGAGCTCTTCCAGCTGATCGCGATGGAAGACTTCACAATCGCAACCGGCATCCTCCGCCATCTCGAGG
>CAZFOG010000130.1:0-14625 GCA_964520685.1 uncultured Nitrospiraceae bacterium | reverse complement strand
AGCAGTTCCCAGGTCAAGTCGCCCATATCCGCGTGCTTCACGGATTCAAGGCATGCTTTGAGCGTCGCGGATTCATTGTACCCGATAACCACGAACGAGATGTCCACGCGAGCGGGGGAGGGGCCACTCTGTTCCTCGATGCCAGTCATGGGGTGTTCCGCTCGTGCGGTGTGACCCTGGGAGCGAGAAAACCGAGGCCTAACCGCTTCAATTGCCACGCATGAAGGTGCTTGCGGAATTCGAGATCGCCGTACCGTTCGGCGCCCGCGAACATGCTCGCGAAATACCCTGCGATGATACAGATTCCACCCACGATGTACGGGCGCTCGAACATGCGGTTTACCCCGCTCGCGATGATGTAAAGAGGATGGCAGCCCATGAACCACTGGCCGCGCCCCCAGCGCATGCGTCCATGAAGAATGTTCTTGTGCGAGGACCCCATGAGCCGGTGATGGATAATCTCCAGCTCCTTGTCGCGGAAACTTCGCGTGCGCCAGCCGAACATGCGGGCCCGGTGCATGGCGATGCCGTCCCACATGACCATGCGGACGTACCCGCCGATCTGCTCCCAGCAGGCGCGCCGCCAGAAATTGACCGCGCCGGAAACCATGTCGTCGATAATGCGTTCTTCTTTTACGGCGCCTTCCCCGACGGGATTGAACACTTTACCGCTGGCTCCGCCCAGCGCGGGCTCGGCCTCCATTTTCTTCATGATGCCCTCGAAGTATCCCGGAGGCAGGGTGAGATCGCCGTCAAGTTTGCATTGATACGCAAAATCGCGGGTCCGGAGCGCTTCGTAGCCCGTGTAAAATGTCTCGATGACGCCGCCGCCTACCTTGCGCTCGCCGCGATCCTCACGGTGCACCACGTGAATCCACGCGTACTGCTCCGCGGCGGCATCGGCGATGGCGCCGGTTGCGTCCTTCGATCCATCATCCACAATGACCATCTCGACCGGCAGCACGGTTTGGGCGGCGACACTGTCAATGGTCCCTTGTAGATACTTGGCCTCATCGCGCGCTGTAATCACGATAACATAGGACCGGTCGCGGGCTCCGGCGGCAGATTCTACGGTCATTCCTGGCCTCCTGTGGTCTCTCGCGAGAGCCCCGGGTTCCGGAACAGCGATTCCAGTTCCGCGGCGATAGTCTCCAGATTAAAGCGGGCCTCGATAGTCTTGCGCGCCCGCCGGGACAAGGCCTCGCGCAACGCGGGGTCCGCGACGAGCCGTTCGAGCGCCCCAGCCAGGGCCTCGGCATCGCCTTCCGCCACAAGGAGCCCGGTCTCTTCGTCCGTGACAAGTTCAGGTATGCCCGAAACGGTCGTCGAGACCACTGGAACCCCCAGGGCCATGGCTTCCATGAGAGCCACGGGGACTCCGTCGCGGTCGCCGCTTTTCGCCGTCACGCACGGTAACACAAACACGTCGGCCTCACCGAGCATCGCCTTGACACGCTCCTGCGGCAGAGCACCCGGCATTTCGAGGCTATCGCGTAGACTGACGGTCTCCGCCTTGGCCGCCAATTCCTCGTAGAGGGGCCCGTCGCCAGCAATCTCGCTCCTGAACGGCACGTCCCGGCCTCTCAGAATTGCCAATGCCTCGATGAGGATGTGGTATCCCTTCTTCTCAACGAAACGCCCCACCGAAAACAGCAGCGGCGGCGAATGCATGGGAGGGGCGTCGCGAAAACTATAGCGCCTGATGTCCAATCCGCAGTGTACCACGTGGATGCGGTCCGCCGGGCAACCCTGTTCTTCCAAAAAGCGGCGGTTGTAGCCGGAGATCACCGCCGTGAATGCGGCACGCCTCACCTTTTCCTGGAGTGCCGTGCCCCGTTCGAAAATGTCGTTGGCGTGCGCCGTGAAGCTGAAAGGTATGCCCGCGAAGAGCGCGGCATACATCGCGATGGCCGCGGGTACGTGGGCGAAGTGAGCATGGAGATGGGCAACGCGGCAAGGCTCGAGAAGAGTCGCGAGGCGGCACCCCAACAGGAAATGCCACAGCATCTTGACGCGGTCGCCCGGGGACGGTGTTCGCGCCAGCACCGCATCGCGCAGGACCGCGGCAAAGGTCCTGCCGAAACGGAGGGGATGCCGTGCCATGTATCTGACGGCGCTTGCTGCAATGGCTGCCTTGGACGCGTCGTACAGATACTGAGTTTCGGCGACAACCGGTTTGGCCTCTTCGGAGATGCGGTCTGTGCGCGGACGGACTGTTGAAAAAAGCGCAACGGAAACGCCGCGCTTGCGCAGCGCGTCAACCTCACGGTAGATAAAGGTCGACGTAAGCGCTCCGAGTTCGGGCGCCAGATAGGCGATGTGTATCGGCTGGTCCGTAACGCCGGACACCTTCATAAGGTTGCGGGCCTTTTTTCTCCCCATACAAACAACAGGCCAAGTCTACCCGCTTGGCGCGCGCTCTTCAATAGCCGGGAGTCATTCTGAAGTGTCTGGTCTGCTATACTTTAGAAAAGAGGGAAGGCGTCTGGCGGAAACCGGGCATGCCGGTCTGCCGCGAGGGTTTTGTGAAAGGCGCGTCATGATAGCGTTTTCCTGTCCGAAATGCGGAAAACAGTTCCGGGTTCCCGACACGGCCGTCGGCCAGCACGGGTGGTGCAAGGGGTGCGGCACAATCATACGCGTACCCGAATCAAGCAGCGCGTCCCCAGACGATATCGTGGACGTCAAGATTGACCCCCAGGTAGAAGCCTTGCTGCGTCACATGGCGTCGCAATTGAAGGAACAGCGGACCAGGGCAAAGGAAATCCACGCCGAATTGCGCGCCGTGCACGAGGACAGTGAGCGGGTTGCCGTCCAGGAGCGCATGCTGAGCAAGACGGAACGCCTTTCCCGGAAGCTGGCCTCCCACATGGCGGCTCTCGAAAAAGAACGCCAATCGGTTGGCGGCGAGCTGCGCGAAAACCTTCACGCGTTACAGGCTCTTTTAAAGGCAGGTATCTCCCGTCAGGCGGATGAACAGCCTCTTGCACCATCGCGCGAGGCAAACGAGCTGCGGGAGGATCTCGAGCGGGAGCGTGCCGGCAACGCTGCTGCGATTGCGCAAGTGCATGAACTCGAGACCCGGTTATCGGCTGCTGCAAAGGAAAGCGAGAGCCGTGCCGCGGAACTGACGCGTCTTCAGGAGCGTCTGACGCGGTCCGAAGAACGGATGGCGGAACTGGCCGAGCGGTGCGGAAAACTCGAGGAACAGGCCACCGTGTTGCGCCGCGAGCGCGACGAGTTTTACCGCAAGCTCGAGAACCGCGAGGTTGCCGACCAGGAAACCGAAGCCGTAACCGCCCGTCTCCAGGAAAAGGAGTCCGCCATCCAGCAGCTTACCGGGGAACTCAGAACCGCCCTCGAGACCAAGGGAGAACTGGAGGCGGTGAGCCGCCAGCGGCTGGACGACATCGAGCATCTATCCGCGGAGTTGTCGGGTGTGCTCCAAAGCGCGGAATCGGAAATTGCCGAAATCCAGAAAGAATTGCGCGCCGAACGGGAGGCCCACCTTCTCGCGGAACGCGCACTGGTCGAGAACCAGGAGGAGCTAAGGAGTGTTCGCCGGGACCTGGACGCGCTTCGCGCGGTCCAGGGGGAGAAGAACGCCCTCGAGCGCGAAGTCTCTGTCTTGCGCCAGGCCCTCGTAATAGCAGGGGAGGCCGGGCATGAGAGGCAATCACCGATGGATGAGACTGAAGGGGAGCTGCAGGATGCACGCGACCGTATTCAAGCGCTGGAATCCGAACTTGCCCAATTGCGGGAAGTCCGGCTCCACATTCCAGAAATTGAATCCGGCGCGGACGAGGCGTCTGAGGCAGCACCTCAGACCCCAGAGCAAGCCGCGATGTCAAAGGACGGCCCTTTTCCTGGGCCCTTTGTGAGGTCCTCCGAGCAGGAAGTGGATGTCCAGGGTATTGCCCTGATACCTGAAGTAATAGACGATACGTATGACGATCGCGAAATGCTGGATACCTTGATGCGTTTCCTGGGCCCGGAATGACGAAGGCTGGCTGGTGTGTTCCCGCATCGTGGGGTATACTAGGCCTAAGGCATTCGGAGCAGGGTAGTTCTGGCGACCAGGCGGCAACGCGGAAGACAAAAGGATGCGTAAACTTATTCTCACATGCGGGTCGTGCGGTCAGCGGATGCAAGTGCCTCGTTCGGCCATTGGCCGCACGGGGCTTTGTCCGGCATGCGGGACGACGGTGCGCATCAACAGTGACAACACCACCACCGCCGGACCTGCCCGCAAAACCATGTTCTCGGGCGGGGGCAGCTGGTGGCGCGGCGGCAAGGCCAACGATGATGCCAAGCGGCGTTTCGGCGAGGCCGTAGACTTGTATTACTCGGGGCGGTTCGCCGAGGCTCTCGCCATTTTCAACGGGTTGGCCCGGGATTTCCCCGAAAATGCGGACATCCAGAATGGGCGCGTCCAGTGCGAACGGGCGTTGAGGCACCCGGGCGCAGGCAGGCGCCTCGCGTTGGAGCACAAGACGGAAGAACTGAAGGGCGCTGTTTTGGACAGGGATACCGTTAAGCGCATCGTGCTCGAGAAGCTGGTGGCCGGTGAGTCGGACGCCATCCAACTCCAGGCCGCGGAAATTGCCGCAAAAATTCTGGGAATGTACGACGGTGTCCAGGCGGCTGGACACGGTACGGATACGGCCACGAATGCCGAGACCCTGGAAACGGAAGCCCGGGAGTTTGCCGGCGGCGATGCGTCCAAAGCTGAGGATGCGCCCTTTACGATCTCCGCGTTTCGCGACTTTGTCGCTGGCGAGTCCAGGGAGATGCCGCACGAGGAGTAGACGGATATTGCGGAAGATGGCGATGTCGCATCTTCCGACGCCCGGCGCGCGTAATTGAACCCTCACCCAACCGGGACGTTCGTAAGGTCTATGGAGTCCGACGATACAATCCGCATTGCGCTCGATCTGAGCAGTGCCCTCGAAAAGCCCCTCACTGGCGTCGGATACGTGGCCCTTTATCAGGCACACGCCTTGATTGACCTCGATGCCCCCCTCGAACTCCGTGTCTTCGGCACACGGGCTCGCGGCGTTGCGGTTCCCGACGAGTTGCGGGCGGGTCTTGCCCTGGGCTGTGTCCTGCCCAATGCGCGCCGTCTCAAGCTTGCCCTCTGGTCGCGATGGAACTGGCCCCCCGTGGAATGGTTCTGCGGTACCGTGGATATCGCGCATGGGCTGTTCCATCTGTTGCCGGCGGCGAAAAGCGCAAAACGCATCGTCACCATTCATGACTTGGCCGTATACCGCTATCCGGAAACCCACACGGCATCCACGGTACGCATCCATCAACGACTTCTTGCTCACGCCGCTCGATATGCAGACGCCTTGGTTGCGGTCTCCGAGAGTTGCCGCCAGGACATACTGGAGTTTCTGAACGTATCCCCCGAAAAGGTCTTTGTGGTCCCCAATGGCGTGCGCACCCAGGATTTTGACGGGGTATTCGATGCAGACGCCCTGGCGCGGTTGCGCGGGCAAATCGGCCTGCCGGAGAATTACTGGATTTGTATCGGAACCATCGAGCCACGCAAAAACCTCCGCCGGCTCTTACAAGCATACCGGCGAATCGCCGAGGGGCATCCCGAATGCCCCGGCCTGTTGCTTGTGGGCCGCCGGGGCTGGCACGCGGAGCCTGTGTTCGAGACTCTCCGGGAACTGCGGCTCGAACAGAGGGTCAAACATGCCGGCTATTTGTCCCGTCTGGATGTTATACTGCTCTTACGGGGTGCGGCTGCGTGTTTATATCCTTCGCTCTATGAAGGGTTTGGGCTTCCGGTGCTCGAGGCGATGGCGGCGAGGGTGCCCGTATTGACATCCAATGTATCGGCAATTCCCGAAGTGATTGGGCCTTATGGCGTGTTAATCAATCCGGAAGATACAGTTGATTTGGAGTCCGGAATGGAAACGCTCGTCACACGTCCGGAACGATGCGCAGAGCTGGCGGCGTGCGCCTTCGAGCGCGCGAAACAATTCTCCTGGGAGGCCAGTGCGAGGCGGCTCGTGGAAGTCTACAGGGAAGTGAAAAGACGTTGATGCGAGGCTTGCCCAGGGAGCTGAAATGGGGCGGCGCGCCACGATGCCGGGGAGGTGAATTGTGAAAGCTGCGGTGATCTTCGAGAACGGCGATGTCGATTGCATCCGGTACGAAGAGGTGCCCGAACCGGCCGTGGGACCGGGCGAGGCGTTGATAGACGTACACGGCGCCGCGTTGAACCATCTGGATATCTGGGTCCGCAAAGGGCGGCCGGGTCTCGAGTTGCCCGTGCCGCACATTCTGGGTTCCGATGTGGCGGGAGTCGTGGTCGAGGTGGGGGAGAACGTCGATCACCTGCGCCCCGGAGATGAGGTCCTGGCGAACCCGGGGCTGAGTTGCGGCCAATGCGAATTCTGCCGTCGCGGCGAACAGAGCGAGTGCATTTCCTTCGGGATAGTGGGAATGACACGTCCGGGCACGTTCGCCGAGCGGGTCACGGTCCCGGCCGTGAACGTCTTTCCCAAACCCGCCCATTTGAGCATGGCCGAAGCCGCCGCGCTGCCCCTCGCGTACGTGACGGCGTGGCGCATGCTCATGTCGCGCGCACGCCTGGTGCCAGGTGAGACGGTGCTGATTCACGGCATTGGTGGCGGTGTGGCCCTGGCCGGGCTGCAATTGGCGCGTCTGGCCGGAGCGCGTGTGATCGTCACCTCTTCTTCCGACGAAAAACTGATGCATGCCCGCGAGTTCGGGGCGGACGAGTGCGTGAATTATGCCAATAATCCCTGCCTCGGGGATGCCATACGCGATCTTACGGGCGGCCGGGGCGTGGATATTGCGTTTGACACCGTCGGCGCCGCGACATGGTCCGTCAACTTCAAGGCGGTGCGGCGCGGCGGCCGTATTGTGCACTGCGGCGTAACAACGGGTGCGGAAACGGCCGTGAACATCTCGCAGCTTTACTGGAACCATCTGGTTGTCATGGGCTCGACCATGGGTTCGGACGGGGAATTCCGGCAAATGGTGGCGGCGGTTGCGGCATCACACATGCGGCCTATTGTGGACTCGGTGCACCCCCTCAATCGCGTCCGTGAGGCCACCCAACGGATGGAATCGGGTGACCAGTTTGGCAAAATTGTGCTGGTTCCTGGCGGAAAATCCGAGACGCTCGAAACGAAGCACGCGAAATCGGAATTGCGCGGTCACGTCTTTGCGGAAACAGGGGACCGCGCATCCGTCGAACGGGGTTGATGGCAGAGACCTGTGTTCCTCAGGTCCGCGTCAGGCAAACAGCCGTTTGCGCAAAAGCAGTATGCCTGCCACTACGGCAACGATAATCACAAGGAAGGCCACTGTCCGTGTAGAATTGTTCTCCCGGTTGGGCGTGTCGTCCAGCGGCATTCGGGATTCGTCCGGTGGTGCAGGTATTTCCTGAACCGCCGGTGCCGAGGCCGTGCCGGAACCTGGAGCCGTTGCCCCAGGCGCAGCCGCCTCGTCTGCCGGAGAGGTCCCAACGGTAGCAACAGCGGCAGGTTCGGTACCTTCCGTTATTGCGGCCACTTGCGTCTCAGGGGTCTGAACTTCCCCCTTACCCGTCTCGCCTTCGATAGGCTTCTCCTGGGCGGCGTCCTGCGTTTCCGATGGGCGCGCCCCAATGCTCGACCGGCTCGTGGCGGCGGCAGTCAGCGCATCAGCCAGCTCCTGGGCGGCGCCGGCATCCGTTTCCGTTTCGGAGCCCGCCGGGCTGGAAGGCTGGCTTGCCGGGCGCGATGACACCGTTGGCGGGCTCTCAACCGTGCTGGCCCTGTCGGATGTCCTGCGCGGTGCGGGATCGTTATCGGCAACATTAATTGGAACCGGCTCGGATGTCTTGTCCTCCTCCGGCTCGTTCTCCTGATTCGGCGTTTCCTCTTCGTTGTCCGGAGCCTCCTCGCCGGTGTCATCACCGTCTTCTTGCTCCGGCTGCCCGAAGGAAATGCTGCCCGTACTGCCGCGGGAAGGAATCTCCTCACCCTCCAGTGATGCGAATGTGGTACCCGTGATGCTGATGTTCGTGGACGAGTTGTCCCCGCGCCGCTGCAAGACAATGTTGGTGACTTCACCCGCCGTAACCGTATTGCTGTTCAGGCCCGCCATGACCACCATATAAGTGCCCGGTTCTTTAACGTTCGTCATGACTTCTTTTCCGGCGGACTGCGCGGCTGCGCCTGCGCTGGCCTGTTGAGGTTCCACAGCAGCCGGATCGTAGTTCAGTTGGAAGCTCAGCGCTGCTACCCCGCCGGCCACTTCGCCTTCCAGGACCACTGGGACGGTGACCGTCTCACCCTCGATGACGGGCTGGCCGATTCGCAATGTGCCTGCCATTGCAGGCATGGATGCGAAGACAATTACTGCCATCACGGCTGCCAAGTTGCTCTTTCTCATAGTCAAATCCTGCTGTTCCTCACCTGTTACCTGCACAAGATACCACGCGTGGTGTCAACCCCACTCATTATAACGTTCTTCGACCCCAAACCGTTGACGGGGTTCGTGGTCGAAGCAGCGGAGAGTTCGGCCCCCGTCTCCGGATGCGTCCCCTGGGGTATGGGCAGGCAAACACGCTGGGCAAAATCGCACGAGAAGGGCATAACCTATTGCTTTGTAACAGTTTATGCTCTTTGGGCAACTAAGACTCGTTATTCTCGCTGCGCACAAACCTCGGGTACATCTTCACAAAAACTTCGCTGCCCTCCGCAAGATGCGAACGCGCCACCGTAATGAGCAGGTACAACCAGGCAAGCAGCTTCGCAACCGGAAGCCCGAACACCGCCGCCAGTTCATCAATGCGCTGAAGGCCGCTGCCCGGTATGCTCAGGTTTCCCGGCGAGAGCAATAGATAGAACGGATACGGGAGAAAGGCGATAAGCGCCAAAATGCCCACCTGGATCGCGCGCGCCATCGCGTTCTCGTGCGACAAACCGGCATCAAGACAACGCTGGTGGGCGAAATAGGCCAGGTACAGCCCAAGAAAAACCGTAATCAGGCTTGGCGAATTGACAATCGCGTTCTGGGTGACCACTCCGCCAGCCTGCCGTGCCGCCCAGAATACGCCTTCCGGGAAGAGCCCCGCTGCGAAATACACCAGCCACAGCGCAATTGTCGGCACTGTCCAGGCATCAATGGGGCTTTTCGAGCGATTCACACATATTCTCCGGCGAGCGGCTGCAATGGTTCCACGTTACCGCATGTGGCGATTCAGTTCAAGTGACTGTTAGAAAAACGCTTACAGGCTCAGCGCATTGTCCGTCAAGACCCTGTGCCGGGCACCGGGGGATTCCAGTCGACAATCGCAAAGTCCTCGAGTGTACAGGGTTCTGACGCCGGTCTCTTCATCTCGGCCAGGAGCAACAGCGTCTCGAGTGCCAGCTTGTCGGCCGCGCCAATCCCCGCGTAACTGGCCGTTGTCCCTCCGTACCCGCCTGCCAGTGCTCCAACCACCGTGGGGAAATAGGCGTGGTACTCGCCGGTGTATCCGCACACCAGGGCGCAGCGCACGGGGCTCTTGGCTTTGAGGTCAAGCTGATACTGGACAAAGATCTCCCCCGGCATTCCCACAAAGGCCAGGTCGTTGTTGAGCAACAACACGCTCAAGGGCACGGCCAACTCGGGAGTCGCTGAATCAAGATAGCGGCCAAAAAGCCCGCTTCTCCCGCCGTGGGCCTCGAAGACGGTGCGATGCTGCTCCGGGTCGTTCAAATCCCACCGCGTGCCGACGGGGATGGCTTTCTGCTGGAATGCCACTTTCGCGCCGTGCGAGGAGCCCGGCGTGATTTCGGGCAGCGCGGCCAGCACAGCGCGGGCGCATTGTTCGCCCACGTTGCGCGCGGCGTCCTCGCCCCCGGCATCGACGGGGGTCTTGTCGAGGTAGGGATTGATATCGCCGCACGCCCCTTGCAGAAAGATGCAGGGACAACCGCTCGCGCTCTGAACCAGCCGCCGGAGTTCACCCACGTAGTCGGCCGAGTACTTACGGTTCGAGGGTCCCATCACGACAGGGTGGCAGGCAAAATGCACCAGTACCGCCAGAGGGGGGCCGTCTGCTGCATCCAGCCGGATGAGGGTTGCCTCGCGATCGACGGGTTCGGTGGGAAGCCGCCCCTCATTCCGCCAGAGCATGGCGCAGCGGCCGCCATCCAGCATGCGCCGGCGGTTATGGGCAATGTCGAAGGTTGTCGAGCCCACGCCTATGCGCGCGGGGTGAAGCCCATCGACGGCGTCCGCGATGGCTTCGAGGGTCGCATCCCGGACCGCGTCTGCATGAGGCGCGTTGGGGACATCCATCTCGGGCGCATGGTGCGTGTGGGTAACCGTGAAGAAAACGTGCGGTACTCCCAGCGATGCCGCCCGCTCGCGAATTGTTTCCATAACATCCTTCATCGGCGGACGCCCAAGGTCGGCGGAGACGAGGGCCGCGGTTGTCCCGTTGGCCCGGAAGACCACCGCGTGCAGCATCAATGGGTCAAGCGTGCCGGTTGCGGGGCCGTGCCGGTCCGAATAACCCCACAGGGGAAGCCCTGCGGCGGGGGTGATGTCACGCACGCCAATCCCCACAAAAAGCTCGCTCATGCCTTGGCTGTCCTTGCTCGATTTCCGTGATTGTTAACCGGGAAGCGGTATTGTAGTGCACATCCAGGGGCAAGGCCAAATGGATGAAACGAACCCGTAGCGCCGGATGCAGTGACACCGCGTTTCCGATTGGAGACACGTAGTCCTCCTGTCTGGGACCGGCGCCCTCGCCGGTCATTCTCCCCGTCCACCCTGTCTACTTGTTCCACAACTTCCTCTCCCTGTGATACAGTGAAAGTGTTCGGCGGGGCCACCGAAAGGCTGTGGGCACTCTCAGTGCCCGCGCTGCCCGGATACCGTTCTAGCCTCTGGCTCCGCGAGGGGGGATGGGTATGGCGGCAACCGAGTTCATCACCGATCGCGAGATCTACGAACGGGTGATTCTCGACGCGGTTCCGCGCGCCGAGGAATTCCTCTGGATCGCTACGGCGGACATCAAGGACCTGTACGTCGCCGGTGGCGGGCGCATGCGCCCTTTTCTAGAGGTGTTGTCCCGTCTCATCGACGACGGGGTTTTGGTGCGCCTGGTGCATGCCAAAGAACCGGGGCCCGCGTTCCGCGAAGATTTCGACCGCTACCCCAATCTCATCGAGGGCCTCGACCGTCTCCTGTGCCCGCGGGTGCACTTCAAGTCGGTCATCATTGACGGGGAGTTCGCCTATACGGGCAGCGCGAATCTTACGGGCGCGGGCATGGGAGCGAAGAGCGACCACCGGCGGAATTTCGAGGCAGGCATCATCACCACGGACCCCGAGCTCGTCAGGCCCATCATGCAGCAATTCGACGAGCTGTGGATGGGCGTGCACTGCCCCGACTGTCAGCGTAAAGAATACTGTCCCGAACGGGACATCATGGAGTAGGGGGGGGACCTTCCGCGGCCTGTGTCTGGCCGGTGTGTTTCAAGATGAAATCCACGATGGGTTTCGGGTCCGCGAGGCTGTGGGGGTGGTGGCCACAACCCTCCTTGATAATCACCGTGATGTCGCCGCCCAGAGCCCGGTAGCGCTCCGCGAGGATGGCGGTGTTTTCCTCGACGGGCACCGCGTCGTCCGCCCCGCCGCAGACGTGCAAGAGGGGGACGCCCGCCTGGGCCAGCGGTTCGAGGTGATCGATGGGGTTGCCCCTGAACGCTGCGGCTTCATCTGCCGTGATACCGTAAGCCTTCAGGCACGGCTCCCATTCGTTCGAGTTCCCGGTGCCCTTGCCCATACCGCCCGGCCAGCTTCGAATGTCGCAGACCGGGGCGTCGGCATAAATACAGGCCACCTTGTCCGGATTCTTGGCTCCCCAGTTGTAAATGATGAGTCCGCCGCGGCTCATGCCCTCCAGGGCCGGTTTGGGGGCGAAGTGCAGCTGCTCGGTGAGGAACCGGTAGAAGGCGTCCCAGTGGCCGACCGCTTGAGGACTCCCGAACAGGCCGGCCACGTCACAATAGACCGCATGAAACCCTTTTTCGAGAAGTGCGAGGTCGGTCTGCGGTTCATGCCCCCAGAATCGCGCCCGCCAAATCCAGGGATTGCCTGGGGCCGGGGCCTTGGGGAGCACCACATAGCAGGTGCGTCCGTCCACCTGAAACGTGTATTGGGTATAGCCATGCCACTCCGACTTTTCGCCCGGGAACCCATTCCCGGCGTTTTCCGAGGCGGTCTGAATCATCGCGAGCGCGAGTGCCAGAATAAGCATGTGCGTATCCCTCTGCGGATGACGGCCGCAACAGTGCGCGCTCCGACGTATTGGAACACGTGCCTGCATGCCGCGTATAGTAGTTGCCGACGGAGACGTAATCTTGCGGCTTTTCCGGGTCAAAATGCAACTGCCAGGGGGATAATCAGGCATGACCTCAGGATTTATGAACGCAATCCTAATCCTCGGGCTCGCCGTGGTGCTGTTCTGCGGGGCGCCGGTGTATGCCGGGGAATCTCCGGTCGAAGCGCCGCAAATCCGCAAGCTCCTCGATGTGCCGTACAGCAAGAGCCACACCGATTTCCGAAAGCTCGATGTGTTCCTGCCGGGCGGTGAGCAGAACGGCGCCTGCATCTTCTTTATACACGGAGGCGGCTGGGCCGGCGGGGAAAAGGAGAGCTGGCATGCCGTGATGGAGCATTTCGCGCGCCTCGGTTACGTCTGCACCTCCGCGAACTACCGTCTTTCTCCCGACTGGCGGTTTCCGGCCCACGTTGAAGACGTGCGCCTTGCCATGTCGTTCGTCAAGGAGCGCGCCATCGAGTATGGGTTCGAGGCGCACCGCGTTGCGGCCCTCGGCTCGTCCGCGGGCGCGCATCTCGTCGCTATGCTTGCAACCATCGATGCCGGCGAAGAGCTGGGGATGACCGGAGAAGTGAACGTCCGTGATACCAAACCGGACGCGGCGGTCCTGTTGTGCGGCGTACTCTCCTGTCACTACTACGAGTGCGAAAGCGAGGGAGTGCCCCGTATGATCGACCGGTTTCTCGGGGCCAGCCCGAGCGAAAAACCCGAACTCGCCTCCCAGGCGTCGCCCCTCGACCGCATCGACGGGGACGAACCCCCCTTTCTGATGGTCGTGGGCGATGCCGATCCCACCACCCCCGTCGCGCTGCACGAAGCATTCCGCGACCGCGTTCGGGCGGTCGCGGGCAAGGCCGAGTTGCACGTACTGCCCGGCGTCAAGCACGGATTCGGGTACGGCGTGAAGACCGAGGCACAGAATAAGACCCTGGCGCTTGTCGAGCCTTTCTTAAAGGAAGTGCTTTGGACCGATTGACTTGCAGCTGGTCATGGTCTCCCAATCCTATCTGGAGATCAGCCGTGTCAGTCGCTTATCACTCTTTTGCCTGCGCCACAGGCTGTCCCAAGGCGTCGAGCGGGTTCTCAATATTCGGGCCATCGCCGGCCAGGCGCGCCAGGTCCGGCAGGTCGTACCACCGCAGCGCTTCGTGAACCGCGTTATGCAACTGATTGTGCGTAATGCCCAACTCGACCACGTTCGACCAGGAGATCAGACATGCTCTGATTCTGACCGAGGCGAAGCTTTGCGGTTCAAGCGCCGCGGCGTGCAATGCCGGCACCCCCACATGCCCGATGGACGCGAGGTCCACTCGCTCGACGCCCGCGTGCTGCTTCGCAAACCGTGCGGCCCCCAAAATGTCTTCTGTGCGCATGGCCACGTAGGGTTTACCGAGGAGGTAAGCGATGAAGACGTCTTCCCAATCCGTTCCGATGGCATCGCCGAATTTCCCCTGACCAGTCTGACTGGATTCGCCGGTACCCCGCACGTCGAGGGCGAGCACCGCGCGTTCGTGGGTCAGGAGGTCTTCGGCAGGCCCGCCGGGAGCGCACGCTTCCGCGAGGCCCCCTTCGTGGAGGAGCAGCGTGACGGATGTGGGGAAAGAATCGCCTTCGGACAGATACACGGCAGGGAGCGTAATGCCTAGACCGTTGGACAGGGCGAGTTTCTCGAGATGAACCCCGTCGAGTTCCTCTTTGCCGAGGACGGCCCCCTGCAAGTCGGGCACCGTCCCGCCGATGCCGATGATCTCACGCACCTTGGCGCGAAACTCCGCCTCTGTCGCCGTGTCCAGATACGCGGCCCGCGGCGTCTCCAACGACGCCAGGTATTCACGGTTCAGGTCATAAACAGAACGCGCCCCCTCGAGGAGCATGACCTGGCCGTTGGGCGTGCACCAGGCCTCTTCGTCGGTGAGCAGTTCAAGTTCGGGCTCGATAATAGGTGAGTCAATGCCGGTCAGCCAGCGCGCCAGCCAGCGTACCGCACCCTCGCGCTGGAGCTTGTTGTAGTTGTGTCCCTCGTCGTTCTCGAGCAGGTCGACGTTTTCGGAATACCCGAGGCGTGTGTAGAGGCGTTTGGCGTACCGGAAATTCTCCCAGGTGGCGTTGATGTCGAAGAAGTCGTGGGTTGCAGCCAGTATCTTGACCGGCATGGGCGCTCGCATCATGACGTAATCGGGATGTTCCATGCCCCAGCGGAGCTGTCCGTAGATGTTTTGCTCAGCATCGCCCATGGCCGTGCGCACCTGAGTTTTC
>CAZFOG010000129.1:12488-14741 GCA_964520685.1 uncultured Nitrospiraceae bacterium | reverse complement strand
CGGGTGACGAGTTGGAAGGGGATGAAGACTTTCTTCTCGTAGGGTTCTCCGTTGATAATATTGAGAGCGGTCTCGACGGCGGTGCTTCCCTGGCCGCGGGCATCCTGGAAGACTGTAGCGTCAAGACGGCCGGCCTTGACGGCATCGAGAGCGTCTGCGATGGCGTCGACGCTGGCGACCACGACCTTGTCTTTGATACCGGCCTGTTCGAGGGCAATGACCGCGCCCATGCCCATCTCGTCGTTTTGGGCGAACACCGCGTCGATCTCATCGCCGAAGGACTGAATCCAGTTTTCCATGAGCGTGACGGCCTTGGCGCGGTCCCATTCGGCGGTTTGGACCGCCAACATCTTCAATCCGGGATACTTGGGCAAGACGTCCTGCGCGCCGCGTTCGCGGTCGATTTGGGCGGTCTGACCCATGAACCCCTGCATCATGAGCACATTGCCTTCGCCATTCAGGCGTTCCGCGATGTATTGCATGGCAATCTGCGCGGATTCCTCGTCGCGCGAGCCCACGAACGCCGTAGGGACCGCGCGTGTCTGGGAATTCACGCTTACGATAGGAATGCCTGCGGCAAGGGCCTTGTCGACGGCCGGTGAACTCGCATCCAGCTCACATGGATTCAGAATGATCGCGTCCACGCGTTGAAGCACAAAATTCTCGACCTGCTGCACCTGGCGCTCGGCACTTCGGTTTGCATCGTTGACGATCAGCCGCACGCCGAGCTCCTCCGCTTTCTCGCGTATGGCCTCATCGAGCAACACGATAAACTCGTTGGATAGATTCAACAGGGACACTCCCATGACGAGTTCACCATCCACTGTGCCTGCAGTGCCTGCCGGCTCCGTGGAATCACTGCAACCGAAGCCAACAGCCAAGGCAAGCGCCGTTACCGTCATCACATCGCGTACGATTCTCATCAATCCGGATTCCCCATTAAGTCGTGCCGGTTGGCAGGGCTACTGTCTCGTATTCCGGCGGTCCAGCATAACCGCCCCCACAATAATAAGACCCTTCGCCACCTGTTGATAGTAGGAGGGGACATTCAGCATGTCCAATCCACTGGTGATCACCCCCATGAGCAGCGCGCCGAGAATGGTGCCGCCGATTCCACCGACGCCGCCGGCGAGGCTTGTGCCGCCGATAACGACCGCCGCGATGGCATCGAGTTCGTACATAATACCGGCGTTGGGCTGGCCCGTGGTGCTCCGTGCCGCTTGGATAATCCCGGCCAGGCCCGCCAGGGTCCCGCAAACGGTATAGGCCAGGAGTTTCACCTTGTGCACGTTGATGCCCGACGCGTACGCAGCGGCTTCGCTTCCGCCGGTTGCGTACATGTGCCGCCCCATGCGCGTGCGCGTAAGAAAAGTTGCTGAGGCTATGGCTGCCACGGCCAGAATGATCACGGGGAGCGGGGTGCCCAGAAAACTTCCGCTGCCAATGGCCGAGAAGTCGGGACGCAACTGCGAGACGGGCCGTCCGCCGCTGACAATATAGGCCAGCCCGCGCGCGGCGGTCATCATGCCCAGGGTCGCGATAAACGGCGCTACACGGCCCTTGGTCACCACGAGGCCGTTGACCGTTCCGCAGAGCGCACCCGTCAGAACTCCCATAAGCAGCGGTACGATGAGGGGGTAATCGCCAGGGTGGGCGAACGTCGCGGCCACCACACCCGTCAGCGCTACCACCGAACCCAGCGAAAGATCCACGCCTCCCGTGAGCAGTACGTACGTCACCCCCACCGCCAGAATGGCATTGATGGCGATTTGACGAAGCAGCGTCAATACGTAATCGATGGACGCTGCCTGCGGTTTCGCGATTGCGAGAATGACACACGCGGCCCCGAGTGCCAGCAGCAGACCGAAGCGCCGCCACCCGCCGCGGCGTCTAGCCTCGAGATGGCCGCGCATACTTTTCCCGTTGTCGTCCAAGCCCATAATCTGCACGTGCTTTCGTTGGGAAACGGCGTCCCCTGGGTCTGTGATGTACCGGATTTCACGTTCCCTGGCCGTGAAACCTGCGTCTCCATCTCCCTCCGGCTACACACCTTAACAGAAAATGCCATGGTCATCCAGACACGGCGGTCACGGCTCTTCTGCCCGTTTCGTACGGCACGGTTTGCTGCAGAATCCGGCGCAGGAGGCGGGTTCCCCAAAGCTGCCCGGGCAACGGTGCAACTTCGGGCGGCGACAGGGTATAAGCCTTCTTACAGAAGCCGTCTATGGGTAGATTTCCCGCGAGTTTCGCATT
>CAZFOG010000129.1:0-12388 GCA_964520685.1 uncultured Nitrospiraceae bacterium | reverse complement strand
TTCCCGCGAGTTTCGCATTGCATCGGGAGGTGCAGGTGTGCTACCATTCCATAGACGTTCGTGGGCCTGGGTGATTTCGAGCTTGTGGTGGGGGGAAGTGCCGTATTTGACGCGCGATTTCTTTTCCTTGAGTTCAATGCGGAATTATCTGTCGTTATGGGATTTGCAATCCTTTTTGGGTAGAATATACAATAACAGTTTGTGCTAGCGTTAGAATCAGGTCGCTGTGCCTGCACAGCAAAAAATCTCGGTTGAACGGTGAAGATGAAACAATCGTTTAGTACGTCAGAAGTCGCCAAATACTGTCACGTTACCCCAGACACCATTCGCAAGTGGGCCGAGGCCGGCCGTATCCATGTGTTCAAGACGCCCGGCGGGCACCGCCGCATACGCCATGAAGACCTGATTCAATTCCTGCGCGAAAACAAGATTCCAGTTCACGCGGATTTGCGCGAGGCAGGCACCAAGATCCTGGTGGTAGATGCCGAAAAATCCGTAGTGTCCGTCATTCAACGCTTCCTCGAACGCTCCCAGAACTCCTTTCAGGTGGCCGTCGCAATGGATGGGTTTGAAGCTGGTCAGCAAATCGCCCTGTTTAGGCCCGATGTTCTGTTTATGGATCTGCTCATGCCGGGCTTTAACGGGGCAAACATCTGCGGACGTATCAAAGGAAACCCCGACTACGCGAGTACCCAGATCATCGCGCTGATCGATTCGGAAGATCCCGCCATGATGGAGACGGCTGTCGAAAACGGCGCGGCACTCTGTCTGCGAAAACCGTTTACTCCCGACGACCTGCGCCGCGCGTTGGCCAAGGTGGGCGTCGAGGTGAACTAGTCTGCCAAGAGCAAGGCCCGTGTGGCCGTGAATCCAACAAGGAGCCCTTCCACGGGCTCTTTTTTATTGCCCAACGGGAGGCAGCTGTCCGGCGCACCCGTAATCGATGAAAATGGGGGCGTGAAGCTAAACTCCGGGACCCGGAGTCTGCCCGAACGCACGGACCCACACGGACAAACACGGACGGGGACATGTTCAACGCGCCGCCCGCGGCGCGGAGCGTCTTCCTGGGATCGCCGAGCGCTAGCTCGGCATCCGGGAAAGCCGAAAGACAAGAGTGCCGAGCTGGCGCTCGGCGATCCCAGGGCACCCGCAAAACCCATCGCGCCTGGGAATTCTCGAGACAGCGCACCATGAGTCGTTCGGCTCACCCGTGGACGATGAGAATATAAATGACCGGTGAGGGCACCGGTCCCACATTCCGGAAGAGATGCGAATTTACGAGGCAGACGGCCGGCCGCTGGGAGCAAACGGATGTCCCTGGCATCATACTGCAGAATGCCACGTCTCGCCCGGCCGGGCCATGGTGCGTCTGGGGCACGTCAGGGAGGCTTGCAAAGCGAGCCAACCAGTGCTATTATCGATCAGGCAGTAGAAGATAAATGGATAAGATTGCCATAGTAGTAATTATTCTATTTGTACTATCTGGCTGCGGGGGTATTCAGGCGACGCGTGCGCAGCCGAACATCCTCATCGTGGTCCTTGACGCACTGCGGGCGGACCACGTGGGCTGTTACGGATACGAACGCAACACCACGCCCAATCTGGATGCCTTTGCGCGGGAGTCGGTGCTGTATCGGAATGCCTACGCGACGTGCTCGTGGACGAAGCCGAGCGTCACCAGTATTCTGACCGGCTTGACGTGTGAAGCGCACGGCGTACAGAAAGCGATGGACAATCTGTCGGCAAGCACTCCCTATCTACCGGCGGAATGCAAAGCGCGCGGGTACGCAACGGCGATATTTATGGCGAACACGTTCATTTATCCTGAGGGCGGCTACGCGCGCGGGTGTGATCGATTCTGGCAATTCGTGCCGGACTTCGAGTGGCAGGCATGGCTGGATGGCCCGGTGGAGATCGATGATGCCGTCGTCGTGAATCGTGCGATCCCGTGGGTGCGCGAGACGCGCGCGCCGTGGTTCGCGTATGTACACTTGATTGGCCCACACACGCCATACGAAGAGCCCGCGCGGGTGTGGGAGTTCGGCGACGAGCCGATAGACGATTACGACGAGAAGTTGCGCTATGCAGATGCGCAGCTTGGGCGGCTGTTGGCCGCCGTGCCGAAAGACACCATCGTTATCATCACATCCGACCACGGCGAAGAATTCGGTGAACACGGCGGCCTTTGGCATGGCCGGACGCTCTACGATGAGGTCTTGCGCGTGCCGTTGCTAATTCACTGGCCGGGTGAAACGCCACGCATTGAACATGGACTGATCGGATTAGACCGGCTGCGAAGCGCGCTGCTTGACGGCAGGCTGCCGGACACCGGCGGCGAAGTGCAGTGTGACCTGAAGGCGACTGAGCGGCGGGTAGTCACTACGGCGGACGTGCTGATAGACGACGCTCCCGCCGTGGACCTTGACGCTCTACGCAAAGAGCAACTCGAGGCATTGGGCTATTTCTAATTCTGCCGTCGGTTCAGCAATCCGGGGTGCCATTTCCAGGATGGCACCCCTGCTGTTTTTGGGCGCATTTTCAGGCGGTTTCGGGGTTTACAATGGCACCCCCAATATGCGCAAATCCCAATACCGCAAGGCATTAGGCTCTAAATGTCGTAATACAGGTAGAACTCGTAGGGATGCGGGCGCAGTGCGACCTGTTCGGCCTCGTGCTTCCGCTTGTATTTCAGCCAGGTCTCGACCACGTCTTTGGTGAAGACGTCGCCCTTGAGCAGGAACTCGTGATCCCCTTCCAGGGCATTCAACGCCTCCTCGAGGCTGCCGGGGGTTTGCGGCACCAGGGCCTTTTCCTCGGGCGGCAGATCGTAGAGATCCTTGTCCAGGGGCTGGCCCGGATCGAGCTTGTTCTGGATACCGTCGAGGCCGGCCATGAGCATGGCGGTGAAGGCCAGGTAGGGGTTGCACGACGGGTCGGGCACCCGGAATTCGACACGCTTGGCCTTGGGACTCGGTGAATACATCGGGATGCGGATGCAGGCGCTGCGGTTCCGGCTCGAGTACGCCAGGTTAACTGGCGCTTCGTAGCCGGGCACGAGGCGTTTGTACGAGTTGGTTGTGGGGTTTGTAATGGCCACGAGCGCCGGCGCGTGCTTCAGGAGGCCCCCGATGTACCACAACGCTTCCTGGCTGAGCCCCGCATACTTGTCGCCTGCGAACAAGTTCTTCCCCTGTTTCCAGAGGCTCATGTGGGTGTGCATGCCCGAGCCATTGTCGCCGAACAGCGGTTTGGGCATGAAGGTAACCGTCTTGCCGGCCGCCTTGGCAGTATTCTTGATGATGTACTTGTACATGGTCATCTTGTCGGCCATGGCGGCGAGGGTATCGTAGCGCAGGTCGATTTCGGCCTGGCCGGCCGTCGCTACCTCATGGTGGTGGCACTCGACCTCGAGACCGCACGCGATCATGGTCGCAACCATCTGGCTGCGAAGGTCCGATTGCGAATCCGCCGGCGGCACCGGAAAATACCCCTCCTTGTGGCGCAGTTTGTAGCCCAGGTTTGGCCCTTCATCCTGGCCGCTGTTCCAGATGCCCTCCGAGCTGTCCACTTCGAAGAAAGACATGTGTGCATTCTGGTCGAACCGGACGCTGTCGAAGATGAAGAATTCCGCTTCCGGCCCAATGTAGGCCGTGTCCGCGATGCCCGTCGAGACCATATACGCCTCGGCCTTCTGGGCGATGCACCGCGGGCAGCGCGAATACCGTTCCTTCGTAATCGGGTCCAGAATGTTGCAGTACAGGATGAGGGACGGGATGGCGGCGAAGGGGTCCAGGTTGGCCGTGGTGGGATCCGGCATGACCAGCATGTCGCTTTCGTTAATGGCCTGCCATCCGCGAATGCTCGAGCCGTCGAACCCCAGGCCCTCCTCGAACGTCTCCTCGCTCAGCTCGTTAGCGGGGATGTGAAAATGCTGCATCAGGCCCGGGAAGTCCATGAAACGCATGTCAATGAACTGCACGTTCTCCTTCTTGACCAGGTCAATTACGTCTTTCGGGCTGAAATCCTTAATCATGGTGTCCTCCGTGTGTGATCTTGCGTCACTCCCTCAACCTTTCGGCTGCAAACGGTTGGTAGGACGCGTCCCGGGATCGCTGAGGACGGTTGACGTCTGCAACCAAACTACCCAATCGCTATCTCGCCCGTTTCGCCCGTGCGAATGCGGACTGCCTCCTCGACAGGCGAGACGAAGATTTTCCCATCGCCTATCCGGCCGGTCGAAGCCGCCTTGACGATCGCATCGACCACGGCTTCCAATTTGTCGTCGCTGATGACGATCTCGAGCTTGACTTTGGGCAGGAACTCGACGACGTACTCGGCGCCGCGATACAGCTCCTTGTGGCCCTTCTGCCGGCCGAAACCCTTGACTTCCGAAACGGTCAATCCTTGAATCCCGATTCCCGACAGGGCTTCTTTGACCTCTTCGAGTTTGAAGGGCTTGATGATGGCTTCAACTTTCTTCACGTGCTTCCCTTTCCTTGGTTCTTGGGGTCTGGTTACACCCGCGTTACGTGACCGAAACAGAGCATAGGGTAGCGTACCGGGCCCGGAAAAGGAAACAGCGGACTCTTTCAATCCACTGCTCCCTGACCAGCAAGCGGTGTGCCAAACCTGCCTCGCATTGATTTCAGGCTTGTATTCAGGCCTGTTGGGGCGATTCTTCCAAGCAGAAGGCATCCATGGGCCTGCTATACCGATTTCCAAAAACTACCTGCCGGTCGAATCTTCTTCCCGGAAGCTACAGAAACGTAGGAATTCATAAGGGGCTCACATTGTATCGACGGCCGCTGTTCGCACGCGGGCGATCCGGACGGTATCGCCGGGCCCGATGTCGAGGTAGTCGAAGGACTCACCAACCCGGAGCGTGTCGCTGTTCTCGACGTCGATTCGCAACGGCGTGCCGGGTACCGTCGCCACCACACGCGTCTCGCCACCGTGCGCGCCGACAATGCGCTTGCCGTCAAAGAAGCGAGTGGAATGCCCTTTTCGAACCGTCTTGGCGTATTCATGGGTGATCTCGCTGTAGAGGGTCTTCGTGTCAGGGATGGCGCCCACGCGGCCGGTCCCCAGAACGAGGGTGCTTGCGTCGAGAAAGACTTTCTTGTTTCCGGCACTCGCGACATGATAGGCGGTGGTGCGCGAATAGGCGGGGTTCGAGAATACCGCTACGAGGCCCTGCAATTCCCCTGGCACATCACTGTCCAGGAGCACCGCCCGGTTTTCCAGGTCTACGGCCACCACCGTTGCCTCAAATGCGCCGGGGCCTGTCTGAAGGCTCTCACCGGCTACGGCCAGATCCGAGCAACCCACGGTTTCCACGCGCGTAACCTTCTGTCCGTCCCACTCGATGTGTAGAAAATCGCCTTCAAAGGCGACGGCCCCACAAGACGCCTCGAAGCGGTTGGCGCCCACGGCCACAATATCGAAGGCGCCATCTGCGCGGGCAATTTCGACGGCTTCCGTCCCAAGCCGCTTCACCGTTCGCAGCCGTCGAGCAGGGGCCGCCTCTTCGGCCGGGATTTCGCAGAAGCTGATCCCGCACAGCCCTCCGAAATAGGCCGCACCCTCGCCGATACGGAAAACCAGCGTATGCTTTCCGGGTGAGGTATCGACGTCACCAAGGGAAAATGCCGCCGGGCCTTGAATCACGCCGGTCGTCAGGGTGAGAGGCTCTCCCGCCGGTTGGCCGTCCCATTCGATGAGCACGGTTCCGTAGCTTGGCGCCTGCATGCAGTGGACGGCCAGTGCGGACGGCGTGTCCGGTGGCAGCTCGAGTTCGAACTCCATCGCATCGCCGGGTTGCGAGCCCATCAGCACAAGCGCGCTCAGGCCGGAGATGAGCTTTGCCTCGGCGGTCTCACGCACAAGAAGCGCCGCCAGTTCGTGTGCATCGAAATCGTAGGCAAGCCCTTCCTGCACATACGGTTCGTATACGGCAACGAACGTGCTTTCGAGGGCCGTCCCATCATCCGACTGACGCCGGGCGATGACATAACTCGCGAGCGGTGTGTGGGGATAGAGGCCCGGTGCGGAGGCAAAGACGGCCTCTGCCGGATCGCCCGTTACATTCATGCGCATGCTGGTTGGGACTGCGCCGTCGATGGTCCACGTCCCGCCCCAGGATGCCGGGGGGGCGCCTTTCCGGACGTCGAAAAAAAAGCCGTAGCCGTTTCCTGGCGGGGGATTCCAATAGGGCTTGCCAGGGTGGCCCATGATGTCGCCGTCCATGCCGACCTTGCGGCCCCAGTCGAATCCCTCGGCCAGGCTGCCTTCCTGCGACACAAGTGCATCGACGCCAAAGGGTTCGAGATGGGGGCCGATGCTGCCGAACCCGTAGTCGTGGGATGTGCCGCCCGCGACCCGAAAGATGTCGACGAGATAGCCGCCGGCCAGGAGCGCCACGGTGCGGCGGTATTCCGACACGTCTGATGCGGCGTAACTCAGTTCGCTCGTGGCTTCGACGACCTTGACGCCGGGCATGTCCGCGAAGAGCAAGAGGCTGCCGCCGGACCCGGGCTCTTCAAACTGATTGGATTCGTCGACGGTCACGAGGCAGTGGCTCACCGTACTCGATGCCCAGCCGACGTGCGCGTGCGTGCTGCCGAGGCCGTAGCCGATGTCGTAACTGAGTTCGTAGCCATTCGCGTAATAGAGCAGGCCGAGGTCGTCGGGATCGCCATGGTTCAAGCTGGGACCGAACCGTACCAGGGCCGCCTGTTCGCCCGCACGCAGCATGGCCATGCCTTTCATGCCCGCGACCCACGAGCCCGTAACGCGCCGGGCCACCTCGGCGGGAAGCTCGGCTGTACCCCCGGGCGCGGGGGCCGCATGCCAAAGCAGCCACGAATCCCGTTGTCCCTTCCGCACGCTGTCGACGTCGCCCTTCGCCAGATAAAGCAGCGTCTCGCCGTACATGCGGCGCCTCTCGGGGTCGGTGGTTCGGGCGTACAGCCGCTCAAGAAAGCTGTAATCGGTAGACGACATGGGATGGCCCGGCATGGGCTTATAGGTGTAGTCGGGGCCCGCGTCGCCGAAATTCGGCATGCGTCCCGCCATCATGACCGTCAGTTCGGGGAGGAACAGCGCCGACTGCAGCTTCGGGTAATCGTAGAGATTGATGCCGTCGGGATATTCTTCGTTCCGGAGGTTGTAGAGGGGGTCTGCGAAGGTCAAATACAAGAGCCGGGCGTGGATGGCATACCCGAGGGCCGTCTCGTAATAGCGCCCGTCCCGATCGATGTTATTTTCGAGCATGGTGTAGATCGAAAACGTGCTCTCAACGGCGTTCTCGATGTAGGTGGGAATGTCGAGAAGGCATCCCACGGCCAGGGCGCCGCGCACGTAATCCGCGTGGCCGTTGTGCAGCGCACCGTGGTAGCTGTGCTCGTAGCAGTAGTAGGCGCCGTCCAGCAGCATGTAGTTGATGATGTTTTCGCGCCGGGTCATGCCTTCCCGCCGCGAAGGCATGTCCATGGACGGGCTCGAGTACATGCAATCGAACTGGTCGACGTATTTAACGAGCGTTCGGGCAACCTGGTACCACGGACGCGCGAATCGGCCGCTGGGCGGGTTGCTCGGGTAATCCCACGAGCCGGAGGTGGATTCAGCGTAAATGGACGCCAGGGCGTCGAGCAGCAACGTGCCGCGGTCGGCATAGCGCTCGTCGCCCGTCAAAAGATAGGCTTCCGAAAGCGCGGGCAGGGCGTTGACGGTCCATTGTTCGGTGACCCAGGCGTTGAAGATCCCCTCGAAATAGTGCATGCGGCCGTCTTCGGCCTTGTAGCCCGTGCCGGAGTCGGGGTAGTCGTCGTTTGGAAACCAGCGCCCTTCGCTGTTCATTACCTGGCCGGGGTGGTCCCAGCGGCACCGCGCGCCGGCCCACGTGCCGCCGAAGCCTTCGCCGGTAGAGGGATCGCCGGTGAACCCATAGGCATACGCCGCACCCGGCTTGGGCAGGAACTGTAGCCAGTATTCGTCGGATTCGCGAAGCCACTCCTCCGCTGCCGCGATGATGGCGTCCCGTTTTACTCGAGCCCACTCGAGGTCTTCGCACCGTTTCCGAGCCGCGGCGACATCGGCAGGGGTCACGTTCACGCAGGGATGTTCGGCGCGGCCACGGACCTTGATCTCCGCCCTTGATTTCGGCCGGGATTTGTCGCCCAGTGCTTCGAGCCGGCGGTCGGGGTCCAACGCCGCCTGAATTTCGCTAAGCCCCACGTAATGGCGCGCTTCGTACACCGAATGGACCGTCACGCGGAGATTGACGGTCGTGCGGCGCTCAAACCGAACGATCGGCTTCGAATCTTTTTCGCCCAGGACTAGCTTCACCGAATCCCCCCCGTCAAACGACACCTCGACCTCGTGCCACGCGGCGTATAGCGTGTCCACCGGGATATCGAGGAGGACCGTATCGACCTCGACGGGCCCAGGAAAGCGCAGCTCGAACCATTGCGGCATGGGGGCCATGTCTCTACTGGCCCACCGTGTCGCAGGCAGGCTGTCCACAGCCATTTCAGGCGCGTATTTCCCCCCGGATGTCGACGAAGCGGCCGCAGTGACCCCGTCGAGATGGAGCTGTGGGGCCGCCGCGCTCATTGTCAGCCACAGAGCGAATGCCAGGCAGTGCATGATACGATTCTCCTATTCCGTACGCTCGATGAATACCAGAGCCGAAAGCTGGGTCTGGTCGAAGGCGATATCAAGCCCGTTTTCGCGAAGGCTGCCGCCAGGACGCGTATCTGTACGGTCATTGTCGACATATTCGACCCGGTATTGCGCATCTCCGGCGAAGGGCGCGGCCAGTCTCTTTGTGAACGTTCCCTCGGCATCCCAGCGCAACAGCAGCACGGCTGCCTTCTTTCCGTCCGCCGTCCAGTACATGACCCCCGCCGCGTCAGCGCCGTCCTCCGCGGGATAGATCGCGTAGAGATTGTCGCGTTTGACCTCGTTCAAGCGGCGGTAGTTGGCGGTTTCCTCGACGATTATGTGGCGCTGGCGGTCCGGGATCCGGGGCAGGTCGGCGACAATGCCCCAAACGCCTGCCATGGCGCTTCGGCAATACATCCGCGTGAACGCATCGTCATCGGTGTCGTTGTCGTAAGGCCGGTTGGTCCAGCGGATAGCGCTCCACGGCGGCATAAACTCGATAGCTCCGAGCGCTTCTTTGAGATTGCTGCGGACGTGGGCCATCCCGGTGTTCCCGCCATCGCGAATCCACTGGCCCTGAGTGATCAGCACGGTGAACTCGTTGATCATGCGGCCCCCGCTTTGGCAGTTCTCCAGGTACAGATCGGGCTGGGCTTTGCGGACGGCCGTCAGCGCCTCCTGAAGGGCGATGACGTTGCGCATGCGGCCCTTGCTCAAATCGCCGGTGAAAAAGTCCTGATCATACTTCCACCACCCCGCGCGATACTCGTCGCGGAGCCGGGCGGCATGGTCCACAAGATAGGCGCTGAAATCCGACCCGGCCATATCAACCAGGCGGCCGTTAATGAATTTCCGGTAGAACCCCGGCTCATCGAGGGTGAGGGGTACCTGGTCAACGTAATCGGGGTGGACAAACTGGGGGCAGGTCCAGATCCCGGGTTGGACGCCTGTGGCGGCGATTTGCGCCATGGCTTCCTGGAACTCACCGGGCCCGAATTTCTTCGGGTCGGGTTCCCACTTGCCGCAGGCCTCGTACCAGCCCGCGTCCACGATGAAGTAATCGAAACCATAGGGGGGCATCGCCTCAATTTGGCGCTGAAAGAACGGCCCGTCTATGTCAAAACGCACCGAATACCAATGATTCCAGGTGAACGGGTAGGAGGGTGCCGGGCCGCCGTAGAGCCGCTGGGCAAGCGCAAGACGCTGCCGTATCCAGTCTGCCCGGCGTTCGGCTTCGCTCGCCCCCTGAGCGAACACGATGTTCATGACGGGACCACCGATGGTCTCCCCGGGCGCGAGTACAAGCTGTGTCTCCAGTGGAGGCAGGAAAACGTTGAAAGACAGGCTGGCGCCGTCTTGCATCAAATCTGCCCGCCATCCGCCACACCACTCGAGACCAAACCAGGCATCGCAATCCCGGTCTTGCACTCGCCAATAGGGATTCTTGCCGCCGCCCTCCGTGTCGGAGCTGTGGATGTGGCTCGCGAGGGTGAGGCTCTCCCCGTCCTTACCCTGGTGATCGTGATGAACGAAGGACAGGGCGTCCCAATAGCGGAGAGGGCCATCGAATCCGTCCATCTGCCACGCGGCATTCCATACCGGGAACCATTCGACAGCGGCGTCATCGTCACCCGTGTTGGCAAGCAGGGTTTGAAGCCGGAGCAGGGAACCGTTTCGAGCCAGGTCGATGCGCCAGATGAGCGTCGGGCCTTTGGCGAGCGCACGCGACGCTTCGGCGCGTACAAACATATCGTGGTCGATGCGCTCCCACCCTGTGCATCGGCTGGCTGTATCTACGAGGCCTTCCGGTGCCCAGGCAGTTATGGGCACGTCAGTGGTGTCGCGGAAAAGGACGGCCGGAGTCTCCCCGATGCGCGCGGCCCCGGCAATCCGCGGCGTTCGGGCCGCGCTGACGTCGAGGGTCAATTGAAGGTCGCCGTTCTCCAAAACCAACGGTTCTGCCATAGCCCCTCCCGTCACGCTCAACAGGACTACTGCCGCACTCAAAACACATCGCATACTGTGCGCCTCCCCATCGGTGAACAGGCAGCCCCTCGCAGGAAGAGGCCAGTATAAAGAAACGGCGGGAACGCTACCAAACGGAGCGGGAGTCCCGGATAACGTGAGTAACCCTCCTCAAGGCCGGTGCCGGTGGACGAGACGCGGCTGCCTCGAAAATTCATATCCCTTCCGGAATGTGGGACCGGTGCCCTCACCGGTCATTTCTATTCTCGTGATCTACGGGTGAGCCACTGGCTCGAGGTCCGCTGTCCCGAGGTCTTTGCCCATCACATTCCCCTTGGGCTCGCCGGGTGCCAGCGCGGCATTCCTAATCAACCCCGTTACCGGCGCGACGCTCCGCGAGCCCAGGAAATACCGGCGGTTTTCCGGCTCCATCACACGGCGCACTTGTCCACGCCAGAGTACCTGCGCCGCGGAGGATCGGCGAGCTGTGTCAGCGCACTTCGATGGCGTCGATATAAGCGGCCTCGAACGTCCAACCGTTGGCAGCGTTCTCGACGCGCGCTTGCACCGTCTTTCCCGCATGAGGTGTGATATCGATGGCTATTTCGACCCATTCCCCTTTTGTGTCAATGACCGATTCATGGGCCAGCCCGCCGTCCAAGGACACCCGAAGCACAAAATCGCCTCGTCTCTCGGACGAGACCGTCAACACCAATTGCGTTGCGTCGGCGGGCAAGCTCAACACCGCTTCAATCACCGCGGGTTCGTTCTCACTGACAGGATGCAGGGTGAGGACCGAGTTCCGGCCATACCATTCGTTCCGGACGCCCGGTCCCATTTCGTGGCCGCACGCGGCGACGCGCCACGCCGGGTCCCACAGGCGCATTTCGGCCGGGGGAATGGCAAGTTGCAGCATCTCCTCCTGGTGAACCCATTGCTCGAGGGTGGCGGGCGGCTTCGGCGGCTGCACGAGGATGTGATACGCATTGTCGTCGATGCGCCCGCCGGTGCGCAGCACGATCTGCTCGGTCACCTGCTGGCACGCGGCGATCAACGCGTCGAATCCGTAATCGGTGTGAATGAACTTCTCGTTGCGAATGGCCTCGATCCCCGACGTGAACTCCGCGCCCATGGCATTGAAGCCCTTCATGCAACCCAAGACACCGGCAGCGTTGGAAGGGTTGCAGTCGGCGTCCTGGCCGCAGCGGGTCGATATCTCGGCCGTGCGCATCAAACCCCCGTTGCCATACAACAGGCCCATGGCGATGTACGCGCCGTTGAGTTTCGCATCGATGTTGAACGGGCTGCCCGGTATGCAATCCACGTCGTCCTGCCACTTCTCCTCGATGCGTTTCCATGTGGCGCGCCAGTCGTCGGGCTCGAGATCGTGCCACGCGATCACGTCCTCGATGCATTGCCGGTACTGCGATTCGGGAGGGATGCAGTCAAGTCCCGCCTGGAGAACGGCGCGCACGTCGGTGTCCTCGAAGTACGCGGCCGAATACATTCCCGCGACGAACATCCCGCCATAGAGGCCGTCGCCGTAGTTCATAATGCGGCCGAATACCTCGCAGAGGCGGTTAGACTCCTGCGGCAATCCGGGCGTCAGGATGCCGAACAGGTCGGCCTCGATCTGGAAATCGATGTCGTCGGCGTGGTGGTTGTACAGCGGATGGCCCGACATGGGCGGCATGATGCCCGCGCGCACATTTTCGCGGCCGTATAGATTGGCGTGCCACAGGGGGTATTCCGTGTTCGC
>CAZFOG010000128.1:5138-14780 GCA_964520685.1 uncultured Nitrospiraceae bacterium | reverse complement strand
GCCCGCACACCGCTTATCATCTCTGGCAGACCCGAGAAGAGTACCGACCTCTATTACAAAGTGGACGACGTGGTGCGCCGTCTCCGTAAGGACACGCATTTCGAACTCGAGGAAAAGGGACACCATGTACTGATCACCGAGGACGGCATGAACACCCTCGAGGCGCTGCTCGGCGTCGAAGACCTTTTTACCGAGCACCTCGGGTTGGTGCATATGGTCGAACAGGCCCTGCGTGCACACCATTTCTACAAACGGGATGACGAATACGTCGTCCATAACGGCGAAGTGCTGATTGTCGACGAATTCACCGGCCGTATGATGGAAGGGCGGCGGTATTCCGACGGCCTGCACCAGGCCCTCGAGGCCAAGGAACGGGTGGCCGTGCAATTCGAGTCGCAAACAGTTGCCAGCATCACCTATCAGAACTATTTCAAGCTATACGGCAAACTGGCCGGCATGACCGGCACCGCGGCCACGGAAGCCGCCGAATTCGCCCAGATTTACGAACTCGAAGTCGTTCAGATCCCCACCAACCTCCCCTTGATCCGCGAGGACGTGTCCGACCTCGTGTTTGCCACCGAGGAGGGTAAGTTTCGACACGTCGTGAAAGAGATCGCCGAGATTCACCGCACCGGCCGCCCCGTCCTCGTAGGAACGGTTTCCATCGAGAAGTCCGAGAAGGTTTCCGCGATGCTGTCCGAGTTGGCCGTCACGGAGTTTCAGGTTCTGAACGCGAAATACCACGAAAAGGAAGCGAGCATCGTCGGCAACGCAGGGAAACGCGGCGCCATCACGATCGCCACCAACATGGCCGGCCGCGGAACCGACATCAAACTGGGCGATGGCGTGCGCGAGTTGGGAGGCCTCGCGATTGTGGGCACCGAGCGGCACGAATCCCGGCGAATCGATAACCAGCTTCGCGGCCGGTGCGGCCGACAGGGCGACCCCGGAACCACGCGCTTCTTTCTCAGCCTCGAGGACGAGGTCGCCCGCCTCTTCGGGGGCGACAAAGTCAAGAAGATGCTGGACTGGATCGGCAGCCAGCAGATGGACGACGAACCCCTGAGCCAAAAGATGGTCTCACGCTCCATCGAGCGCGCACAACGCCAGGTCGAGGAGTACAACTTCGAGATCCGCAAACACCTCAAAGAATACGACGACGTGATGAACAAGCAGCGCATGATCATCTACGACATGCGCCGCAACGTACTCGAGGACCGCGACGTCACCGAGCAACTCCACGAAATGTTCGAGAACATTATCGGGCGGCTTGTCGACGAGTTCGCCCCGGAGGACGTGCTGCCCGATGAATGGGACATCGAGGGTCTGTCTACTGGCTTTCGCGCCATCTTCGGCTTCGAGTTTGCCTTCGTCTCCCAGGCCGAGGGACCGGAAGACTCGGCTCCCAAGCCGTTGTTCGACGATCTTGTGGCGCAGGTCCTGAGCGAATACGAGCGCCGCGAAAACGTGCTCGAAGAGGAAATACGCGCGCACTTTCGAAGCGAAATCGGCGGCGATGAATCGCACGTGGATTTTGCGCGCATTTCCCGGAAACGCACGCATGACCTCGAGATGATGGCCCTCTTGCGCGCCGTGGACGAGAAGTGGATCGATCACCTCTATTCCATGGATTACCTCCGCGATTCGGTGCGCCTCCGGGCCTACGGCCAGAAAGACCCCCTGGTCGAGTACAAGACCGAGGGCTACGAGATGTTCCAGTCCATGATGGCGGCCATCGAGGAAGAGGTCGCTCAGACCCTGTTCCGTCTTTCCGATCCCGAAGTGCGGCGGCGCCGCCGCACCCAGGCCGAACGGGGTGTGCTGACGCCCGCCGAAGACCCCTTCGCCCAATTGTCGCAATACTCATACGTGCAGGCCGACAAACAGCAGGACCGCAGTTTCGCATCCTTCGACACGAGCCGGTTTGCGTTGGCGGGCCAGCCCGATGGCGAGCAGCACCAGACTGGTGAGCGCATGCATCAGCGCGTGAAACAGCAGCCCATTCGCAAGACCGGGCCGGACGTCAAGCCCAACGATCCCTGCCCTTGCGGCAGCGGCAAGAAATTCAAGAAGTGTTGCGGCGCCATCGCAAGAAACTGATTGGGGCAGCGGTCATCGTCTTCTGGCTCGTGATGATGGGCCTGCTGGCGCGGCGCGAGTTGGCGCCCCTCTTCGTGGGGCCTTCCCTTTCCGCCAGTTACGAGGCCAGCCCGACCGACACCTGGATGCGCGTATTGTCTCCCCAGGGCCATCCACTGGGATTCATCAACACGCAGACGGCGCCCGAGACGCAGGATGGGATCCCGGGGACCCGTATTTCCATGAATGCCAACATGAGAATGCAGTTTCTCGGCCAGCCCATGCGCCTGCACTTGACGGGCTCCGCCTGGTTTGCCCGGTCGGGCGATCTGGGCAGGTTCGATTTCGCCGTCCGGTCCGAGGAGCATGGGGCGCGGTTCGAGGGCGTTCTTGAAAACCGCGTCCTCGATGCCCGCCTTCATACCGCGGGCGACGTGTTTCCGGTCACGCTGCCCATGGAGCGTGAAATCGCCATCGCCGGAGTCACGGGCACGTCAACCCTTCAGTTAAACAATCTCGACCCAGGAGATGAAGCGGTGATCGAGGCCTTCGATCCCATGACCCTGACCATGGGCACCGCGCGGGTCAAATGCCTGGGCTTCGAGACAATCGGCGAGGGAGAGAACGCGCGAGAGGCCCGCGTGGTGACGGTCACCGTGCATGACATTGTCTCCAAGGCATGGATAGACGAGGATGGCGAGACCATCCGGGCCGAGACGCCCCTCGGGCTGATCCTCGAACGGACCACATCCCAGGAGGCCTTGGCCTCGGTGGCCCGCGAAATTCCACAGGACCTCATCGAATCGGCAGCCATCCGCCCTTCTGGCAAGCGCCCGGTGCGCGGGGCAAAACGCATGGCCATACGCATCTCGGGGCTCTCTGAGCTTACGGCCTTGCCCGAGGACGCAAACCAGCGGCCCGCAGGAAGCGGCGACGTGATAATCGCGCCATTGACGCCGGAACGCGCCGCGGAAGCGGCCCAACCCCCCGATGACCTGGCCGGGCATCTGGCGCCGCATCCGTTCATTCAGTCCACCCATCCCGATATCCGCCATACGGCTGCCGGGATTGTCGGGGAAATCGAAGACCCCTGGGAACAGGCTGTTCGCATTCATGACTGGGTGTTCGAGAACATCGCGAAGCAAGGCGTGCTCAGCATCCCGTCGGCCCTCGAGGTGCTGCACACGCGAACGGGGGACTGCAACGAGCATACCGTGTTGTTTGCGGCGCTGGCGCGTTCCGTGAACATCCCCACGCGCATCGCCATTGGAGTAGTCTGGAGCGACGAGCTCGAGGGGTTCTACTACCACGCGTGGCCCGAGGTTTATGTCGGCGAGTGGCTCTGGATGGACCCGACGTTCGGACAGCCGGTTGCCGACGCCACACACGTAAAACTGGTGACGGGCGACATCGAGCGCTGGCCCCGTCTGCTGCCGTTCCTGGGCAGACTGCGTATCGAAGTGCTCGAGGTTGACCAGGCCCTCGAATCAACCGGCGGAGATCGCTCAACGCAATGATACAGACGAAAGACCTGGTGAAGCGGTTCGGCTCGAAAACGGCTGTCGAACACCTCGAAATCCGCGTCGAGGCCGGCGAGTTCTTCTGCTTTCTCGGCCCGAACGGCGCGGGGAAGACCACCACCATCAAACTGCTGACCGGCCTGCTCAAACCCACCTCCGGCACGGCAATTGTTGGCGGGCACGACATCCAGCAGGAGCCCGTCGCAGCCAAACGCTTGCTCGGGTACATCCCCGATACGCCCTTCCTCTACGAGAAGCTAACCGGCCGCGAATTCATGCGTTTCGTCGCCGGTCTCTACCAGGTGCCCGAGGAAATCGCCTCACCGCGAACCGAGGAACTGCTTGAATTGTTCGAGATTCGCGACGTCGGGGACCAGCTTATCGAGGACTACAGCCACGGGATGCGCCAGAAACTCTCGTTTGCCTCGTGTTTTCTCCACGAGCCGAAGGTCGTGGTTGTAGACGAGCCGTGGGTCGGCCTGGACCCGAAGAATATCCGCTTCGTGAAGAACTTCCTGCGCGACAAGACCCGCGAGGGCGTCAGCATCTTCATGTCCACACACTCGCTGAGCGTGATCGAGGAGGCCGCGGACCGTATCGGCATCATCCACAATGGCAGGCTCTTGCACATCGGTTCGCTGAGCGAGATCAAGGCCTTGAGCCGTAATCCGGGTTCCCTCGAGGATGTATTTCTCGAACTCACCAACGCCGAGGCCGCTCCATGACCCCGCTCTGGGCCGCCATCTGGGTCAAACTGCGTGTGGGCCGCCACACCATCGCGTCCATCCGGCATCAATCCCGGCTCAAGGTCGCTGTCGTGTCTACCGCTGCGCTGCTTTTGTGGGTGGGAGCGTTTCTTGCCTTTTATGAGGGTCTTCAATGGCTTCAGAAATTCGGGCTGGACCCTTCCGGCGAGGGACTGAATCTGGGCAGGCTCTTGATGGGCAGTTTGCTGTCCGTCTTGATGCTGGCGCTTTTCCTCATGCTGACGTTTTCCAACGTCTTGATTGCATTTTCGACGTTCTACCGGACGAAGGAGATGTCGTACCTTGTTCAAAGCCCCCTGACAGTACATTCCCTGTTCATTGCCCGTCTTGCCGAGTGCGTTTCCTTCAGTTCCTGGGCTTCCGCCTACCTGGGTTCCCCCCTGATCCTGGCGTATGGCCTTGTGACGGACGCGTCGCCCGTGCTGTATGCGGCGGCGCTCCTGGTCTTCGTGCCCTTTGTGACCATACCGGCCGCCCTGGGCTCGGTGATCACCATGGTGCTCGTGCGCCTGTTTCCCCTGGTCAGGAAATGGGTATTGGTAGGGCTGGCAGGCTGTGCTCTGGTGGCCGTGTTCGTCTATCTCCGGGGCAAGTTCATCGCCGGCGACGATTCCGCGCAGGGAATGCTAACGCTCGTATTTGATGCCACCACGAGAACCCAGTCTCCCTTTCTGCCCAGCCACTGGGCCGCCCACGGCATCCTGACCGCCGCGGCGGGGCGCTATCGGGAGAGCGCTTTCGATTTGCTGCTCCTGGTATCCAACGCCCTTTTCTTCTCGTGGCTCGCCATGCAGTGTGCGGGATTTCTGTTCTACCCCGGATGGTCGGCGTTAAAGGGCCTCGACCGCCAACGCGTGAAACCCCTGGGAAAGGGCGTACTGGGAAGAACCGAGGCCCTGCTGCAAACGTTGCCCAATCCCGCGCGCGTGCTCGTCGCGAAAGACATCAAACTGTTCTGGCGCGATCCCACCCAGTGGTCGCAATTCCTTATCTTCTTCGGGATCATGGCCGTATATGTCGCCAATCTGCGCAACCGCTCCGCCATGATGGATGCTGAGGCTTACCGGACGTTCATCGTCAGCCTCAACCTCGGTGCATGCTCCCTGATTACCGCCACGCTGACCAGCCGGTTTGTATACCCCCTCGTGAGCCTGGAAGGTCAACGCTTCTGGCTCCTCGGGCTCGCCCCGCTCACGTTTCGGCAGTTGATATGGCAGAAATACTGGCTGTGCGTGGCAACGACGGCCACCTTCTCCATGGGCATCGTTACGCTATCGTGCATCATCCTGCGCATGGAGCTGCTGCCCTTTTTCCTTTCCCTGTACAGCATGGCCCTGGTGAATCTCGGGCTCGCTGGCATGTCCGTCGGCCTCGGAAGCCTCTACCCCAATTTCAACGAAGACAACCCCGCCCGAATCGTTTCGGGCATGGGGGGGACCCTCAACTTCCTGCTCAGTATCGGCTACATCGCCGCCGTCGTCGCGGGCCAGACCTTCATGCTTCAATGGCACCGCCTCTTCGGTTCCAACGCCTCTTTGACCTACTGGCTGACCTTCACCGCCGTCGTCGGATTCACCGCCCTCCTCAGCGCCGCCGCCACCTTCATCCCCATGCACCTCGGCCTGCGAAACCTCGAGCACATGGAGTTTTAGTCGGCCAGCGGTGGGGTCAAGACGTCCTGAATCGGTTGGGGCCTTCAGCGTCTTCCCGCTTCGGCGTCTCGTGCGCGTTCTTGTGTGAATAGACCTCATCACAGCAGTGCTATCCGCGTAATCAATGGTCAGAATCACTGGAATTGCCTGCGGCCATACTGTGCTCTGCATAGCCGGTTGACGCCCCATTTCTCCACGGGGCTCGTCCCGGCAATGCGCGCCCGGTTTTTTGCTCTGCAAGAGTGCCCCATGGCTCAGCACGCACGCTTTGTCGCTGAACCGCCTGTTGCCGTGCCACTTCCCGCATCATACTCGTTGACAAATGCGGAATTCTCGCGTACTTTGATGCCGTTCGATCACCTATCGAATGCACGGCATACCGAACTCCTGCCAATCGGTAACCGCGTGCTTGGGGGTGTGTTGTACTGCAATCAGCACGGTGCGCGTAGTGCGTCCGTACCAAAGAGGAGGGTCGTGCCGTGAATAGGAAAACCATGCTCGTCGCCGTCGTTCTCCTTGGGTTGCTCATTGGAACCGCCCAGGCGGGTATCCTCAATAAGGTGAAGGAGGCTGCCAAAGAGATCGCGGAGGAGGTCACGAAGGAACAGCCAGCGGGCGCTGGTGCGGCCTCAGAATCGGAAGCAGGTGGCGGCGCGGCCGCACCCGGAAACACGGTAGAGGGGGGTTCCGCAATCACCGCTGCCGCCTCTTCTGGCGGCAAACACCCCGGACCCAGCACCGAGAAACGGGAATACTATCCCAGTTTGTCCTACTCGACCGTGCTGAACGGTGTGAAAGTACACTACAAGCAGCACACGTTCTCGCTGAACAACATCCAGGCCACCTTCATCGACGATAACCAGACCGGGTACATCATCCTGCGCACAGCAGCCGGAAAGGAGCTCTACCGTTTCGAGTTCCGAGCCCAACCTGTTGAGAAACCCTACACCCTGCTCGAGATCATGGGCACATTTGATGTGCGGACCGGCGAGAAGCTCAGCGGCGGGGCGTTTCAGGTGGAGCTGGAAGGTCCCGGCGACTACGTGCTCGACTTTTACCTGCCTACCGAGCATTTTTACACGTTCCCGTTCACGGTTGAAGTGATCGGCAGTGATGACCCATTTGCGGGCGAGAACTGGTGGGTCACGTCCGGTGACTGGTTTGACTGGGGTTATCTGTACATCCCCCAGGCCAACCCGGAACAGAATCTCTATTGGAAACAGTGGATTCGGCGGAAAGACAAAGGCCAGACGGCCCGTCTCGAGGAAGATGTCAAGATTAAAGTCGAGATTCACGGCCCGGGAGGACTGCTCTGCGTATCGCGCGATGCCACCTTTTCGCTTGGCCCCGACTGGAACCGCTGGGAATTCGATATGGCGCATCCGGAAGAAGGGGCAACGGCGGCATGGGGTGAATACTTCAAAGCCAAAGATCTTCTGGCTAAGGATGGCGACTACACGTTGACGGTCAAGGTCAATGAAACGTTGTATGGCACCTGGAAATTCGCGGTCGCGGGAGGAAAATTCCAGTACAAAGGGCGCACGGTTCGTGCGGAGGCGGACCCGCTCAGGTTCATCGAAGGCGGCCGCGACGCCTGGTGGTATTGCCGCGAGAAATAACCCCGGCCAACGCACAGCTGGATCGAAGTCTTGAGAAGAATACGGGTATGAGCATCCGGATAACAGGGAGTCGTCTGTCATGAAGAAGTTGACGTGCATTCTCTTTGTCTTCGGCATGTGTTTGAGCGCAACGGGACAGGATCAGGCCAAGGCCCTGGATGATTGGAAGCATCTGGACGAGTTGCTGACCGCCTACAACAATTATTTCGTTTCCGAATACAACCAGAGCAACAAGGATGCCGAGTTTGTTCGCGTTTGGAAAGAGTGGATTGCAGACGCGCCGGAATTCGTGGGGTATTTCCAGAAGACCTACGGGGATACTCCCCAGAAAGTGGGGGAGGCGTTCGAAGGGCTGGAACCTCTTGAAGGCGTGAACAACTACCCGGTGCCTCTGGCCGGCGCGATGTACGAAATCGACTTCGACGGCCTGAAGACCGAGGTGGGAAATTGGCTGATTAACGACGGCGACAAGCATTTTGCCGATTTCGAGCGCCAGTCGGACGGCAACCCGCGGGACATCGAGAAGAAGATGCAATTCGCGGAGCGCGCCCTGGAAGCCTACCGCAACGCCGTCGAGATCAATCCCGAAGGCGACTATTCCGCGCACGTGGCAAAGGCGGAAAAGGCATCTGGGGAAGCAAAGAATGCCTGGGAGAAAGCAGTCGATTCGCTCGAGTGGCCGGGGCACAACGCCGATTTCGAAGGTCCGGGCGGTCCGGATGACCTTGCGGCGGCCGCGCTGAAACTCCTCGAGAAGCTTCGCGAAGACGGCCAGGGCTGGAGCAAACCCGAGTATGAAGACGAACACATCCCGGTGGCGGTGTGCGTGACTGCGGATACCTGGGGCGTCGAGAAAACCGCGCCCCTCACTCAGGAACCCACCCAGTTCCGGCTGAAAGTACTCGTGGCGTTTCGTGGGAACGCGGACCCGGAAATTGCCTACTGCTACCCCATGTATTTCTACACGAAGGAAGAACTGGGCGTGGAAAAGGCGCCCCCGTTTTACTACTGCAACTCGGAGCAATACGCATCGTTTCGCATGCCCATGGCGAAAGTGGGCAAAGGGGGCGGTATCGTGGCCGATTCTGCGCCCGTGGCGGCCAGAGGAAAGGCCGCCGGCCCGGGTTGGCTCATGCGCCTGCTCCTGACCGTCGTACTCCTCGCGGGAGGACTCGCCGCCTCGTCAGGACAGGTTCTGGCAAGAAAAGCGGCACCCCTTTCAACGATTCATTCCACTCTGAAAGGCGCGCGCAACCCGATAGCATGGGGCCTGTTGGTCGTGGGTATTCTGGCGTTTCTCTTGACCCTTGTGCGCCTGGCGCTCTTCAGGGATATTCTCCCGCAAGCAGTCGCGGCTTGCCTGGGTTTTGCTCTCATGGCAAAAGGTGCGCCGTCTGCTTCGCCCGAAACCACAGAGACGAAAGGCGCTCAACCTTCGCCGCTGGACAAAATCGCGTCCGCCCTCGGGCCCTTCGAGAAGCCCCTCGGGCTCGCGGCCCTCGTTCTGGGGGTGCTGCACCTCATCGCGGGAGGCTTCGGCCTCTTGTAAACAACGCTGCGCCGTATCGCAGGTTCAAGGCATGCCATCGGGAATTTCCGGCGGCATGCCTTTTTCGCGTATTTTCGGTATGCTACCGGAAATTGTTGAACAGACGGGCCCGCAGCAGGGCCCGGCCAGCGCCACCAAGGCAGCAACAACAGGATCCATTCCATGAAGATGAACGAGATCACTGTTCCCACGACAAGCCACACGCAGTTCGTCAATATCGACCGCAAAGTCGAGGAGGCCATCGCCGAGGCAGGCGTCAAGGACGGCATCTGCCACGTCTTTGTGCCCCATACCACGGCGGGGCTCACCATTAACGAAAACGCCGATCCGGATGTCGTGGCCGACATCATCCAGGCACTGGAACGCGCGGTGCCGTGGAATGCCAGTTATGCGCACGGGGAAGGCAACGCGGCGGCCCATGTCAAAGCGAGCATGATGGGGTTCAGTCAGACCGTC
>CAZFOG010000128.1:0-5038 GCA_964520685.1 uncultured Nitrospiraceae bacterium | reverse complement strand
TAACCATGCTCCTTGCCGGTCTGCTTTCGGGGTGCGGACAGCCCGCCCCGAGCGAGCAGCCTCGGCAAAACGCCAAGGATTTCGAGCGGTTTCTGGCCGAACCGTTCCTCTTGGGCGCTCACCGGGGCGGGGCATTCGTATGGCCCGAGAATACGGTCGTGGCATTCACTGAAGCTGCGAAGGCCTACCCGGGAATCCTGCTCGAGGCCGATGCCCGCCTCAGCGCCGACGGGCATGTCGTGCTGCTGCACGACGACACGGTCAACCGCACCACCAACGGTACGGGCAGGCCCGAAGAAATGACTTTGGCCGAATTGAAGTCTCTCGACGCCGCCTGCTATTTCTCCCTCGACAGGGGAAAGACCTTTCCCTACCGTGGCCAGGGCATCACCATTCCCACCCTCGACGAAGTCCTCCAGGCCGTCCCGCACGAGCGGTTCCAGATCGAGGCCAAGGGCGGCCCCGAACTCATGGAAGCAATCGTGGCATCGGTAGGCCGTAACAACGCCGGACACCGCGTCTTGCTCTGCTCGTTCTTTCCGCCGTCCATGGTCCGTCTCCGCGAGCTCGCGCCCGACTGGGCCCGCACCTACGATTTCGATACCGGAGAGGAACTTGTGCGCGCCCTGCGCGAAAGCGGCTGGGACGCCTACGAACCCCGCGACCATGTCTTGTCGATGATGGAGGAACACCTCGAGCACTACCGGCTGACGCCCGAAGAAATCGGCCTCATCCGCGAAAAGGGCATCCTCTTCCAGATACACACGCCCAACAGCGTGGCCGCACTGCGCAAATACCTCGACCTCGGCGTCGACAGCATCCTCACCGACAGACCCGACCTGCTGGCCGAACTCCTGACACCCGCATCAGTGGAGCAACCATCCGCCCCCGCCGGTTGAATCCGCGCACCAGAAAGCAGCCTCCGAGGCGGCATTGATACATTCCCACAATGGACGAGGAGGTCCAAGGCGTAATCTGATCGCCGCCAGATAAAATCCGTCATCCTGATCCCTCTTTTCGGGCAACTGACCGAACCGTGTTCACAGCAAATGCGGCGGCCACATGAAGTAAGACATAGCGGGAAAGCCAACCATGAGCAAGATGCTCATGCCACCTCAATTGTCCGCCGCAGACGGACCTGTTCGTGGGGAAAGGCAGGTGTCTTACGCCCTCCTGAGTCGAACACCCTACGAGGCCGGGGCGAAGCTGGGCGCCCCCGGCTTCTGGTACGGTTTCAGCGCCTCGAACCGGTATTCGATCTCCGCGATCTCCTCCTCGCTCAGATTGAGTTCGGAGTAGATGGGGGACTCGGGTACCGTTCTGCCGGGCCCGTAGTGCCGCGAGACCATGGTCCGGAACACGCCACGCTTCTTCCAGAGGTACAACTGGATGCCCCGCAAGGAGTCGCCGGGATGCGTCGTGCTGAGGTTCGTCATCAGGAGGAACTTGCTGTATGCGTCGCTCACGGCCGCGGGCTCCGCGCCGCTCTGCTGCAGTTCCCAGATACGGGTGAGGACATCCGCGTACACCGCGCGCTCCGTGATCAGGCCTTCGGCGCCAAGGCGCAATTCATAGAGCCAGCCGAGTCCGCCACGGGCGCCGAACACGCGCCGGATGGGAGGCCGTGCCGCGAGCAAGGTGCGCATGCGCGATATAACGGAGCCCGCTTCCTCCTTGACGTAGCCGAAATGCGGGAAGTCCTGGGCGAGTTCGATCAGCAGTTCGACCGAGGGGGCCGGCCCCTTGTACGCGACGCCGCCGGTGGTCTGGAGAATCACGGGGCGTTTTGTGACGGAAGCGAGGGCACGCCAATACTGGCGCATATCGTCTTCTGTCTCACCCGAGTCCGGCGGACGCGATATGAAGGCCGTCGGGGCCAGTTTCTCGGCATGCTCCGCGAAAACGAGCATGTCGGCCGTATCTTTGCCTTGCACGCCCAGGCAGAGCGCCGTGCGAAGAGGACCGGCCGCCTTGGCCAACACCTCCATGCCTTGAAGCTTCTCGTCGGCGGTCAGCAGGTCGATGCTGTCTCCCGACTGGGGCCAGATCATGCCCGGACAGCCGCACCAGTCGACATAGCGGGCCTGATTGGCGAGCGCCTCGAAGTCCACTTCGCCGGACTCGGTGAAGGGCGTCGACAGAATCAGAAACGGCCCCTGGACCCTCGGATCCGGAGTGCCCGCACTGGCAAGCGCCTCCGCGCTCTGCTGAGGGGCCTGTTCGCCCGCTGCGATGGCGATGCCGGACGCGCCGGCCATCGCCAGCCCGATGATCTGTCTCCTCGTCATGTGCCTGTCTCCTGACATGATATCCCTCCGTTCGAGAGTGATAGGCGTTGTCGGACCAGTCTAGCGCCTTGCCTGGGCATGCGCAAGGATGTGGTCTGGCAGGATGCGGGACACGCACAACGCCAGCTCAACCAGTGAGCTGACGCTATCTCCCGGCTGCCGGGCAACACCATGACGCGAGCGAGCCGTTTCGCAATCTCTGCGCGGCCGGAACTCGTTTCTTATGAACCGAGCAACGCCAATGTGCTGTCTCGAAGAATTCCAAAACCGGGACTTCCCACTTTGTTGTGGGACCGGTGCCCTCACCGGTCATTTCTATTTTCATGGTCTACGGGTGAGCCGGTGGGCTCATGGTTCGTTGCCTCGAGAATTCAGAAACCGGGTGTTTCCCCGTCCGTGTAGGTCCGTGTTTGTCCGTGTGGGTCCATGCACGAGTGTTTCGCCCGTCGCACCTCCCATTTTCATCGTCTCTGGGTGAGCCGGCCGGCTCATGATTCGCCGCCCCTGGATTTCCCCTCGATGCCTGATCAGATGACATCGGCGCGGCCATGTAGTATGGTAAGGGTGGCAGCGGAATTCCGCGGGAGCGAGCGCGTCATGCGAGGCCATAAAGGGTTCAGCCTTCTCGAATTGCTGATCTGCGTCACGATCATCGGTATTCTCATGGCGCTGTATCTGCCCGTGCTGAGCAAGGCCAGACAGAAAGCCATTCAGACTGCCGAAAAAGAGGGGCTCCGCCAACACCACATCGGGAAGCTGGCCGACGGCGCGAATGCGGGTACTACCCTCACCAGCACCCCCGGCCGGGACGAGTGCATCGAAGCGTTCCGCCACGAAATCAGCGTCGGCAAGCACGACATGATGGTGACCGAATTGCGCTATGTGGTTCAGAGCGAGGCCGAGTTCCGGGCGTACTACCACACGTTGCTCGAACCGGCCTCGACGGACCCTCTGGAATACGACAAGCGGGGTAATCTGCTCGCGACGGACCCCGAAGGAAACACCTTCGCCCTGCGCCCCATCGATCTCCTGTCCGAGAAAGAGATTGTCGTGATAGCCTGGAGTTTTCTGAGTTCCGACATGTCGGAATCGAGCAGCGGCGCGATGGGGGCCGAAGTAATCTACACCGACGGCCGCGTGCAATTCGTGCGCTACAGGGAAGCTTTCCCGGCCGTGCCCGCAGTCGCTGTGTTGTCCCACAAGTTCATGCAGACGTATTCTTGATGTCCTGCACTCAGCCGGCCGGCGGAACCCGCGCATGTAAAACCGGATTCATCTCGATGGATATGGAAGGGGGAGAGCTGGTGTTTGCATGGATGGTTCTGCTCGCATGCGCGGCCACCGCGGCAGAGAGTTCGGATTCGAAATATCCGTGGCTGACAGGCAATACGGAGACAATAGCCCTGGCAGACCACATTCCGCCGCCGAAGGGATATGAACGGCGGCCTCTTGAAGCAGATTCCTTCGCCGGATGGCTCCGAATGCTCCCCATGAAACCGGGCTTTCCGCCAGTTAGACTTTTCAATGGCCGTCTGAAAGCGATTCAGGACGCACATGCCGCTGTGGTCCACATTGATACGGGTGCGCGGGATCTTCAGCAGTGCGCGGACGCGATCATGCGATTGCGGGCCGAATACCTCTTCTCGCGAAAACAGTATCCCGAGATTCATTTCAATTTCACCAACGGCGACGAAGCCGCTTATCGACGGTGGGCCGAGGGGTTTCGTCCAGCCATACACGGTAACACCGTGACCTGGCGGCGGACCGCGGAGCACGATGATTCGTACAGTTCATTTCGCGCATACCTCGACACCGTATTCATGTACGCGGGCACGAATTCCTTTTGCCGGGAACTGACCAACGTGCCCCTGGCGGAGATGAGGCCGGGCGATGTCTTTCTGCAACCCGCATCGGTCGGCAATACCCCCAAACCGGGACACGCCGTGCTTGTCGTTGACATGGCTCACAAGGTGAAGACGGGAGAGAGGTGCTTCCTGCTGCTCCAGAGCTTCATGCCCGCCCAGGACATACACATTCTCAAAAATCCCAAGAACGCCGCACTCAGTCCCTGGTATTTGCAGAACTTTGGCGAGAAGCTCGTCACGCCCGAATGGACCTTCGGCCCCGGCGACCTTTACCGCTTTCCCGCGATAGTGAACTGATAACGGGAGCCATTTGGTATACTGAAACCATCTTTCAGGCTGAAACAACCGTGGAGGGATACCGTGGATATTCAGATGCTGACACGATTCTTCATGTGGTGCACGATTGTGAACGTGGGGCTCTTTGCCCTGGCATTTCTATTCCTGGCGTTTGCCTCCGACTTCGTGTACCGCATGCACGGCAAATGGTTTCCCATGCCGCGAGAGACCTTCAACCTCGTGCTCTATGCCTATCTCGGCGTTTACAAGATTCTCATCTTGGTCTTCAACGTGGTCCCGTGGGTCGCCCTGGTGATAATCGGATGAGAATGAGACTCCGTACTGCGCATTGGGGGCCGTCGATATTCCAAACCCCAAAGGCGCGAAGAGCGAAGAAATTCGCAAAGGCGACGAGTTCCAACGCAGCAACGCGGTTTTTGTCGTACGCCTTCTTTTGGACCGCGGAGTGACCCCTCTGACGTTGCGGCGCGTGGTTCTGGGCCGTGTTGCGAAAAGTTCGTTTCTGTGCTTTAATGTTCGCTTTGAGCATGTTAGCACACCGCGCATGACGCGCTCAGGGGATTGCCCATGCACGATCACACCGCCGAA
>CAZFOG010000127.1:0-15043 GCA_964520685.1 uncultured Nitrospiraceae bacterium | reverse complement strand
GCTGGGCAATTCAACCCCAGGACGTGGTTGGGGTAAACGACGTCAATGATCCGGCGTTTGATAGTCTGGCTACGGCCAGCGCGTTGTTCGATTGGGATTTCCTGACAGAAGTACAGGCAGTGTTTGGAAGCACAGACAAGACCGTATACGACGAAGACGTTAGTCTTGCGAGTAAGACCATCTACCGGCTACGTGAAGGCATCGAGCGGTTCTTTATCACGGACATCAACAATCCGGCAGCGAGCGCTATGGCCCAGAGCGAATTGAGCGTGATGTGGGACTCGGTATGGATCCCCGCCCGAGTGGACACAAGCGAGCCGGGGGCCAGCTATTTCAACCACGTCCCCGGCGGCGGCAATGTCTTGTACATGGATGGACACGTGAGCTTCGTTCGCTATCCCGGCACTTGGCCGGTCTGCAAGGCCAAGGTGCAGATGAAGAACCTCATCCAGCAGGCTCTTGAAGGACCGTGAGCCGGAGGCGTTTTAGAACTCTTCGTACAGGCGCGCGGATTCGGGTCCGCGCGCCTGTTTTTCATGTGGCGGCGCCCCCAACGGAAACGTCATCCAGTCGGCTGCGCCACGATTGTGTTGATTGGTCCCTTCGAGTTTGATAACCTCCTCCGCATCGCATTTTTGAGGGGGTACTCATGGCCGTTCCACTACTTGATTTGGGGGCGCAATACCGGCGCATGCAGGGTGAAATCGACGCCGTCGTGGCGGAGATCTTTGAATCCCAGCAGTTTATCGGAGGGCCCCGGATAGAGGCCCTCGAGACGGCGGTCGCAACGTATTGCGGCGTGCCGTACGCCGCGGGTGTTGCATCGGGAACGGATGCCCTGTTGCTGCTGTTGAAGGCCGCCGGGGTGGCCCACGGAACCGAGGTGATTACCACACCGTTCACTTTTTTCGCGACGGCCGGGGCAATCTCCAACGCCGGGGCCCGCCCTGTTTTCGTGGATATCGAGCCGCGGACCTACACCATCGATGTTTCCCGGATCGAGGAGAGGATTACCGAGCGGACACGGGCTATTCTGCCCGTTCATCTGTTTGGCCAGTGTGCTGACATGGAGCCGATTCTTGCTTTGGCCGAGAAGCACAGCCTCTTCGTGATTGAAGATGCGGCACAGGCGATCGGCGCACGGTATAAAGGGCGCATGGCGTGTTCCCTGGGGCACGCGGGGGCACTCAGCTTCTTCCCCAGCAAGAACCTCGGCGGGGCTGGCGACGGCGGCATGGTGGTTACCCGGGATGCGCAACTGGAGGCACGCGTTCGACTGTTGCGCAATCATGGCGCATCGGCAACGTATTACCACGAAATTGTGGGCACGAACAGCCGCCTTGACGCGTTGCAGGCCGGCGTCCTGTCTGTGAAACTCCGGCACCTTGACCAGTGGAGCAGGGAGCGGCGGGCTAATGCGGCATACTACGATGAGCGATTCGCCGACATCCCTGAGGTGGTTACCCCCTTTGTCTCTCCGGACTGTCACCATGTGTACAATCAGTACGTCATGCGCCTTCCGAAACGCGACCATGCGCGGAAGCTTCTGGCGGAACGGGGTATAGGCTGCGCGGTATATTATCCCCTGTCGCTGCACCGTCAGGAATGTTTTCTCGGCTTGGGCTATGACGAGAATGCCTTCCCCCACTCCAATGCCGCGTGCAATGAGGTACTGGCTCTTCCCGTCTATCCCGAGCTGACGCGCGACCAGCAGGACGAGGTGGTAGAAGCGGTAAAGGAACATCTCGTCCGAGTCTAGAGACGCATCTCCCCTGCCCCGGCAATCGCGTGATTTACGACGACGCTCATCTCAACCTGCGCCTGGGAAAAGGGCTCGGGAACACCCGCAAGCTGCGCGTATTCACGCGAGCCGATCGTCTCGCGCAGTTTTTCTGCAATTACATCCGCTTTTGCTGCAGGGCACAGTGCAAGGACTGACCCGGCGAGGCCCGCACCGGTCAGGCACGCCCCGTACGCTCCCACCCTGACAGCCGCGTCAACCAGCAGGTCGAGTGCGGGTGTACTGGCGCCATAAGCCCCCGGGCAGTTCTCGATGGGCATCGCAGTTGCCTCGAGGGCATCAAGCGCTGTATCGCTCGTATCGAAGACATAGGGGCAGCCGTCTTCATCAACACGCCGATCACCATCATGGCCGGCGAGCATCAAGGCGCCGGCGCGGGACCAGTCGTTGCACTCCGCCACGTCGGGAAAGAGGCGGGCCCGCTCCGATTCCGCAATACCGAAGAGTAACGGCCCTCGCATACCAAAACGGTCCGGCCGCTGCTCCTCGGGAACATTTCCGAAATGCCGTAAATACAAGGTGTCCAGGTCCGGGAACCTGTAACGCTCACGCAGGAATGCAAGGTCGACGGTCTCGGGGATGCTGCGCAGCAGGCGGTACAAGAGCCGCAACCCGTCGCGAGCATCGAGAGTGCTCGGGGCGAGAGCGGGAAGATCTTCGATCGCTTGCACTCGTGTGGCATCGATTCCGAGTGCGGCCAGCTCCTGCCGGCACACGTTGAGCGCCATGCTGTATACGAAGCGGTTCCGCGTGTAATCGATGAGCTGCTTGCCGCTCAGACTGCGCTCGGTCTGCGAATTGGCGACCAGCACGCAGACCTCATCGGAGAGCGCGTAGGCGCGGCCAGTCGATAGGTCGAGTCTGTCTGCGTGCAGGGCGATGTTGATGCATTGATTGGGTTGCCCAAGCACCATGGCGGCCTGATCACTTACACCGCACCGCGAGCCCGCATACCACTCCGCGTCTCGAGCCGCCAGTATCAGCTCTTCAGGAGAAAGCTGGGTGTCCGCCCAGCTTGCGAATGCGAGCACCAGGCCCGTGCAAAGAGCCGCGGAGGAACTCAACGCCGCGCCGCGCGGCAGATTGCTGCCGACAGCGAGAACCAGGTCAGGAACACCTTTCTCGGGCCGCCGATGCAGCACATTCAGCGCACACCCCTCGACATAGTTCCCCCACGAACCGACTGAGCGGCCCACGCGTGCACGCACCCAGGTGGACATGATATAGGAATCCCACCGGGCGGAGAATTCGGGACAGTCCCCAAGTTCCTTGACCGAAAACGCGGTATCAGGGAAGGCAGGGTCGGCATTGACGGCGGTGGTCCGGGATGCTCCGGACAGTGAAGCGACAACGACGGTTTCGCGTTGATGGGTCATCAGATTAAGAAAACCGCCGTGGGTATCGACATGCATTCCACGGAGATTGATACGCCCCGGACTGCGAAAGAGCCGCACTTCGCGATCCCCGAAGCGGTCCAGAAAACGATGAATCGTGTCCTGCCAGAGTTTGAGCGAATCCTGCAGACTACCAGCGCCGCAGCCGTAGGTTACCCGAAGCGTTTCATCGCCGGAGGCAATTCGTTTTAGCCACTCTGATGCGGTCAACGTTTCCCTCCACCAGCGGCCGGTCTATCCTGGTACAGATTTCCGCGTGAAGGTACCGCCCACTGTTCAAGCCCACACCGGGGCGAGGCTTAGTTCGAGTAGCTGGTCTTCAATCCGTACTCCCGATGAAGACGGTCGAGTTCGGCGACCAAGTCGGGCTGTGGCCCCAGCCGGGTCATCTCCCCGATGAGGAAATAGATCTTTCGCAACGCCCAGTCCTTGGCAATAGTCTCGTCACCAGTCTCGGCCTCCTCGAGGTCGGCCCTGAAAATCACTTCCTTATTGCGCTCGCCCGCCGCCCCCGTCAGGCGCATGGCGAAATCCTTGTTCTTTTCGGGATTATAACGGCCGTATACCGTGACGCCCTGGCCTTTGAAGAAGTCCGGGAGTTCCTTGGGAAACACATTCTCTTCCACGATGCGGCCATAATCGGCGCGGCAATCGACCAGTATAGGATCGCTGACCGTGCCAAAGAACACCGGAAGATCACTGGGGATGTCGTTCCATGTCGGGCTCACACGTGAAAACCCCTTGTTTCGGAACGCGAGGAGGTCCAACAGATACTGGTTTACAGTGTTTCCCCCTCCGAATGCCAAGACGGTATTGCGCGGAGCGTTCTTGTCCGTGACGGCATTGATGATGGCCCTGCTGTCCAGCATTCCGGTGGATGGACGGCCGTCCGTAACGAGGAACACAACGCCGGGTATTCCCTCGCGGGGAGTCCTTTCCACCACCGGCCCGATGGCACTGTACACGTCTGTCTTCCCGAACGACTGCAATCCTTCAACAAATCGAAGCGCGGCTTCCTTTTCCTCGGGGGTAGCCTCCACAAATCCGCGCTCGAGTCCTGAAGCGGTATCCCGAAATACGACAAGATTGAACCGGTCTTCGGGCCGCAGCCGTGCCAAGGCCTGGCGCAGCCCTTTGACGGTGTTGTCGAGCTTGGGCTGGGCAATGCTGCTCGACGCATCGATGACAAACGTCACGTCTTTCGGCAGCACTTCAATCGAGCCGCCGGCTTTGGGCACGATGTCCAGCCTGAAGTACCCGAGCGGGTCGCCCGGGCGGCGGTAGGTGGCGATTTCGATGTCCACCAGGTCGTCGAGAAACTCGTATTTCTCCTTTGCCTCAGCGGTTGCTTTGGCAATCTCCTCGCGGCGCCCGATCAGGCTCTCATCCGGCAGTATTGCCAGCTTCTCTTCCGGCGCTTCGAGTTCACCGCCCGCACTGGGAAGCTCTTCCTTTTCCGGACCAGCCCCTCCCGCGGCGGAATCGCCTGGTCCGGTCTCGCCCTGCGAACCACCGAACCCGCCGCCCGGATTCAAGGGATCCAGCATGAGCAGTTCTTCCGGAAGGTCCGCCCCCGGCGTCCGCATGGTGGGGAATTCCTCCTCGCCGAGAATCCGCATGGGGCTCGGCCGCACGTGGCGGCGGGCGATCTGGATATCCTGGCGGGCTGTGTCACGCGAGATCTCGATGATCCGCGCATCCACTTTTCTAAGCACTGCTTCGTCAATCTGGAGGGCATGTTCGCGGTCCAATGTCTCGCTCGCGACCCGTTTCGCCAAGTCGGGGATGCTCACTTCCTGGTCGATGAGCGATTCGGATGGGCGAAGCTCCTCCTTCTCCCGCGTGAGCAGTTCCTCGATGGAACCGGGGCGCGTGGCCAGTTCGCGTGTAGGGTCGGGGACCTCTTCCTGGACCGCCGGCGGGGCCTCCGCGGTCACGCGCACCTTGAACCGCTGCACCATTTCGGGAGCCGGCGCATAAATCCGGAGCATAGGGACCCGCGGCGCCAGCCCGATGAGGGCTCCATGGAGTATCACCGAAAGCGCGATGCTCAACAGCAACAATGTTCTGCGACGTAGCATGGTATGGAGCCTGTTACCCTAAGGCGGCAAGGCGTTCGCGCGCCTTTGCTGCCTGTTCCGATTCAGGAAACTCCTCGACCGCTTCGATATACGCCTTCTTGGCCTGTTCGAGTGCGTTTGCCTGTTCGTAGCACTGGCCGGCCCGCCAGAGTGATTCCGGCGACAGTTCCTCGTGGAGAAACAGGATTGCGACGCGCATATAACTGCGCGCAGCCGCCTCGAATTCACCTTTACCCTGCTGGATTTCGCCAATGCGGAAACGCGCCCGGGCCGCCGTATCGCCCGTATTTGTGTTTGCAGCCTGCTGATACATTTCGAACGCCTTGTCCGGCTGATTCATTGTCTCATATAAGGCGCCCATTCGGTAATACGACTCGACAGCCTCGGTGCTCTTGGGGGCACCCTCGACAATGCTCTGGTACAGCCCGAGGGCTTCCTCGGTCTTACCTGCCAGTTCGCGGCACTCGGCGATCTTGAATTGAACGCGATTGGGGCTGGCATAGCCGGGCATGGCTTGCAGGAGGGCCTGCAATACCGTGGCCGATTCGTCATATTTCTTGGCGTCGAACAGCTCTTTGGCGGTCCATAGATACGTCTTTTCGTTCAGTCCAGCATCGGGGAATTCCGTGACAAGGCGGAAGAAGAGGTCGGTAGCCGAGGCGTAATCCTTGGTTTCGTACCGGGCGAGCGCCAGGCCTTTCAGCGCCCTGCCCGCAAAAGGGCCTTTGGGAGCAATTTGATACGCCTGGGAATACGATTCGATAGCTTTGACCGGCTCATTGCCTTCGCGAACGAGATAATCGGCGATCCGCAGATGGGCTTCGGCGACATGGGGCCCCTCGGGAAAGGCCTCGAGTATCTGGGCAAAGGTATCGGCACTCTCTTGGAACTTCTGCATGTTGTGGTAGGTGATCGCCATCCGGTAGAGCATCTCCTGGTGCACGGCGGGTTCGGTAGCGGTATCGAGAATCTGCCGGTACTTCTCGATAGCATCTCCAAAAGATGCCTGCAAGAATTCCTTATCCGCGATCCGCAGCATGGCCTGCTCCGTCAGAACATGGTCGGGATAGGCCTTTGCAAATTGCTCGAAAATACGGGCGGCCTCCTGGTCCCGGCCCAGGGCCTCCAACATTTCCCCTTGTTTGAACAGGGCTTCCGCACCAAACTCACTGTCTCTGTACTTTTCGGCAATCAACCGGTAAAGGTCAAAGGCATCTTCATAGTTCTTCTGCTTTGTGAGCAGACTGGCGAGCAGAAACGACGCCTCTCCCGCGAACTGCGACTGGGGATGGGCATCCAGGAAACGCTCGATTTCGGCCCGGGCGGTCTCTTCCTCGCCCTTTAGAAACAACGACCATGCGATCTTGTAATGCGCCCTGTCAGCAAACTCCGACTCCGCATAGTTTTCGCGGATTTCTGCGTAGAGGGCGATGGCATCGTCGTAGCGTTCCAGAAATTGAAGGCAATTGGCCTCGAGATACTTCATTCCAACGGCTTCGGGTGATTCCGGGTTGGCGCTCAGGAAAGCTTTCGCCACTTCGATGGCTTCCGCGCACTTACCGGCGTGGTAGAGTGCCCAGGCATGGCCATAGGTGCCTTTTTGAGCGTAAGGGGTGCCGGCAAAATCGGTTTGGAGCTTCTGGTACGCGGTAATCGCGGGTTCATACCAGCCCAATTTGTCGTAGGTTTCGGCTGCACGGAATTGGCTCTCGGCGCGCAGTGCGTCGTCAATATCCGAGGCGGCGACTTCCGCAAACTCGGCGGCGGCCTTCTCGAGGGCGCCTTGGGTAACGTAGACAAATGCCAATTGATACCGCGCGAAGGGGGCCAGGGGGCTGTCGGCAAAACTCTCCGCCAGTGTTGTGAAAGCGGCGGCGGATTTGGGGAGGTCCTTCCTCTGATAATAGACTTTGCCCAGGTAGTACAACGCGCCTGCCCGGACCTCGCTGGCGACAGTCTCTCCGGAGAGACCGCTCAGTGCGGCTTCGGCCTGATCCAGTTGTTCGAGATGATAGTGCAGTTCTCCCTTGCGCAGCAGGGCCCGCGCGGCCTCATCGCCGCTGGGAAACCTGGCCAGATACTGTTCATAAGCCTGGAGGGCCTCGGTGTGATTCTGGCGGGCATACTCGGATTCGCCCAGACGGTAAAGCGCGGTACTCAGGTTTTGCCCTTCGGGAAAGCTCTCGAGGTACGCGCGATACTCGGCCGCGGCCTCCTCGAAGAACCCTCTCCGGAAGAACCCGTTCGCTATATCGATCTGGGCCTGCTCGGCATCCTGAGCCGCGCTCGATAGGGCCAAGAGGGTCAGCAGCAGGAACGCCCCCGCGGTCTTTGCGGCATAGGTATTCACGAACCTTCCTCGTAGTCTTCCGTCAGCGCCGCAAACGATACATTGTCGATGTCGGCGTTCTTACAGCAGTTCAGGATGGCGATGGCTCGCCCGAGAAACGCGTCCCGGTCTCCACGAATGATGACGGAACCGCCGGGAAACAGCTCGGCGACACGGTCCAGAACGCCCTGCAACTGTTCGAGGGTCAGTTCACGGTTGTTCACGATGATCTTTCCATCGTTGGTCAGGTTGATATAAATCTCGCCTTGGGAACGCTCGTCCATCTGCGCCTGGCTGGCCGTTGGCAGTTGAATGTCCAGTTCGCTCTCCATGGACGTGAATACGGCCGTGGTCATGAAGAAGACAAGCGTCAGGAACACGATGTCAATGAGGGGGGCGAGCTGAATGCCCTCGGCTTCTTCGCTTGCTCGGTGACCGAATTTCATGTGCTCTCTCCTCGCGAGAGGGCCTCGACGATTTCACTGGCCTGGGCTTCGACCTCGGCAATGATCTTGATAACCCGCCCCCGCAGATAGTAATAGGCCAGCAGAGCGGGTATGGCCAGCATGAGGCCGGCGGCAGTCGTAATCATCGCCTGCGAAACGCTGTACGCCATGACGAGTCCCCGGCTTTGGGCGTCGTCAAAAGCGATCGCGCCGAAAGCGCGAATCATTCCCCACACCGTTCCGAGGAGGCCCAATAGGGGAGCAATGGCGCCAACGTTGTTTACATATGAAATCCGCTGCCACAAGGCTGTTGCGCCGCGTTCGCCTTCGCTTTCCATAGCTTCCTGAATAACGTACCGGTCGTGACCGGCCATTTTGAGACCCGACTTGATGACATTGGCGAGCAACTCGTCGCGCCCTTCGCACATTTGATAGGCGCCCCGGAGATCCCCGGCGCGGATTTGGCTGAGAGCGCGCTTCAATAGATTGGGCGGGACTTCGCGCGCGGGGGTAATAGTGAAAAAGAAATAGAGCACCATGATGAACGTGATGACGCTCAGCCCGATGATGACCCAAAGGATGGAGCCGCCTTCGCGGATCATCTTGCCAAGCGTAAGCTCTTCGGCCGCAGGGATATTCTGGGAAGGCGAAGCCACTACTTCATCCGTCGCGACCGGGTCGGATTCCTGCGCTTCCGCTGCCGGCGCCCCCAACAAAACGGCCCCCAACAAAACCGCCGCTGCAAGCAAACTCCACCTCATCGTGACAGATGCTCCTTTCCAGGTTGCGACTCAGGAAGCATGCGCTCCCTGAGTTCATAGGGAATATTATGCCTTGGGTGCAATTCCGGTTGCAAAAGACTGAAAATTCACTTTGCGTCAGCAGGCAGGACACTGAGCAGATCTTCCAGCACGCGTTGGAAGAATTCACTGTGTCTGGACTCAACCTCATACCGTCCAGTGATCGTATCCAAGTGGCTCCAGCCCTTCAGAATACGCAGCCGTTCGGGAAGCGCCAGGGTGTGTGCATGAATGACGCTTTCCCGAAGCTGGGTGGGCATCGCTGGAACCGTCCAGGCGCCGATTGCCCGGGTTTCGTAGAGGAGCATCCCTTCTGTTCCATCAAGCAGAAGCTGGCTTTGAACCGGCACAAAACCATCGCCAACCCGGTATGCGCCATGGGGATAGGATGCCTGCTCGGATTCGACGACGGCCATGAGGGCTTGCACCAGCCGCAGGCCGCCGTTCAACGTGTCTCGACTCTCGTAGTCGTCGGGAGACACCCCGTTCAAAGCGCGGGTAATATCGTCGGCAATGTCGATGTAGCTGGCATAGACGAAGAACTTGTCGAGGTGCATGCCCCCCCTCTCGCCAGGTGTGATCAAATCGAGCCCCCCGCAGTACGTGTCAAAGAGCTCGGGCGGCTCGAACGTATCATCTTCAATGCCGGGCAGTTCCCTGGCGAACGTGTGATTTGCATCGCGTGGTGAAACGGTGATCTGGCGCAATTCCCATGGCCAGTACCAGGAAATAAACTTCCGGGTTGGAATGCCGAATCCACTTGCCGCATCAAAATTTGCCCACCCGGTATCGAGATCGCCTTGCCGCTGCGTATTGAAATAGCCGTTCAGCACCAATTCCGCCAGCAGACCCTGCAAGATCTTCTCGCCGATGAACTCCTGGGTCAGCCCGATTCTCGACAGCGTATGCCGGGCCCATTCAGGGGTCGCCCACGGCGTGCCCATGTGCGGGCAGCCCAGGGTGATCACGGTGAAAACCCGCTCGGCGTGTTCGGGATAGTTGACCAGGAACGCCCGGGCCTTAAGCCCCCCCGTGCTGTGGGTCAGGATGGCGTATGGCCCCGAAGGGAATAGGTACTGCGTGCCGTCAACGTCAACACCGTCCCGTTCCGCATCGGCGATGAACCGCGCGAGATACGCCACAACGCTCTCGGAAAAAGATGGGTAGGCGCTGCTGAATCCGATGGGAGCCGTCACACCAGTGCCCGGGTGACTGAAATTCCATAGCTGGAAATGCTCGCGCAATTGGGCCGCCTCGTCACTGTGTTCAGCCCAATGCGCGAAATCGGTCCACCGGTCACTCACCATACCGTGAATCAACACAAGCGGCACCGGGCCCGCGATTGCCTCCGGCGCAATGGGAGAGAATGTCCATGCCTGCTTGGCTTCAGGCGCGGATGACACCGGCGTGAAATCGAAGAAATCACCAACAATACTGGGCTCTGGAGCGGGAGTTTCCGGTTCGTGAGCAACGACATATTCGCCGGGATAGTCTGCATCGAACAGGAAATGGCCGGCCACCGGGCGTGACAGCCCCGGGACTCGGATATAGAGATCGGGCTCGACACGCAGGTAGAGGGAAACGCTGCTCCCCTCACCCGGCGCGGGCACGAGAACCTTCACAGAACCGGTTCCTGCCATGGAGATGGTGAAGCTCTCGGCGTGAGACACCGTCGAGTCCAGCTTCCCCTGGGAAACAGGCATGCCGCCTTGTTTCGCAGCCACAGCCTCCCCGTTCACGAGCGTCCCGCCCGGGAGGGCAACGGTTTTTTTCAGAAACTCGGCGATCGCGCGCTGGCAATCCAAGGCCGTGGACCCCTCACCAGAGAGGGTGCGCTGAAGATGCCACTTGAATTCCGTGACGCTTCCGTCGGCCAGGGACGCCACGCACGCGCTCGCTATCGCGAGCACGACCGAGATGCGAACCGCCATCCTTCTGCCCCTCCGCGTTCCCACCGAGTCACCGGGCGCAGCAACCCTTCCTTCCCGGCATGGTTTCACTATATACGACCAAACAAGCCTTGGAAAGAGGGCCTCCGAAAACTCAGCTTCTCCGTCTCCGCCGCATAAATGCCGGAATCCCCAAATCCTCGGATTCATCACTCGTTGCGGCCCCCGATTCGCCTGGCATGCTCTCTGCCAGCGCATCGTTGTTCTGTTCAGGGAACAAATACTGAATCTCGGGTTCGGACTCCGGTTTTCGCGCCGTTTCCAGTTTGGCCTTGCCGAAAGCGCTGTTCTGCCCGCTGTGGCCACTCCTCTCGACGGCCGCATCGCTTTGCACCGGCGCCAGATCAGGGACTACCCCAAGCATCTCTTCCTCATCCAGCCCGTTTTTCTCCGCCCTGACGGGCATATCGCGTGCTTCCGTCTCGCTCTCATCCACTTCCTGATACGCGCCACTTTCACCGGCCTGCGCCGCGGTTATCAACTCCAACACCGGCGCTTGCCCGGCGTGCTCGCGCGCCTCCGACGCCACCGGAGCAAAACCCGCAGCGATGACGGTCACCTGGAGTTCCGGACGCTCCTCATCGTTAACAACAGCACCAAAGATTATGTTCGCGTCAGGATGGGCGGATTTCTGGACCGTCGACACCGCTTGCTGCACCTCGCGCATGCCGATGTCGCACCCTCCCGTGATATTGACGATAACACCGGTTGCGCCTTCGATGTTCGATTGCTCGAGCAGCGGGCAGATGATGGCCTCCTCGGCGGCACGAGTAGCCCGGTTCTCCCCTTCCGCCGTCCCGATACCCATCAAAGCGCGCCCTCTGGCCTGCATGATGGTACGCACGTCCGCAAAATCCAGGTTGATCAACCCCGGCACGGTGATCAACTCGGAAATTGCCCGCACGCCATTGTGAAGAACCTCGTCGGCCAGGCGAAACGCGTTCAGGAACGAGATGTTGTTCTGGCAAAGCGAAGCGACACGATCATTGGGCACAACAATCAGGGTATCGACATGCTTTTCAAGGGCCCCAAGCCCTTTGAGCGCGTTTTCATGGCGCTGAGGACCCTCAAAACTGAACGGCAGGGTGACAATCGCCACGGTCAGCGCGCCCGTTTCGCGGGCGACTTCGGCGATAATCGGCGATGCGCCAGTCCCGGTCCCGCCGCCCAGCCCTGCGGTCAGGAAGATCATGTCCGCTCCGCGCAATACATCGGCGACACGCTCGCGGTCTTCCAGAGCGGCCTCGTGGCCGACTTCGGGTTTTGCACCGGAACCGAGCCCGGCGGTGATGCCCGCGCCAATTTGGAGACGGGTGCCTGCGGGAGAGTTTCGCAGGGCTTGCGCATCGGTGTTTATCGTAATGAACTCGACATCTTTCAGGCCTGCTTCTATCATGCGCCCCACGGCATTTCCGCCGCCGCCGCCAATGCCGCAGACTTTGATGACTGCCCGGTCCTCAAAGGCTTGATACTCATCCGACATGCCGATAGCCATGGCTCATTCTCCCCAAAGGTTGCACGCTGCTCTGCCCCTTTCCCAGGGGCGGCGCTTTACGTGATGCCATCACCTGTGCTGTCTCTCTTCTCTCATTTACACGCAAGGTCCGGACCGAATCGCAAATCCAGATAAGCGGTACACGGGAGATACCCGTGCAGTTCTTCCCAGAGAATATCGAGGCGCCGGGCCTGCACGTGATAATCACCACGGCCCCATCGAATCTCGAACGACAACCCTTCACAGTACATGCGAATGTCGCTTTCATCGTACACGGCCAATTCGGACACGGCCGCATCCTGGCACATCTCCGATTGGGCGTATGCGTCCCACACCGCCAACGCTTCCTTGAGTTCAGGGCGGTCGACCCGTTGCCCCGGTGTCACTGTGCTGAGAGGCGGATAGAGCGAAATCAGTGGTCCGGTATAGGGGGCGGCCGCCACAATCTCCTCAAGCACGGCCCCGGAGGCATCGACCTCGTAGGTGCGGTTATCCACAAGGAGCGTGGCAACGGCAATCCGCTCGACGACCGTCAGGGCCACGACATCGGGGAAAATCCGCGTGACCACACAGCTCTTGACCCGGGGCAGCGTCTGCACGCGTTCGGAGATTTCGCGCGAGTCCAAGAAGAGAATATTGTCAGCCTTGGTCACGTGCGAGGCCTGAATAATAGCCGCCGGACTCAGAACGGATGCGCCTTCCACGCAAATCTGTTTAACGCGGTAATCGTCCGATTCCCGCAGATAGCGCGAAAATGCGTATCCGCCGCCCCACAGCAAACCGCAGACAGCCACAAACCGTACGACTGGACTGACATACCCGAGCCAAGCACGATGGCTTCTCGCGCTTCTACTCTTCGTATATGGGTCGTGTCTCCTCATGCTTGCTTCGCCAGCTCCTGCAGCAAAGGCTCGGCCACCTGGTTGATGTTTCCCGCACCCAGCACCAGCACGAGGTCACCGGGCATCAGGTCACCGGCGATAACCCCCGGGACCGCGTGCATGTCGCTCACCAACTGCACGTTCTGCGCACCCTGCCGCCGCGCAGCGTCCACGATGAGCCCGGAATCGACTCCCGGCATGGGTTGCTCGCGGGAAGGATAAATGTCCGTAACAATAGCGCGGTCCACGGTCGCCAATACCTCGGCGAAGCGTTCGCAAAAGAACTTGGTTCTGCTAAACAAATGCGGCTGAAACACAGCGATGATCCGGTTGGGCCGAATCCACCGGGCGGCTTCAAAGGTGCTCTCAATCTCGGTGGGATGGTGTGCATAGTCCTCGACGACCAGGACGCCGCGCTGCTCGCCGCACACCTGCAGACGCCGGCGCACGCCATCGTACATGCAAAGCCCGTCGGCAATATGCGGAAACTTGAGCCCCAGACAGAGGCCCACACAACACGCCGCGAGGGCGTTGCGTACGTTGTGCACGCCCAACGCCTTGACCTCGAGCTGGCCCAAGGGGCCAGTAACGCCCAGGCGCTCGTCTTCGCTCACCACGTCGATGCAGGTGCGCAGCTCGGAAAGACGCCGCCACAGGGGCAAGTTCATGTTGCCCTCGTTCCATCGCACCCGGACACCGCGCAGAGACGCGCCTTCCTCCAAACCATAGGTAAGACACACACTGTCTATGTCACCGAGGATATCCCGCGAGTTGGTGTCATCCCAACAGAGAATCGAAAACCCATAGAAGGGCACCATGTTGCAGAAATCGGCGAAGGCCCGTTTGATGTGATCAAGCGTGCCATAGTACTCGAGGTGCTCGGCATCGATGCTCGTGACAACGCTGATTGTGGGCCGCAGGCGCAAGAACGAGCCGTCGTGCTCATCGGCTTCGGCGACCAGGTACTCGCCTGTGCCCCATCGTGCATTCGTGCCGCTGCGATGGAGAATTCCACCCACGATACTGGTTGCGCCGAAATTCGCCCGCTCGAACATGGCGCTGATCATCGAGGTGGTCGTGGTCTTTCCGTGGGTGCCCCCGACCGCAATCGCATTGGGTTTGAGACGCATCAGATCGGCAAGCAGCTCGCTGCGGTGAATCACTGGTGTCCCGCGCTCTTTCGCGGCAACCACCTCGACATTGTCCTTGGGCACCGCTTCCGATACTACGACGATCTCGGCCTCGCCCACGTAAGACGCCTCATGCCCCTCGTGAAACCGAAGCCCGCATTGGACCAGCCGGTCCGTGATTGCCGTCGCCTGCAGGTCCGTTCCCGAGGTTTCATAGCCCAGATTCAACAGAATCTCGGCCAGACCGCTCATGCCGATCCCGCCGACGCCGACAAAATGGACTTTTCGTTTGGTTCCGTTCAACGCGACCTCGCACACCCAACATATTGTGGTTTTTTCAAGTATAGCATAACACGCACCACAAGGGAAGGTGTTGTTTTTGAGCGTGCGCCGAACGCCGTCGCAGCTACCTAAATAATTGCACTGCAATGGCTTAACAATTACCGCCCGGCAGACAGGCATGCGCTTGGGGGTAGCACCACAAAATATAGTGTTGTACTCGCAGGCCCTGAGGCAGGGCCAGATTCCCCGACACGGAATATGATCTCCGCCACAAGGAAGAGTTCCATGAAAACGCCTTTCCACATTTGGGCGATGCGGGGAGGATTTGTCGTTTTGTATTCGTCATTTCGTCGAGTAATCACCGAATTTCCGGCATCTGCCGTGGTCGCGGGAACGGGGGATTTCCCCTAACCATTTGCAGATAATTGCGTTGCGTTAAGGCCGACGTTTGGCAC
>CAZFOG010000126.1:0-15068 GCA_964520685.1 uncultured Nitrospiraceae bacterium | reverse complement strand
CATCTTTCTATAGGAAAGAACGGCAATGTGTAAACACATCATGAAATTAATACACATCATCAATATAAAGGCTGATAAAAAAACTAGATGTCATTGTTAATAATCGATTCCGGTTGAAAAAGGCAAAGGATATTAAATTGTTGCATTAATTTTGAATTAAAAAGCTAACTGTACGACTAGAATTGAGTAGCCTTTTAAAAATACTTTTTTATAAATGGTAATGGGTAATTATTTTGGTCATAAGGCATGGTATGGTCAACATATAACCAAATGGAAAAAATTATACCATCTATCAATGCAAGTATCATATAATATGGTATTCCAAGTACAGGTTCCGGATACTAAAAGGTGCCTAAGCAGAATTTATGGATTAAGCAACATAGAAAACCGTGTGAACTGAAAAGTAGAGAGATTCTGAAAATGCATGTCACTGACGACCATTCTCATCTCATACTTCCTATTCCTCTCAAACTAATGATATCTGAGGTGATGGGAATACTCATAGGGAAGTTAGCCAAAAATATATTTAAAATCTTTCCTATTCCAAGAAGAAGTTCTACTAAAAAAATTACTTCTTAAGTAAAGGATACTATGAGCACTATAGGTTTTGATGAAACCAAGATCATAAAATATGCCAGTATTTTGAAGAAATGGAAAGAAGAGAAGAAATTGTTTAGGAGGAATTTGGCATCTTAGAGGCTGCTTAAAGAGAACCGCTATATGAGCATTTATATAGTTAGGCTTGTTATGAGTTGCTGATTCAATTGATAGTTTAAATTCTTTTAATAAAAAGATAGACGACTTTAGGATTTTTGAAATCATAGATTTTAACGAAATAATTATAAAATAATTTAAATATGACACTGATTTTAAATTTAAAGGTGGAAGAAACATAAGAATTAAGAAAATTACTTTAAATGATATAATAAATATATTAATGTTTCTTTATATTCTTAGTATATATTTTTTAAGTAATCTAGAAGGATATAATGAAATAAGTAATGTAATTGCTCTGTTACTGATTGGAGTCATTTGGATATATTTTTTTCTTAAGAATAGTAATTTTAAATTTAATAACTTTCTCTTAATTTATTTATTATTCATTTTTGTAAGCCTCATATCAATTCTTTATGCACTTGATCAAGGTGTATCTATTATAAGAATCAGAACCCTGATATTACTTTATGTTCTTATGCTGTCATTGGTCAATTATATTGATACATTAGAGAAAGTAATCAGTTTAATGAGATATTTTGCTATTTCTGGCTTTTTAGCAAGTTGTTATATTTTATTAACATCAGATTTTTCTCAAATCAGTAGATTCGGGCAACAATTAGGAAATGTAAATACAATGGGTTTGGTTATTAGTATTTCCACGGTATTTTGTTTGTATTTCATTTTTGAAGAGAAAAAAACAGTTTATATACCCATGATACTCATTAATCTGACTACTATATTATTAACAGGCTCTAGAAAAGCTTTGCTATTTGTTGGGTTTTCTCTTATTATTGTTTTTTTATCCAGGATAAAAAAACCTGGGATAAAAAGTATGGGTATAATATTGGTAACAAGCCTACTGATTTTTGTTGTTGGGTTCTATATTATATATCAAGTACCAATATTTTACCAAATTGTAGGTAAACGTATGGAAACTTTGTGGGTATATGCACTTGGAGGAGAGGTGAAAGAGATATCTCTTAATGAAAGAAGTTATATGATTCAGACGGGTTTAAACTTCATAAAAGAAAAGCCTTTTTTGGGATACGGAATCGATAATTATCAAACACTTTTTAAAGAATTACCGTTTGGTCGAGAAACTTATTCTCATAATAATTTCCTTGAATTATTAGTTGGCGTTGGTCTATTTGGAACTATTTTATACTATTCTACTAATATCATAGTTATAATAGGCCTGTTGAAGGCAAAAAAATATATACCAAAAACATTGTGTTATTCTTTTTTAGCCATCATTTTAGGGTATTTAATTATGTCTATTGGTTTGGTTTATTATTATGACAAACACATTAGTATATTATTAGCTGTTAGTAGTATTATATATAGATTATCTAAATATGAAAAGGATACATTTAATCAGAAAATTAATAATTAGATTTAAGGGGAATTAACTTAATAAATAATTTATTATAATGATCAGAAAATTTGCCAAAGCAATCAAAAATCCAAAACTTATTCTTTTATATATATTGAGATTTAAAATATTTAGGATAATACCAGATGCTACTTATTTAAAAATTAAATACAAACTTATAATTGGGAAAAAGCTTAACTTAAACAATCCAAAAACATTTAATGAAAAGTTACAATGGTTAAAATTATATGATAGAAAACCAGAGTATACTATATATGCAGATAAATTTAAAGTCCGAAAATATATCGAGAAAACGATTGGCGCTGAATATTTAATTCCTCTTTTGGGAGTTTATAATAATTTTGAGGAATTAGACTTTAATAAGTTACCCAATCAGTTTATATTAAAACCAAATCATACATCAGGTGATATATTTATTTGTAGGGATAAATCGGAAATAAACTATAAAGAATTGAATAGAAAAATAGATGGATGGTTGAAAAGAAATTATTATTGGCTTCAAAGAGAATGGCCTTATAAGAATATAAAACCAAAAATACTTTGCGAGAAATATATGGTTGATGAGTCTGGTATTGAACTAAAGGATTATAAAATATTATGTTTTAATGGTAAAGTATTATGTTCATTTGTAGGTTTAAATAGATATTCCAATAATGGATTAAATGTGGATTTTTATGATATTGATTGGAAGACTATGCCTTTTAAGAGACATTACCCTATAAGTGGCACTTTAATACCCAAACCCAAGAATTATAATAAAATGATTGAAATTTCAGAAAAATTATCGAAAGGAATTCCCTTTGTTAGAATTGATTTCTATGAGCCAAATGGAATTTTATATTTTGGAGAATTCACATTTTTTCCAGGATCAGGATTTGAGGAATTTTCACCCGAGAAGTATGATTATTTACTAGGCAGCTGGTTAAAATTATCTTATAAAAAAATATAAATAGAAATCTAAAGGTCATAATGGAATTACTAATAGCAGGCGACTTAGTGCCAACAAATTCGAATATAAATTTATTTAGTAATGCTGACTTAAAAACTTTGCTTGGGGAAGAATTGATTCATTTATGGCATTCAGCTGATATAAGGATATTTAACTTAGAAACTCCATTAATAGAAAGGCTAGAACCAATAGACAAATGTGGACCCAACTTGTTTGCCCCCCTGACAACCATAAATGGTATAAAGGCACTTATACCATCATTAATTATTCTGGCAAATAATCATATTTTAGACCAGAGAGAACAAGGTCTGATTACTACTATGAATATTTTACTAAAAAATAATATTCCTTATCTTGGAGCTGGAAAAAATATTATTGAAGCAAGTAAATCATATATATTTAAGCAAAACAAGCTAAAATTGGGATTTTATGCCTGTACAGAATATGAGTTTTCCATTGCAACAGAAAAAACAGCCGGGGCAAATCCATTTGATCCCTTTGAGAGTCTGGATCATATAAGTCATTTAAAAAATCATTGTGATTATATAATTGTTCTTTATCATGGAGGGAAGGAGCATTATTGCTATCCTTCTCCATATCTACGAAAAGTGTGCCGGAAAATGATTGATAAAGGAGCTGATTTAATTATATGCCAACATAGCCATTGCATCGGATGTTTTGAGGAATATAAAAATGCAAAAATTGTTTATGGTCAGGGAAATTTTATTTTCAATAAGCAAAAAAATGAATATTGGAATTCAAGTTTGCTAATTCGATTAAACCTAGATAAAGATCAAAAAATAGATTATATTCCAATATCAACAAGCGAAAAAGGTATAAGATTGGCTAAAGGTAATGAGAAAAAAACTATAATGTCAAGCTTTTTAACACGCTCAAAAGAAATATTACGAGACGAATTTATTGAAGAACAATATAAACTATTTGCAGGAAAAAACATCAACAATTATTTAAGAGCCTTTTCTGGATATGGAAAATGGCTTTCAAGAATTGATAAATATGTTTTAAATGATTATATATTAAAACATAAATATAACAAAAATAAATTACTAGCTATACAAAATTTTATTGAATGCGAAGCGCATAGAGAGTTATTAATTAAAGGTATAAAAAATATAATTGAAGAAACCAATTGAATATGAATTCTAAAAAAAAAGTATTAGAAAATTCTTTTTTGTATGTGTTTAGTTCATTATTAGTTAAGGCAATAAACGTTTTATTATTACCATTTTACACTATATTTTTAAGCCCAGAAGATTATGGAATTGCTAATCTCATAAACGGATTTATTCAAGTTATAACTTTTATTATTGCTTTCTCTTTATACTCATCGGCTATAAGGTTTTATGCAGAATATAAAGATGATAAAGATAGATTAAGGTGTTTTTATGGAACTATAATCACTTTTCTTATCTTATCAGGTTCGATCTTTTTTTTGGTCGGTCTTTTATTAAAAGACATTATAATATCTTGGTTTTTCAATGGAATAACTTTTTATCCTCTTATTTTGATTGCTTTTTTTATTCTAATATTTATATCATTACACACAATGCATCAAAGTATATTGCAGGGGATGCAACAAGGTAAGAAATTAAGCATAATCAATATTGTAGTCTTTGGACTCACAGTAGTATTTAAACTTTTCTTTGTTGGTTATCTAGGATTGGGAGCTTTTGGATTTTTAGTTGCCCAATTAATTGTCAGTGTATTTTATTTTATTTTTATGTTAATAGATCTTAAAAAAAACAATCTTTTTGTGTTTCAAATCAACTATAAATTATTAATTGAAGCCTTAAAATATTCAGTACCCTTAATGCCTCATAATTTATCAACACACATTGCCAGTTTTGCATCCCGTATTTTCGTTAATATAAGTGGTACACTAGCTACCGTTGGATTATATGGAGTAGCGATGCAATTTGGTATGCTTATAGATGTAATCCAAACAGCCGTGAATAGAGCTTTTCAGCCATGGTTTTTCGAAAAACTAAAAAAAAATGTCAGTATAAATTGTAAAGACATAGTAAACCTTTCTATCTTGCTACTTCATTTTTATTCTTTGGTTTATATGGGCATTGGTTTGTTCGCGCAAGAAATTATTATTGCCATGATAAATGAAAGATTCTTATTTTCTTGGACAGTAATTCCTATATTGGTAGTGGGTTTTTCTATAAAATCCATATATTACTTCTATATTAATATAGCACTTTATTATAAACAAGCTTCAAGAAAAATATTTATTTCAACAATCATAGGTAGCTTTACTGACATCTTTCTTGCATATCTGTTAGTACCTTTATATGGTATGTATGGTGCGGCTATCGCTTTTACTTTAGCAAAGGTAGTAATTGTTGGAATTTTATTTCTGATCACTAGGAATTATAATAAAGTAGGATATAGACTTAGTAAAATGGTCAGTATTATTTTACCAAGCCTACTTTTTATGGGAATCGGGCTTTATTTTAGTTATACTAAGTATGTTACAATATTTTGCTGGAATAATTTGTTATTCAAGATAGCCGTTTTGTTAGTATATTTTTTATTTGTTTATTTTAGCAACAAAAAAGCGATAGATAAGCATGTAAAATCAGGCAGGATAATAAAAATATTGAAATGGCGAAATGAAAGTTAAGGTAATAGCAAACTATAAAAGCTTTCCTATGTTTGTATTGGAGCTATTAATTGACAAAAATTATTGAAGAAATTAATAAAAGGCCAGTATTAAAGACTTTTTTTCTAAATATTTTTGGCGGTATAAAAAAGTTGTTCATGTTCTCCTGTAATAAAATATTGGGCATTAATAATAACAAAATAGTGTTTATTAGTTTCAATGGGCATTCATACTCAGACAACCCAAGAGCAATATCTGAAAAGTGTCACGAGCTTTATCCTGGTTTTGAAATTATTTGGTTTTTTAACAATCCTCAAGAAAAAAGAAAAATAGTACCTGATTATGTAAAATGTGTCAAGTCGAATTCATTTTCTTCCCTAAAAGAATTAGCAACTGCAAAAGTTTGGGTAGATAACTTTTGTAAACCTTTGTATATTTATAAAGACAAAAGGCAGTTTTATGTTCAAACATGGCATGGAGATAGAGGATTTAAAAAAGTATTGTATAATTCACCTTTTAATATGAGAAGATATATTGAATCAAAAATATGCAATTTAGCAATAGCTGGCTCTGAGTATGGAGATAAACTTTATAGGACAGCTTTTAATTATAGTGGTAAAATCCTTAAAGCAGGTTCACCCAGGTGTGATAAGTTAATTCAATATGATTTTAATGAATTAATAAAAATAAAAAAGAGTCTTAATTTATCTATTAAGGATAAAATACTGCTTTATGCACCGACTTATAGAAGAAACAATACCAGATTTAGCAAATACCAAGATATTGATTACATCAATCTACCATCAATTATTAAATGTTTAGAGAAAAAAACAAATGAAAGATGGGTATGCTTAGTCCGTGCGCATGCTGCGAGTGCAGGTTTTAAATATATTGATAATAATAAAAATAAAATTATAGATGTTACACTATTTGAGGATATGGTTGATTTGCTTTTAATTACAGATTTTTTACTTACTGATTATTCATCATCAGTGGGTGATTTTGTCCTTTTAAAAAGACCCTACATTATGTATCAACCAGATTATGAAAAATATTTAAAGGAAGATAGGGAATTTATGTTTGATTTTAAAGAATCACCATACTATATAGCTTATAGTCATGATGATTTAATAAAGAAGGTTATGGATTTAGACCAAGAAACTGCCCAAAAAAATGCTGAAAACCTATTAAGATTTTATATAACAATAGAAACAGGAAAAGCATCTGAAAAAGTGTCTGAATATATAATAAATCAAATAAAAAGTTGATTTGTTAAGAGGTGAGAAATGATTAATTTTGCAGTAGGTCCGGTTATGATGGAGGATGAAATATTAAAAATTGGTTCAAATCAAATTCCTTACTTTAGGACCGAGGAATTTTCAAATATTATTTTGGAAAATGAAAAATTACTTAAAGAAATAATCAATGCCCCTTGCTTATCTAGAGTAATTTTTCTAACTGGTTCTGGTACCGCAGCAATGGAATCTGTGATTATAAATGTTTTTAACAGAGAGGACAAAATACTTGTTGTAAATGGGGGAAGCTTTGGGGAAAGGTTTAAAAAAATTTGTGATATATATAATTTTAATTTTGATGAAATTAAATTAGATTATTTTGAGCCATTAACAAAAAAACACTTGCAAAAATATAATGGCAAAGGATATTCCGGCTTTTTAATAAATGTACATGAAACATCAACTGGTGTATTGTATGATATGGAAATAGTAAGAGAGTTTTGTAAGGCTAATAATATCCTTTTGGTTGTTGATGCTATAAGTTCATTTTTATCTGATCCGTTTGATATGTCTCACAATAATAGTAATATTACTATTTTAAGTTCACAAAAAGCAATTTCATTGCCTCCTGGAATGTCATATATTGTGATAGACTTGAAAGCTCAGGATAATATAAAAAAAAATAATGTTAAATCTTTATATTTTAATTTAATTGATTATTTGAATGATGGTGAAAGAGGACAAACACCTTACACTCCTGCTGTAAATAATTTAATTCAATTGAATAAAAAATTACATATGATAATAAATAATGGAATTGATTCTGAAATAAAAAAAGTTGAAAACCTTGCTAGTGATTTTAGAAAAAAGATAAAAGATTTTCCATTCATTATTCCATCAAAAAACCTTTCAAATACTCTTACCCCGCTCCAACCGATTGGAGAAGCTTCTGCTTACCAAATTTATATTTATTTAAAAAATAATTATGATATTTTTGTAGCCCCAAATGGTGGAGATTTGAAAGAAAAATTATTTAGAGTAGGCCACATTGGGGCTTTAAAAGTTGAAGATAATGATGCTATTATTGAAGCTTTTGATCATATGAGGAAAGATGGCATTTTATGATTAGACTAGCTAGCCAAGAGGATAAAGAAAGAATTATATCCACTCTATCTGAGCATATGACCGATAATATTTATCTTTACATTGATATACAAGTATATGGGATTAAAAAAAATTTCATTAAAGTATGGATAGAAGAAAAAAATTCTATAATTATAAAAATTATCTTGAAGTATTATAATAGTTTTCAAATATTTATCACAGGAAAACATGATAAAGAATATGAAGATATTATAAAATTAATATTGGACTATAAACCAGCAATGATTTCAGGAAAAAGTGAATCTATAAAGTGCATATATCATAATGTTAAAAATAATTATAGTGAAAATTATGGCAAATTCCTAGAGCAAATTTGTGAAACTGAAATTAATTTTAATACTATAATAGAATTTGCAACAATTTCAGATATGAAAGAAATTGCAAAATTAATATGTATGGATAAGGGCATAGGTGGTCATTATACTGTACCTGAATTAGAACAACAATTAGTAAATAGACTTATTAATAATATTGGAAGAAATATTCTTATTAGAAAAGATAATAAAATCGTTGCTCATTATGCAACTTATGCTGAAGCTCCTGGTATCGCGGTTATGGGAGGATTGATAGTTCACCCTGATTATAGAGGAAATAGTTATGGTAAGCTGCTCCATATTTTTCTGTCAAATACTCTTATTAAAGAAAATAAAAGAGTATTTTTATTTTGCCATGACATGGATATCTTAAAAATGTATCTTAAACTTGGAGCAAAAGTTTGTAGTGATTATGGAAAATTGACAATAAAATCTGGAGGAAATTAAATGAAAGCGATTTTGCTTGCTGCAGGAAGAGGAACAAGAATAAGTAGATATGTGGGAGAGAAACCAAAATGCACACTTGATATTGGTGGTCTTTCTTTAATTTGCTATACAGTAAAAATGTTATTAGATAATGATATAGATGTTAGCATTGTAGTTGGGTATAACAAGGATATGGTTATAAGTTCACTAGAAGGGTTAAATGTAAAATATTATTATAATCCATTTTATGATGTCACAAATAGTATTGCATCATTATGGTTTGCAAAGAGAGAAATCTGTGGCGATAATATAATTATTGCTAATGCAGATGTTTTTTGGGAGCAGAGAATACTTGACGTTATACTTGAAAATGATTTAGAACAAGTTATGCTAATGGATACAAGTAAAAATACGGATTACCTTTTTAAATGCAATGGTAATAAATTAGTTGATCATGGAAAAGATTTAAAAGATTTTACAGCTGAATATGTGGGTATTGCAAAAATAAGGGAAAGCTTCTTGAATAAGTTTTTGGGTAGATTAGAATCTCTAATAGGTGCTCAAAATCATAATCTTTGGTGGGAGAATATTTTGTACTCTTTTATTGATGAAATAGATATTAATGTGGCAGATATAAAAGGTTTTTTTTGGTCTGAAATTGATTTCATTGAAGATTATTATCGAATAATAAAATATAGAAAAAAGTTAAAATAAAGTAAATGCTAAGATTTAAAAACAATCGGATAAATACTTTTGTTGATGAATTTATTTTGTAGTATTTATTTTAGATAGATTGATACTATAGCAATTCAGTTAAGAAAAAAGATTTTTGGATTAGTAATTTACAATATAGGAGTTTGATTAAAGCTAGATGATGTTACGGTATTAACTTTATACAAGAAATGGAGTTAAGAGGATATCATTTTAGATTGATGATAAAAAAATATTAATGAAAAAGATTATTGTTACCGGTGCAGCTGGCTTTATTGGAAGTAAAGTTTCTGAAAAGTTATTGGAAGAAAATAAAAAAGTTATAGGAATTGACAACTTAAATCATTATTATGATATTAGGCTAAAACAGCATCGTCTGGATATGTTAAAAAAATATGAAGGATTCTCATTTTATCAAGTAGACATTGAGAATATTGATGTTTTAAAAGAATTATTTAAAAATCATAGAATAGAAACGGTGATCAACCTTGCTGCTAGAGCAGGAGTGCGTTATAGTATTGAAAATCCATTTGTCTATTTTTCAACAAATATAGTTGGAAACCTAAATATTTTGGAGATGTGTAGAGAATTTGGCACAAGAAAATATATCCTGGCTTCAAGTTCCTCTGTATATGCCGGTCAAAAGACACCCTTTGTAGAAGATCTACCAGTCAATCATCCCATTTCTCCTTATGCTGCTACTAAGAAATCAGCTGAGATAATAGCTTATACCTATCATTACCTCTATGGAATCGATGTGAGTATTTTGCGCTACTTTACAGTCTATGGACCGGCAGGCAGACCTGATATGAGTCCATTTCGCTTTATTAAATGGATATTGGAGGACAAGCCGATTGTAATTTATGGAGATGGCAGCCAGGAAAGGGATTTTACATATGTCGATGATATTGCTGAGGGGACAGTTAGAGCAACAAAGCCAGTAGGGTATGAAGTTATCAATTTAGGAAATAATAAACCCCATAAACTCTCAGAGATGATTCAGCTAATTGAAAAATATACCAACAAAAAAGCTAGCTATGAATATAAAAATTTCCATAAAACAGATATGAAATCTACCTGGGCAGATATAGGCAAGGCAAAATATATATTAGGTTGGATCCCAAAGATTGATTTAGAAAAAGGTATTATTAGAACGGTTAAATGGACATTAGATAATTGGGACTTGGTATCAACATTAAAAATATAGATATTTTATTTTTTTTGACCATATTTAGAGGAATAGATTGATTAAAAAAAAGAAGACCATTGCTATTATCGTTCCAAACCTTGAGGGAGGAGGAGCTGAAAGAACTGCTTCTAAATTATTGCAGTTTCTTTCAAATCATAGATATAAAAAATATATTATCGTATTTGATGCCAGAAACATAGTGTATGAGCATGATGGAGAGCTGATTAATTTAGATATGAAAGCGAGTCATAATTTTATAATCAAGCTAATTAATTTAATCAGAAGGATTTATAAATTGAAAATAATTAAGAAAATATATCATGTTGAGTATAGTATCAGTTTCCTAGATAGTGCTAACATAGTAAATTTATTTAGTCGGGGAAATGATAAAATCATTTTGTCAATAAGAAATTTTAAGTCGAAGAATGCTAGTCATTTCTATGATCAAATTCACAATTACTTAATAAAGAAGTTTTACAATTATGCGGATGTATTAGTGGCAGTTTCTGATGGTGTAAAAGAAGATTTAGTTAAAAACTATTCTATAAATAAAAACAAAATAAAAGTAATTTATAATTTTTATGATTTAAAACAAATAAAAAAACAGACAGAACAGGAGATAGAAAGTAAATATAGAAAAATATTTGAATTTCCTGTAGCAATAACTATGGGAAGATTAACTAAGCAAAAGGGACAATGTCATCTGATCAGGGCTTTTAGTAAAGTAAAAGCATCAATTCCTAATATGCAGCTTATTATTTTAGGACAGGGAGAATTAGAAAAAAGTTTAAAAAAGTTAACTAAAGATTTAAATATTGAAAAAGATGTTCATTTTTTAGGATTTCAAAAGAATCCTTATAAATATATTTCTAGATCTATGTTTTTTGTTTTTCCATCCTTATATGAGGGGTTCCCAAATGCATTAGTTGAGGCGATGGCTTGTAGTATCCCAGTCATATCATCAGATTGTGATTCAGGGCCTAGAGAAATATTAGCACCAGATACAAACATCAACCATAAGACAGTAAAGATTGAATTCGGTGAATATGGTATTCTTGTACCAGTATGCAATGGTCTTTTATTGGATGCTAAAATTCCCCTTACAAATGAGGAAAAATTATTGGAAGAAAGTATTATAAAACTTTATTCTTCTAGAGAAATATTATTAAGGTATACAAAAAAAATTATAGATAGAGCACTTGATTTTGAAGTAAAGGAAATTATTTCTGAATATGAAAAAATTATCAATTAATTACTTTTAGGTTCTTATATACTAAATATTATTTACCTTATTTTTAATTCTTAAATATATAACAATCTCTAAAGGGTTAATATACTAAGTATGCAAACAAAAATTTTAGAAGTTATAGACTCTCTAGGAAGTGGAGGAGCTGAATCTCTTCTAAAAAATTTTATCTTAGAGTCAAAAAATAATGAACAATTTCAGATTGAGATAGCAACATTATATTCAGCCTCTATGTTCAAGGATGATCTTTTCAATGCCGGATTGCAAGTTTGGGATTTTAATTTACAATGTAAGTATGATATCAGGGGAATAGTTAAATTAATTAATCTAATCAAAAAGAGAAAATACCACATTATTCATGTTCATTTATTCCCAGCTGATATATATTCAGCGATAGCCTCTCTTTTTTTACCACAAAGTCTAAAGTGGATTTTCAGTGAACATAATATCTATAATAGAAGAAGATCAATTAAATTGTTTAAATTAATTGACACATTTACCTATAGCCGTTTTCAGAAAATTATTTGTGTTAGTAAGCAAGTTGAGTCCACTTTATTGGAGTGGGTTCCTTCTGTAAGGGGGAAAACATTAGTTATTCCCAATGCTGTTCCTATCCCAAAAAATCTAAATGAAAATTATTCTAAGATTTATGACATCCTTTTTGTAGGTAGGTTGACCAAAGCAAAGGGTGTTGATATTTTATTAAAAGCGATCGCAATTCTAAAAGATAGATTTAATAAAAAGGTAAAAGTCGCAATTGTTGGATCAGGCCCTTTGAGGGCGGATTTGATAAATCTCTCAAAAAGACTCAAGTTGGACAAAGAAATTGATTTCTTAGGAATAAGAAAAGACATTGAAAATTTAATGAAAACTTCAAGTATTTTTATTCTTCCTTCCAGATGGGAAGGATTACCCATGGTGATTCTAGAAGCTATGAGTTATAAAATGCCTATCATTGCAACAGACGTTGGCGGAATATCGGAAGTGATAGAGGATAAGAAAGAAGGTATTTTAGTGCATCCTGAGAATAAAGAAGTACTTGCAGTAAATATTAAAATACTATTAGAAGATAAAAATATGAGAAATTTCTTAGGTCAGAATGCTTATAAGAGAATCAGTTCTAAACATTCGATTAAAGTTTATTCTCAGGAGATGTTACACTTTTATATGGTTGCTTTACATCAAAGGATTCCTGATTAATGTTTAAAACCACTTCGCAATTGTTGGTTCTAATTTGCATTGCCAGGATTATTCTTGAATATTTACCTGTATATACATCGAGATCACTTATGAGTGAAAAAACACCTAATCCATGTCTAGTACTTATTATTTTTTATTTGGAATCGAGGTGTAATTGTCTTACATGATCTACTGTCTAGGGAACCTGGTAAGGCTTGATATGAACACATTTCAATTTATTTAATGACTATTGGAAGAAAATCTATTTGAAATGTGTTGAAGATGGCAGGCGAGAAAGGGCTTACCCTCTATTGATGACATTGCTGAAAGAACCACGATTTCTATTAAGAATTATAAAATTATTAATATGGATTCATGGATTTTTTGTTCTTTGATGGCAATAATTTGTCTTGTCAAAAAACATACTAGAAAAAGGCAATATTAGAATATAAAGAGTTTTTAAAAAATGAAATGAAAATATATGAGTAGATAATAATAAGTAAAAAAATCCAAATTTTGGAACTAACTATAGATTTTGAAGAAGGAATAAAAGAACAGCAAAGCAGACTTTTAAAAATTTGGATTGTGTAAAAAATATAAGGATCTCAAGAGATATTTGTAAAAAATTTAAAAGGTAAATTAGTTGATGAATAGAAAAATTAAAATCGCTCATATTATCTCTAGGATGATATCAGGGGGAGCAGAAGAAGATGTTTTGCAAACGATAGAGGGATTGGATAAAAAGAAATATTCAATTGATCTAATCGTAGGTGATGATTGTAAAGAAGAGGTATTTCAGAAAAGTAAGGAAATTGGTTTTCAAGTGATTCAGGTAAATGGATTAAAGGGAAAACTAGATTTTTTATGGGATCCCATAGTATTAATTAAATTATTAGTGATATTAAGAAAAAGACGTTATGATATAGTCAATACGCATACTACAAAATCAGGAATATTAGGAAGAATAGCAGCAAAAGTAGCAGGGATACCTATTATTATTTGTAGATTACATGGTACCGCAATTGATACTTTTTCAAACTATTCTTTAAATTGTGCATTGATGTTTTTTGAGAGATTGATAAGCCAGTATACTGATGCTTTTATTTCAGTAAGCCGTTTACTTTCTGAACAATATATTAGAAGAGGAATTGGAAGCATGAAAAATCATTATATTGTTTATACTGGGATTAAGCTGGATAAATTTTTTAATGCAAGAAATAAAATGAATAGAGAAGATTTAATCAAAGAAATAAATATTGAGCCAAGAAGTTTCATTATGGGTATGATTGGAAGGCTTGAGAAAGCTAAAGGACATAAATACCTTCTTGATGCTTTAACAATTTTAAAGGAAAAGAGGAAAAATATCAATTTAATTCTATTGATTGTTGGGGAAGGAGAAGAAAAAGAAAATCTAGTTAAATATTCCATAAACATCGGACTAGAAAAAAATGTTATTTTTACTGGCTATAGAACCGATATTGAGAAGATTATGGGTATGATGGATATTTTTATACTTAGTTCTTTGCGGGAAGGATTACCAAGGGTGTTGGTACAAGCTGCAGCAGTTGGTTTACCATCAGTTGCTTTTAATGTCGATGGTGTACCTGAAATTGTAAAGGATGGGATAAATGGTTTTCTGGTTGAACCAAAGAATGTAAATGAATTGGCGGAAAAGATTGTTAAATATATTGATGATAGGGATTTGATAAAATCACATGGACGCAATGGACAAAATTTTGTAAAAGGGAAATGGTCAATCGAGGAAATGGTATCCCGGGTTGATAATATTTATAAGGAATTGATTCGGGAAAAAATGATTAAGTAAAATAATTTTTTTCGGAAAAATTTTATCCAATTATTCATTCCACCACTCTATGTGCAACTTAGTCTATAGTATAAAATTGATATGATATCTG
>CAZFOG010000125.1:3953-15077 GCA_964520685.1 uncultured Nitrospiraceae bacterium | reverse complement strand
GAAACCACGTTTGTAGACCTGCGCGAGGCCAACTTGCCGTTCTGCGATGGCGATTCGGCGTACGCCACCGAACCCGTCCAGCAGGTCGCGAAACAGATCCAGGACGCCGATGCCGTTCTTCTTGCCGTGCCCATCTACAATTTCGACGTGAACGCCGCCTGCAAGAACCTCATCGAACTCACCGGCACCGCCTGGAAGGACAAGGTGGTCGGGTTCCTGTGTGCGGCCGGCGGCAAGACCAGTTACATGGGGCCCCTCAAGCTCGCCAACAGCCTCATGCTGGATTTCCGCACCATCATCGTGCCGCGATTCGTTTACGCTGAAGAGGCCGACTTCCGCGAAGATATGGTATCCAGTGAACAGGTGCTTGCGCGCATCGAGGAAGTGTCGGCAACGCTGGTCCGTCTTGCCGAGGCCATCAAGCCGCCCCTTTCGGTCTCAGAAATGCTGATGCCTGCCGGCGGGACATCGCAACGCCCCGCGCTGTAAACTACCGGTTCTGAGGGGCGTTGTGCCCCGCGGCGGCCTCAAAGGGGGATAACCGATGGTATGCCGTCATGTTTGGTGCGCGTCTCTGTTGTTCCTGGCGTCTGTAGCCATGGCTGCGGAACCGGCAGGCTGGCCGGCACCCATGTTTCCTGATGCTGGCCCATTCGGGGTTGTCATCCATACGCCTTTCCGGGCGCAAGCCATGCACGATGTTCATGCCCAATGGGTCCGGGTGAGCGTGCGATGGCGCAACGTCGAGAAAGAAACACGCGGGAATTACGACTGGACCGGCGCCGACGAATTGCTCCACTACTACCTCGAGCACGGATTCCGGGTCATGTGCGTGTTGACCATGGAGAATCTGTGTTCCCTGTACGAGGAGGACAAGGACAACCAGGAGATTGTGCTTGACGCCGTAGTCCGGTGGTGCGGAGCTGCTGCCGGACGTTACGCGGGCAAGGGCATCCTCTGGGAACTCGGAAATGAACCCGAGGTCTTCCCGATGGGCGGCTATTGGAACAACCCCGCCACATACACCAGGATGGCTGCCGGGGCAGCCGAGGCCATCAAAGCCGCCGACCCTGCCGCGAAGGTGGCGGCACTCTCTACCGCGTGGATGGACAAGGGCTTCATCGAGACCGCGTTCAAAGAAGGGTTGCTGGCCCGAAAGGCCGTCGACGTCATCACCTATCACGGGTACCATCGGCATACCCTGCTCCCCGAAAGCGGGCTCGCGGAGGACATTGCCTGGTTGCGGGGGCGTATCGCGCAGTACGTGCCCGAAGGTCATCACGTCATCGTGGCCGATTCCGAACGCGGGTACGCGATAGTCCCGTTTCTCGAGAAGAAACACCGGGATTCGTGGCGCAATCTGGTCTATTCCGAGAGTGAGCAGGCGGCATACTGTGCGCGGCACTATCTCGAGACCATCTTCCTGGGCGTCGAGATCGCGGTGTGGTACAAAGACATGCGCGGCGAACACAACTTTTCGCTCTATTACGACACGGAGGAAGACGCGCGGGGCCTTCGTCCCATGGGTCACGTGTACCGCAATATCGCGAGCCTGCTGCCCGACAACCCGAAACGCATGCGCAACGACCGTTACGAAGTGAGCGTGAGCGATGTCTCGCACGAAGAACCCGGCATGCAAGTCCGGAGTTTTCTGCGGACCATGAACGGAATGCCTCGCCTCCTCATCGCCGCGTGGTATCCGGTCGAATCGTTCGACGGCCGTATCCTCGACAACCGGAAACGTATCGGCGTCAACTTCTACGAAGCCTGGCGGGCCTTGAGTGAAGAGGATACCATCGAGGTGACGGCCAATCTGCACGTAAGCGGGCTTGCGAAGGAAAGCGTCCGGAGCGTAAAGCGGTTCGAACTGCTTTCCGAATCCACGGATGACGCGTACCAGGAAGCCGAGTGGCGCGGAGATGCTGATTCAGGGATCGCGATTCCCGTAACCGGCTCGCCGATGCCTGCCGTAATCGTCATCGACATGAAGTGAATCGTCGTGATGCTGCGGGTCCGGACATGTACGGGCCTTCATAAAAAGAGAGACCGATGCTGTTACGCACCGGCCTCATATGCCTGAACTCGTGTCGGGGAGCCGCGCTCAACCCGCTCACAAGTTATTTTAGAGGCCCAGGAAACTAAGTTCCGTGGGCCTCCGCGGAAGGAGAAACGCCACATGTGGCGCTGACCAACTGAATTGTACCACGGCAAGGCAAAAGAACGCAACCACCTATCATTTCACTGTTTACACGCTTGGTATTTATCGTAGTCGAGCCATCTTAATCGAGTGTTCCCAACCACTTAGCGCTTCCGAACGCCGGTCTGCGCTCCAGACGGGCTCAAAAACGCGTTCCTCTTGCCAAATTCCCCGCAGGGCGTCCTGATTGGGCCAGATTCCGACCGCCAACCCGGCCAGGAAAGCCGCTCCAAGTGCTGTCGTATCAGTGACTTTGCCGCGAACGACGGGTATGCCCAGAACATCGGCTTGGTGCTGCATCAGCAGATTGTTGGCTGCCGCGCCACCGTCCACCTTCAGGACGGGTATCCTGGCCCCGGTGTCGGATTCCATGCTGCGGATGATGTCGTGGGTCTGGAATGACAGCGATTCGAGGGCGGCACGTACGATATGCGCGCGGTTGCTTCCGCGCGTCAGCCCCACGATGACCCCGCGGGCGCGCATGTCCCAGTGGGGAGCGCCCAGGCCAACGAACGCGGGAACGACATAGACGCCGCCGGTGTCCTCAACTTCGGCAGCAACGGTCTCACTTTCCGCTGCGCCTGCAATCATCTTCAGCTCATCGCGAATCCACTGGATGACCGCGCCCGCGATAAAAATGCTGCCTTCGAGGGCGTATTGAGCGCCAGGGCCCAGGTCCCACGCGATGGTTGTGACCAGACCGTGGTTGGATTTCACAGGACTCCCGCCCGTGTTGGCCAGCAGAAAACACCCGGTGCCGTAGGTGTTCTTGCTTTCAAGATGTCCGAATGCGGTCTGGCCGAACAGGGCGCTCTGCTGATCGCCGCACATGCCGCTGACGGGTATCGAACCGCCCAAGACGGATGTTTCGCCGAACACGCCGCTTGTGGGCCTCACCTCGGGCAGGACTTCCGGGGGCACGTCAAGGTACTCGAGGAGCGTCTCGTCCCACCGGTGCTCGAAGATGTTGTAGAGCAGGGTGCGTGATGCGTTGCTCGGGTCGGTTGCGTGCTTCCCGGTGAGCTTGTAGAGGAGCCAGGAATCGATCGTACCGAAGCACAGTTCCCCGTTTTCCGCGCGTTCACGCGCCCCGGGCACATGCTCGAGCAGCCATTTGACCTTCGTTCCCGAGAAATAGGCGTCCACAACGAGTCCCGTCCGCTCGCGGAAGGCCTCGGACAGCCCGCCGGCGGTCAACTGTTCGCAGATGTCGGTGGTGCGCCTGCACTGCCACACGATGGCGTTGTGGATGGGCTCTCCCGTCCTGCGATCCCACACTACCGTGGTTTCGCGCTGATTGGTGATGCCAATGGCCGCGATGTCACCGGCCGTCACCCCTGCTTCCTGCATCACCCTTTGTGCGGTGGCGTACTGGGTGCGCCAGATGTCCTCGGGATCGTGTTCGACCCACCCGGGTTGGGGATAGATTTGCCGAAACTCCTCGTTGCACGAGCCGCGGATGGCGCCCGAAGGGTCAAAAAGAATCGCCCGCGACGATGTCGTCCCCTGGTCAAGTGCGAGAATGAAGTTCTTGCCCATTGATGCCCCCTGGAAGAAGAATCCTGGCTTCTCCGGTTATGCCGTTCTTACTGAGATACGAACCGCATCTCGCTGAAGCTCTCGTACGAATGGAACCCGTGCGCCGCCTCGCCTGGAAACGACTTGAGCATCAAGGGGTCCTCGAAGAGCTTCGAATAGTCGTAGCGAAACGCGCCGAATGTCCATTCCGTGCCGATAGACGGTTTGCCCGCCTCGCGGAACGCGGCCCAGGGTATGGCGGCCTCGATGATATACCCGGAATCGTCATCGCGATGGTCGTTGTCGGTGCCGTTCACGGTTGATGCCACGGTGATCCCCGATTCCCAGGCCTTGAACCGGTTCGCACCGCCCGCGCCCCGGCTGGGATAGCGTGCATCAAAAACGGTGCCGTTGGGGGCGATCACAAACTCGTAGTAGAACAATTGGTCGCGATAGGGCTTGACGAAGAACTCCCCCACATCACCGTCCCACAGCGAGTCGTCGGGCTTATCCGAAAACGACCAGACATCCTTGTCCTCGCACTGGTAAGAAAGGTATAGGAATTCCTGGTCCCAGAGCATCCGGACTTCGGTCGGCGATAGGATGGAGGCATCCGGCGGACTGTATACAAAGAACCGGCTGATGACGTTGGCCCGTTGCCAGGCCGGTTCGTCGAGCCGCCCGTCGATGGTAATGGTTTGATCGGTTTGCCTGACAAGGTACACCTCGGGCTCTGGCGCTGTAGATATCGGCGGCAGGGATTGGCAGCCCAGGTCCGCCGCGGCCAGTACAATCGATCCCCAGATCGCTATCGTGTTTCGCATATTCCTACTCCCCGGTCTGTTGTGGTTCGGCCTCGTCGTCAATATCATACCGTTCCAGAACGCGTCCGTCATCCATATCGTCGCGTTTGAGATTCGCCAGGGTCCGGAAGAGGTCCTTCATATCCAGTATGCCGCCGATGGCAAACCAAATGGTGGTGAATACGGCGAACACGACGGCAATGACCACCCAGACGCTCCAAAAGGCAGCCCAGGTGTCAATCGAGGAGGGTTCCACGAAACCCGGCCATACGAGACAGACCTGGTAGCCCACTCCCACGAGGAATACCGCCACCCAGCCGCACGACCAGATCAATTTGCCGTAATAGATGCACTTGTCCCCAAGGGTGAATTCCGGCGACGGAATGAACGACCGCCAGCCCTGTACGGGGGCGGACGCGCCTCCCAGATGCTCGCCGGCGATGGCGTACTTGCCGCGATGCAAGAGGCGGTCCATATTTGCGGGCCGTTTCCGCAGGACAAGCCAGTCGTAGAGGGAGAAGCCAATGTATGCCGCGATGGCGGCGATCATGGCGAAGAAATTGACCCACTGGCCGTCTATCGGGAATTTCTCGGGCGTGACTTCCCAATGGATCCCAATGCCCCAGCCGGAAATGCCGTCTAGAACGTACCTGACCGAGGCCAGAAGGCCTGGCATACCGGTCTCCGTCCAGGAATACAGTCGGGGCCACCAGACCTGAAGCGCAATCCCCGAGAGGGCGACGACGGCCCCGATGATCAACGAGGCGAATGCGCCCTTCGTCGAGCCGTGCTTCCAATACAGCCCGCCGATGATGACGGACCCGGCGCCGCCCAGCCAGATCGCCCCGGTGATCGCAAAGAACATGAAGATGTATTCGGTCTGTTTGAACAACATGCTCCAGCAGAAAATGAACACCGCCACAAACAGAATCGACACCCGCAGGAGCCGGATGTGCTGTCTGGGGGTAAGTGGCTTTTTGCGGAACGGCAATACGACGTCCTGCACGAAAATGCTGCCCCAGGAGTGCAAATAGGTGTCGTGGGTCGAGATGAACGCCATCAGCATGACGGCACACAGGAGGCCTACCACCCCCGTGGGCAGAACCTTGGCCAATACCAGCGGAACGGTCATCTGCTTCTGGATCGTCGGATTCTCGATACGCCCGAGCGCTTCGGTGACCTCCTGAGCGGTCGCAGCCTGGTCGGGGTGGTGCATGATCACGTAGGCGCCGATGGGCAGCAACATGATGACGATGGTGAACACAATACCGCGCCATTCGCCGAGAATGCCCGCCATCTTGGCCTCGTGGGCGGTCTTCGCCGAACAGTTGTAACCCTGGGACCCCTGCCAGGCACGAAATCCGTACACGACCGTGAAGACCTGGATGAGGAAGTACCAGATGTTAAAACCCTCATGGGCGCTCGTACGGAACGGATGCAGCAGCGACGCATCAGGCGCCGGAGCCGTTTTGAGGGTATACATCAACTCCGGCCAGTCAAAAACGAAGAACAGGGCCACCAGGATGATCAGGAAGACCACATTGGTGAACATCCCCTGGAAAAAGTCGGTGATCATGACCGCGATCTGGCCGCCAATGAATACAAAGAACAACGAAACGGCCAGCAGGAGAAACATCACCGTTTCGTACATGGGCAAACCGATGCCCGGAACCTCCATGGGCAGGCCGCAGAAATGGATGAAGAACCGCGCGCCTACGGAAGGGAATATGCCGAAGTTGACGATACCCGAAATCCAGATGATGAACCCCGAGAAGATGCGAAAACTCCTGCCGTAACGCATTTCGAAAAATTGCGGCAGGGTCAGCGCCCGGGTTTCGCGAAAGCGGTAAACAACCCACCCGGACAAGGCGATCAGGAGAGTCAGGGGCATCCACATCATGTCCTTCCACCAAATGGCCGTGAAACCCGCTTCGTAATACATCTCGAAGAAGGCCACCACGCTGATGGCGCCCAGGCCGGCAATTCCCGATGCGATGCAGAGCAGATAGCGGCCCGCACTGCGGTTGGCCGCCAGAAAATCGGCCACACTGCGCGTGTAGCGGTTGGTATAGATTGCAGAGCCAACAATAAACAGAAGCAGACCGAACACGATGGCCCAGTCGATCCAGTGCATGTTCACTTTGGATTCCCTCTTTCAAAAGCAATCACCCCGGCACGTGTGAGGCGATCGGTTCATGCGTCAGACTGGTTGCGGGGATCGCGAGCGGGGAGAGTTATGGGTCTTTGGGCAGCGTGGAGGTCACGGCAGAGGCGAAATACAACCAGGAGTTGGCTTTTTCTGCGATTCGCGTTGTGGAGTGAGGTGTCATGCGCTCTCCTGCGCGGTGTATCGCAACGGCCCGGAAGACAGCAACGATAGTGGTTGGTTCGAGTCCTTCTTTACCCCTGAAAAAGGGGGATTCCCTTTGTTCCAGCCATTCGGAACCGCTGGGTCAAACCCTTGTGCGCGGCTCAAGACAGGTCCGCTCCGATTGCAGACAGCCCCCAGCAGAGCGTCACTCCCAGCTCTGGACGCTGCCGGACTGAGCCGGCGCCAAGGAAAATCATCCGGATGCGCCCCCGGTTCGAGGTTGCCCGTTCCTTTCCGCACCGGAAGGAATCAGACCGGAGAATCGCACCTTGGCCCCCACTCCCCTGTTACCAGATGACCATACCGGTCTCTTGACGTTGTGTCAAGATTTCGGAGCCGGGTGGACGGGGTGGACCGGGTGGACGGGGTGGATTGGCCTGTCCGCCGCAGGCGGATGGGTGCGTTGGACGGGGAAAGGAGCCTCGAACCTATCCGGTTGGGAGGGCAGCGGGCCGTTGGCGCTAGAGGCAGATACACGCAGCAGACAGGGTATCTTGCCTCGCCCTGAGCTTACTGGGGTCCATCGACGATTCGGAACACGCACGCGTTCTTGCGGAGACTGGGACGGACCCGGTATCGTATTGCTCTTGACGCGACCCGGGCCATCCGTGACCATCCGTTTCTAAGACGTGTATCCACATTCCTGTGGGGGGCTAACGCGGCAGGCCTTCCGGGCCATGGCGATGGAGCCATGCCGGGAGATATGCGGGGCCGCCCGAACGAGCGAGTTGTGTATTGAAAAAGCGCATTCTAATCGTTGGCATCGCGAACCCCGCCGCCCGGGCGGCCGCTACCGCACGACAGGCTGGCATCGAGCCTATTATCTGCGAAGCTTCGGCCACCAGCGAGGAAAGCGTGGTGGAAGCGGCGCGTAAACAGCGTGTCGAGGGCATCTATTGCGCCGATGAAACCCATGCGGAGGTTGTGGCGGCGGCCGCGAAGACCTTGAAGTTTCCATGTTTCTCCGTGCGGGCGGGGCGATTGCTGCGAAACAAAGAAGCGCTTCGGACTGCTTTGGCGAAGCACACGGAGCTAAACCCCCGTTTTGGCGTGGCCGATTCGCTGGCGACCGCAGTAGCGGCCCTGCATACCCTGGGGCTTCCGGCCGTGGTTAAGCCCGTTGACGGAGACGGCGGCCGCGGGGCCCTGATCGTCCGGGAATTGGATGATGCGCCGCTGGCATTCGCGCGTGCGGCACGAGTCGCGTCGGACGGAAGGGTGCTGGTTGAACCATACCTTACGGGCCACGAATACCGCGTGGTCTGTCATCGCGGTAATGGCAACTGGGGGACCCTCGCCGTATTCAGTAACGTGCCGGCGGAGCACGATCATCTCTTCGACCGGGCTATCGTTGCGCCGGTGCGGGTGGCGGGTCCGTTGCGCGCCCAATTGCGCGAGCAGGTCCGCACGGTGCTGCGTGTTGCAGGGGCCATTCACGGGGTTGTCGTGCTCGAGTTCATGGTGAGCGCGGAAGGGCTGCACCTGGTCGAATTGAGCCATATCGGCCAGATGCCGGGGTTCGCGACGGGTCTCTTTCCTGCAATCAGCGGGATAGACCTGCTTGAACTGGATGTGGTCTCGTCTCTGGAGCGGCCTTTCGACACAACACCCCGGTTTCACGCGTGCGGAGCGCTGTGGTGGCTGACGGCGAAAACCGGAATCGTGTCCGCTGTTCATGGGATCGAGAAGGCCCGGGCGGTGCCGGGAGTGGGCGCGGTCGAGGTCAGCGCCAAAGTGGGGACCGTGCTGGGCCATCAGGTGGACGTGCCCACCCGCGACGACGTCGGGTATGTGCTGGCGACGTCCCGCACCCCCCGGAGGGCACTCGAAAAGGCCCAGTATGCTTCCGAATACCTGCGGTTCGAGACTCGCGCCGCACTGGATCACTGAGGGGCTCAAACGCCGCCCCGCCGCCCGGCTATTTCCCAATGCAGAACGACGAGAATATGCGGTCCAGGACGTCTTCGGTCGTGGTTTCGCCCGTAATCTCGCCCAGGGCGTTCAAGGCGTCGCGCAGATCAATGCTGAGAAACTCGGGTGACGCTCCGAAATTGGCCAGCAGCCGCGTGAGAGCCTGGTGGGCGCGCCGGAGGCTGTCGCGCTGGTGGACGCGGTTGATGAGTATTTCCGAAGGGCTCAGGGAAGCCCCGTCGAGCAACTGTTTGGCGAGGGAGGCCTCGAGTTCGTTGAGGCCGGTTCCCGATGGGGCCGAGACGAGGCATGTGACAGAGAACCGGTTTTGCCAATGCGCCAAATCCGGAGCCGGCGCCAGGTCGACCTTGTTCACTACGAGAAAGATCGGGACCTCGAGGGCTTCCAGATCGTCGGCCAGCACGTCGTCTTCCGGGGTGGCGGGTTCGGTGGCCTCGACCACAAAGAGGATGATATCTGCCGAGTTGAGAGCCATACGGGCGATATCGACGCCGATGCGCTCGGCCTCGTCGTCGGAGTGGCGCAATCCTGCCGTGTCGCTCAGCCGGACCGGGATGCCCTGGATCGTGATGAACTCCTCGAGACGGTCGCGGGTGGTTCCTGGCTGGGCGGTGACGATGGCGCGGGCGTCACGAAGGAAGGCGTTGAACAGACTCGATTTGCCGACGTTGGGCCGTCCGGCGATGGTGACAGAGGCGCCTTCGCGGTACAGCCGCCCCGCGTCGGAGGTTTTCAGCAGCGTTTCCATCCGGGACGCGGTTTCCGCGAGCGCGGCATGCACGGCAGGGGTTACGAGTTCGGGCAGATCTTCTTCGGGGAAATCGACGGCGGCTTCGATACGCGCCAGGGCCTGCAGCAGGGGCTCGCGCATACCGGCGATGGCCTTCGACAGGGTGCCCGAAGCGGCGGCGTGGGCGGCCCGGAGTCCGGCGCGGGTTTTTGCGCGGATGCGATCAATCACGGCCTCCGCCTGAACCAGGTCGATGCGGCCGTTGAGAAAGGCCCGCTTGGTGAATTCGCCCGGTTCGGCCAGACGGGCGCCTGCTTCGAGCAGCAGCTCGAGGATTGCCTGCAAGGGGCCCGCGCCGCCGTGCGCATTGATCTCGACGACATCCTCGCAGGTGTAGCTGTGGGGCGCCCGCATGACATGAATGAGGACTTCGTCAAGGGTCTCTTCGCCCGCGTGAATCTCGCCGTGAAATACACGGCCCCGCGCGGTGCGGATGTCGCGGCCGGACGATGAATGAAAAACAGCGGCCGCGATGCGGAGTGCATCGGGGCCGCTGAGTCGCACGATACCGATGGCGCCTTCACCGGGCGGTGTGCTAATCGCCGCGATGGTGTCTTCAGGCGTTGTCCGAAACACGGGAGGCGTCTTCTTTCGCTTCCCCGGCGCTGGATTTGTCCCCGTCGGCCGAGACCGAAGCCAGGTGCTTGGGAGGGCGGCGCTTGCGAATGGCGCCGCGGCGGCCTATTGCACGGCGGGTGCGAAACCGTTTCGGGTCTCCGGCGCCGCCGCTATCCGCGCTGTCGCTATCCGCGTCGTCCTCTTCCTCCTCGTCAGCGCTGTCGCCGGCGTCCTCGGGGATAGCCGGTTCCCGGGAATCCGCGGGCGGGTTTTCGGACGCCGGTTTCTGCTGCGGAGACTTGTCCTCGCTGCTCTCCTCGTCGCCGTTGTCGAATTCGTCATCGAACATATCGTCGCCAGAATCGTCGAGTGAATCCTTTTCGGCTCCGGCGCCGGACTCTTCGTAGTCGTCGCGGTAATCGCGGTCGTCGTCCTCTTCATCCGTGTCGCCCTCGGTGACCGGCGCAATGATCACGCTGCGGTAGTTGGATTCGCCCACGCTGAAGGTGCGCACGTCAGGGTCATCGTGGAGGGCCAGGTGAACGATGCGCCGCTCCTGCGGGCTGAGGGGTTTCACGCGGACGCGCCGCCCCGAGGCCTTGGCGCGTTCCGCCATGCGGAGGGCCATGTCCTCGAGGGTATCGCGGCGGCGGTCAAGATAGCCTTCGACGTCGACGATGATGCGTTCCGTCTGCTGCCACTCGTCCTGCCGGTTGAAGATCCGGTTGATCAAGTACTGCATGGCCGTCAGATTGCGGCCTTTGCGACCGATGAGCAGGGCGGAATCGGGCGATTCCACCGACAATGTGAGCCCTCCCTGAACGGATTCGACGGGCTGGACCTTGGACTCGATGCCCATGTGCTCGATGATCTCGTTGAGGAGGGCGGCTGCTTCGTTGCTGCGCGCGTCGGTGAGGATTTTCGCCGGCGGCCGTTCCTTGGGTTCAGGTCTCGG
>CAZFOG010000125.1:0-3853 GCA_964520685.1 uncultured Nitrospiraceae bacterium | reverse complement strand
GCGGGGCGGGCTGGTCTGTCCGGGCGTCCCCCACCCTGTTGGGCGGGGCGGGCTGGTCTGTCCGGGCGGCCACCACCCTGTTGGGCGGGGCGGGCTGGTCTGTCCGGGCGTCCCCCACCCTGCTGGACGGGGCGGCTTGGTCTGTCCGGGCGGCCACCACTCTGTTGGGCGGGACGGCTTGGCCGGTCCGGGCGGTCGCGCCGGTCGCGGTTGGGCCGGTCACCGGAGCGGTCGCGCTGTTGGGCACGGGGCCCGCGGTCGCCATTTCGATGATCGCGCCGTTGCCCGCGTCTTCCGCCTTCGGCGGCGGCGCCGCGGCCGCGCTCGTTGCGGGCCTGGCGTCTTTCGGCATCGACGCGGTTGCCGTCGGCTTCGATGGGAAACCCGCCCTCGCCGGGAACATCGGTGGAAACCCGGACGGTGACGTCGCGGACGCCGATACCCAGGAATCCGGGGCTTCCTTCGTCGAGGATCTCCACGTGGGCTTCGTGGCGCTCGATCCCGAGTTCATTGAGGGCTTTGTTAATTGCATCTTCCCGTTTCCGGGCACTTACTTCGACCGATCTCATGGATTCTTCTCTCCTCCTCTACCTTTCGTCCGCGTTGGGGGCGCTTTTCACGTCTCGTTCGGCGCCCGCGGGGCGGTTTGTCCGGCTCCGTCGTGCCGCGGCCTTGGTTTCTTTGGCGATGCGGCGTTTGCGTTCCTGCGCGGCCTTGTAGAAGTGCTGGCGCTTGCGCGGAGCCTTGAGTTTGTCTGGGGAAACGTCTACGTCTTTTTGCATGCGGGTAATGGCCTGCTGCACGATTCCGAGTACGGTGCTCACCAGGATGTACAGATTCAATCCGGACGCCATGCGGTAGCAGATAACCCCGAACATGACCGGCATGAGGGTCATCATGGTCTTTTGCTGGGGATTGGCCGCGGCGCCGGTTTGGGGAAGCACCTTCTGGCTGACAACCATGGCCAGCGCCATGAGTATCGGCAGCAGATTGAAGTACTCGAGATATTGACCCACGAACGGCAACATCGTCATGTAGGGCGTGTGAAAGAGGTGGTCCGGTTGGGACAGGTCGGTAATCCACAGGATGAACGGCGCGCCGCGCAGCTCATACGCGCTCCACAGCATGCGGTAGAGCGCGATGAATATGGGCATTTGGAGGAACAACGGCAGGCAACCACCCACGGGATTGACCCCGCGTTCCCGGTACATCTCCATCATGCGTTTGTTGAGTTCTTGCTGATCCTCCTTGTATTTCTCCCGTAGTTTCTCGATTTCCGGAGCAAGCTGCTGCATTTTTTTCATGCTCTTCATGCTCTTGAGGGTCAGGGGCAGCATGGCCACGCGGACGAGCACGGTGAGCAGTATGATGGCTACGCCGTAATTGGGGATCCACGAATAGAACCAATTCAGCAAGCGCAGCAGAAACGTGGCGAACTTGTCCATAAACGCCCAGGTGTCGCTCTGGAAGAAGCGGGGGGCGGTATCGAGGGTGGGCCAGGCGGCCGCGAGCATCTGGAGCTTGCTCGGGCCGATATAGAGCTGAAACGCCTGTGTGTTGGCGGCGTTTGCGGCGAGTTCCATGCGCGGCACGGCGAGGCCCGCCTTGAAACGTTCGGAGCCGCCTTCATAGAACGCGCGCGCGGGCTGCGCCTCGGCAGTGTCCTCGGGCGCGTGTTTCAGGGCGACGACGAAGTAGGCGCTCTTGATGGCGATCCACTCGGCATCGGGCACCCACTTGGCGGGGTTGCTGGCGTCCAGCTTCCGGGTGTCCTGATACTCGTTGCGCTCCTCGTGACGGACCACGATGGACTGTCCGACGCCGGCTTTCTTGTCGGGCGAGTCTACATTGGGTTCCCATGCCAGAATATAGGCGGGGGTTTGGTCGCGGCCGAGGAGGTGCTCGCTTTGTTCACGGTTTTCGATGCGGACGCGCGTGTCGATAACGAAGGGGGTATCGGTAAATGCGAACGATTTGGCAACCACAAGGGCGGGGGTGGTGAGGGTGAACGTGACGCCGTGGCCGGACGGGTCGAGGCTGGCCTCGAAACGGCGGCTGTTGAGCTTGGCCCCAAGTTCTTCCTGCGCCGCGAACGACAGCCCGAGGGGATAGTCCGCCTCGGTGTCCGGCATTTCGGAAGCGGGCACAAGCTGGACGATATCCTTGGATTCCTTGTCGAGGATGACCTCGGCACGCTTGAGTCGCGCGCCGATTTTGGTGAACACCAGACGGAGCTGGTCGTTCTCGAGCGCGACTTCGTCGTCAGGTTCGGTGGTTTCGGGCACCGGTGGCAGATAGGGCCAGTCGGTGGCCGGTTCCGTGCCCGGCTGCTGGGCATCGGCGGCGGTCTCTGCATCCTGATCGGGCTCGGGCGTCTCGGGAGCGGTTTGCGTGGAGGTCTGGCCGGGCTCCGGTCCGGCGGGCGGCCGGTGGGTGAAATAGTTTAACCAGATGAAGATGAGCACGGTCATCAGGATGATGCCGAGCATCTGGTTCTTCATCAGCCCCTTGTCTTGATTGTCATCCACCCTATGTTCTCCCTGGCGACCCGTGCACGACGGACCGCCGTCCCCTATCCGGCGCGCGGGCCGGCGGGCCTGTGGGCAGGATGAGCCTGGCGGTTACGGGACAGGGTCGTACCCCCCGCGGCTATAGGGATGGCAACGGGCAACACGCCAAATGGCATACCCGCAGCCCCGTATGACGCCGTGCCGCTCCATCGCCTCGATGGCGTATTGGGAGCAACTGGGCGTAAACCGGCAACTGGGTCCAAGGATGGCTGTGAGAATGGGTGAGATAGCGTATTGGTAACCGCGTATGAGCAATACCAACACCTTAGCCACTCAGTAAGCCTCCCTTTCGGAGGAGCTCCCGCATCGCTTGTTCACATTCTGCGTAGTCGAGGGCCACCGCAGCAGGCCGTGCGACGAACACGATGTGCGCGTCTTCGGCTAACGCCATGCGATGGGTGCGGAACGTCTCGCGCACGTAGCGTTTGAGACGATTGCGGACCACGGCTTTGCCAATTTTCCGCGATACGGCGATACCCAGTTTCCGCCCTTGCCCGTGCCGCCGGACCGCATAGCAAATAAACGCGCGGCCCACCTGTTTTTCACCGTTCCGGTATACGTCGAGGTATTCGGATTGTTTGGTGAGCCGTTCCCGACGGGGGAACTTGTTTTGGCCCGGCACAACAGGCTCATCACCTTCACACTTTACGCGCTGAGCCGTTTCCGACCCTTCTGCCGGCGGCGGCGGATCACATTGCGGCCTCCCGCCGTGGCCATGCGCGCGCGAAATCCATGATTCCGTTTCCGCTTGATGTTCGATGGCTGAAAAGTACGTTTCACTACTCTCTCCTCGGCGATGTACGGGTTTCTGCATGTGTAACTCATACCGCCGGAATGCGATATGGCCACCAAGTCTCGCCGGTACACACGTGTAAGCAGTGGGTGAGTATAGAATATTCACGAGGGCATAGTCAAATGCCATGTGGCCGGCCATTATCGGTTCCCTCCGCGTGAAGTGCCCACGCGTCAATTACCCGTTGTTGTGGCACTTTATTCGCGACGGGCGGGAAGTGAAAACCGGCCGGAGTAATAGCTGCGTGACCGCGGGTAAACCACGCCGTGCGCATAGACCCGATGCTCGGCTCTGCGAAACGAGGGTGAATTATTTGTCAATACTATGAATACTGCGATGAGGTGGCGAAGAATCGAGGATTGGCGGGTGCGGCGAGGGGAAGTGGCCTGCCTTGTTGGGCGTGAGGCAGGAGGAGAGGATTTTGTCGCATGATTTGTGTATGGTTGTGTGATTGGGAGCCACGGGGGACAGGGCGCGGCGGTGTGCTCGC
>CAZFOG010000124.1:0-15095 GCA_964520685.1 uncultured Nitrospiraceae bacterium | reverse complement strand
AGGGGGTGCATTGCGCAAGGCAGGCACATGGATAGCGGTGCTCGTTGCGGTAACATGCGCGTTGCCGGCCTCGGGGTCCGAGACCATCACCTTGTACTACTGGGGCGATGAACTGGATACGTTTGCCGGGGAACTCGTGGAGGATTTCGAGCGGCTCCATGACGGCAGCGATGGCTCTCCCCGTATCGACGTCATCATGGGGCAGAGCGCGTCGGTCAACAAGACGGACGATCCGCAGCGGCTTCTATGCGGCGTCGCGGGCGGCGATCCGCCGGATGTGGTGTTCTTCGACCGTTTCGCGGTGGGAGAATGGGCCGCGCGCGGGGCCTTCATGTCGCTGCAGGAGTTTTACGAAGCGGACCTGCGCGAACGGCCCGACGATCCCTACACGCTTCGCGAAGAAGATTTCTTCCGTCCCTGCTGGCTCGAGGCGTGTTACGAGGGAGAGCTGTTCGCGGTTCCCACCGTTACGGACAATAGAGCACTCTACTACAACAAGGATTTGCTGCAGAAGTATGCGGATGAGTTGATTGCGGCGGGCTGTGTGGACCCCGGCGAGCCGGAGAAGGTGGGGCCGCCGCGGACTTGGCAGCAGCTCAAGGACGCCGCGCGGATCATGACCGAACGGGATGCCTCGGGCAAGCTGGTTTCGGTGGGGTTCATTCCCAACTACGGCAACTCGTGGCTGTACATTTACGGGTGGTTGAACGGGGGCGAGTTCATGAGCGGGGACGGGCGCACGTGCACGCTCAACTCGCCGGAGATCGTGGAAGCGCTGGCCTACATGACCGAGCTGTACGACCTGATGGGCGGGGCGAAAGAGGTGGCGGCGTTTCAGTCGAGCCAGGAAGGCACGGATCTCGACCCCTTTTTGCGCGGGAAAATCGCGATGCGCATCGATGGAGACGTGTACATCAGCCAGATTATCAATTTGAAGCGGGATTTTAATTTCGGAGTGACGCTGGCGCCCGCGCCGGAGGGAAAGGAGCGGTTGGGGTGGTGCGGTGGCTGGTCGCTGGTCATTCCCCGGGGAGCGAAACATCCGCGCGAGGCGTGGGAGTTTATGAAATACATGGTCTCGCAGCGCGCCACAAAGGTCAAATACGATGCGCAGCAGCAATTGGCGCGCGGGAGCGGAAACATCTTCATGCCATGGATTGTGGCGCGACGGGATGTGGCGGAGTGGGTCAACGAGTACTACGTGTACAGCGATCCGGAAGTGCCGCAGCGGTTCAAAGACGCGAAGAAGGTATTTGTTGATGCAATGCCGTTCTCGAAGTTCCGGCCGGTGACGGCGGTAGGGCAGGTACTGTGGAATGCCCAGGTGCGCGCGATGGAAGCGGGGATCTACAAGACCTACGACGCGCATGACATCGAACGGAACGCCAAACTGGCCCTCGACTACCAGACCGAGGTTGTCCAGCGTGAGTTGGACCGCCTGTTCCATCCGAAGCCCTATCGCGAAATCAGTTGGGTGCCGGTCCTCGTGGGGTACGGGATTCTGATCGCGGCATTGTTTGGCACCGTGTTCTGGTATTTTGGGCGCCGGATGCGGGCATCGGGCTATTTTCTGAAGGAGTACTACGCGGGCCACGCCTTTGCGACGCCCTGGTTCATCGGGTTCCTGGTCTTTTGGGGCGGGCCAATCGTTTTCTCGTTCATCATGAGCTTTTGCGAATATGACGTGTTTTCCCCGCCCAGGCTCGTGTGGTTCGGCAACTATGTCAAGATGTTCACGGAAGAGCCGCTGTTTTACAAGTCGCTTTGGAACACACTCTATATCACGCTGAGCGTGCCGTTGAGCATGGCGGTAGGGCTGGGCATCGCCATGCTGTTGAGCTATGAAATCAAGGGGATGGCGGTTTACCGGACCTTTTTCTACCTGCCGGCCATCATGCCCGCGGTTGCGGCAGCCATTCTCTGGCAATGGATCTTCAACCCGCAGGAGGGGATCCTGAACGCGTTTCTGGGGTTCATCGGCGTGGATGGGCCAGCCTGGCTGCAGGATCAGACGTGGTCCAAGCCCGCGATCATCCTGATGCTGTTGTGGGGGGCGGGCGGCGGAATGATTGTGTGGCTTGCAGGGCTCAAGGGGATTCCAAAGCACCTGTATGAGGCCGCCGAGATCGACGGCGCGGGGAAATTCACAAAGTTCTTCAACGTGACCCTGCCCATGCTGAGCCCGTATATCCTGTTCAATCTGGTCATGGGATTGATTGCGACGTTCCAGATCTTCACGCAGGCCTACATCATGACCCAGGGCGGCCCGGTGAATTCGACCCTGTTTTACGTGTATGAGCTGTTCAACAACGCCTTCAGGTATATGCGGATGGGGTATGCGGCGGCTTTGGCCTGGGTGTTGTTCGGTATTATCCTGGTTCTGACCATCGTTCAGCTCCATGTTTCGCGGAAATGGGTGTATTACGAGAGCGATAGATAAGGGACGGTAAGCCAGTGGTTCGACGGATATCAAGACCGGAGCGGGCGCTCAGGCGGGTGTTCCTGCACATGGTGCTGGCTGTGGGCTCGTTTGTGTTTGCGATTCCGTTCATCTGGCTGTTCAGCACGAGCTGCAAGGTGCCGGACGAAATGTATCCGCCGAAGTGGATACCGCAGATTCCCCAGGGAGTGGTGACGTCCCCGTACATCCAGATTCGGGAAAACGAGCGGCCGGTACGGCCGACGCGCGTCGCGAGTGCGGACTGGGAACGGCTCGAGGGACCGATCGAGGCAGCCATCACCGAGCGGGTGCTCGGGATGCGCGAGCAATTGCCGGCCTTTTATGGTCCCTACCTGGCCGAACCGGACCTGGCGAAGGGGCTCTTTAGCCGGATCATCAGGCGCGCGCCGGACCAGTTGTTCGAGCTAAACGAACTGGTGGCCTCGGCTTGGTTCGCGGACGATATCACAGAGGAGATCGTCTACGAAGTCTTCGATGCGGTCTACCGGCGGGCGGCCGTATCGGAGGTGGTGCTCCACGGATGGGATGTTTCGGTCGAGTATCCGACCCAGGATGGAGATTTCCCGTGGACGGCCTTGGCCGGGAGCGCCGTGGACATTGTGGACCGGAGTGAGGGATTGCGGCGTCCGGCGAAAGAGCTCCATTATTCGTTCGAAAACCAGGATTCCTTCACGATTCAGGCCATTTTGCCCATGCGCATGGCGCCCGACAACCTCAAGAAGGTGGTTGTCAGCAACCATGCGGACCGCTCGTGGCACCAGGTCAATTGCATCATCGAAATGGCCGGGCGGCGGTGCGAGTCCACCCAGAAGGGTTTTCTGGGGAGCGACCGGTGGCAGGAATGGGCGTGGCAGTTCCCGAGCGAGGCGGATGACTCGATCCAGATGAAGAATTGGCTGCGCATTGAAGAGAAAGGCCCTTCGGATTTCTCCAGACCGGGTCATATTCGTCTTACCCTCGAGTTCACGCGGGCACCCCGGCCCAAGGCAGTGGCAAACAAGTATCTGTTCAATTACCGCGAGGTCCTGCGGATGGTGCCCCTGACGATGTATCTCCGGAACAGCCTGCTCCTGGTGGTGCTGAATATTGCGGGTCAGATCGTCGGTTCCTCGCTGGTGGCCTTCTCGTTTGCCCGCTTGCGCTGGCCCGCGCGGGATTTCTGCTTCTATCTGGTGCTGGCAACCCTGATGATTCCGCCCCAGGTCACGATGATCCCCGTGTTTCTCATCTTCAAAAACCTGGGCTGGTACAACACGCTCAAGCCGCTGTGGGTAGTGTCGTTTTTCGGTAGCGCGTTCTACATCTTCCTCCTGCGGCAGTTCATGCGGAGCATCCCCGCGGATTTGGAGGACAGCGCAAAGATCGACGGGTGCGGCTACCTGGGGATTTACTGGCGGATCATCATGCCCCTGGTCAAACCCGCCCTGGCGACCATTGGCATCTTCACCTTCCTGGCCGTGTGGAACGACTTCATGGGGCCGCTTATCTACCTCAATGACCAGCGGCTGTATCCCTTGAGCCTGGGTCTGTTCGCACTCAAGGTGTTTCAAGGAGGAAACTACGGACTGATGATGGCGGCGTCCGTGATGATGACCCTGCCAATTATCATCCTGTTCTTCCTGGCGCAACGGCAGTTTATCCAAGGCATCACCTTGACCGGCATGAAAGGGTAGCAGGCCCTTCGCGAGACCTTCGGTCCTGGCCGCGGCACGGCGACGGGTCCGGGAATCCATCCAGTCCATTTCAGAAAGAAGGTTCCACGTGGAACCTTTCCCGGGGCGCGAGGGTGGTCAGGGGACCTCACGTTTGCAGATAATGTGCAAGCGGCCACGGCGGAGGCCGGAACGGGTCCAGTCATCAGTTATTTGTTCCACGTGGAACATATGGCGGGCCTCCGCAGGCGCTTCGGCCCATTCACAGAGGAAGATGCCACCTTCCCCAATGAGTTTCCGCACCCCGCGCCACACCACATCGGGCTTCTCGATGGCCCTTGCCGTGACGATCCATCGGCCGGGTGTGTTGAGTGATACTTCCTCCGGAAACGCCCCCTGCTGCACGGTTGCCCGACCCAGCAACCCCAGCTCCACGATGGCGTTCTCGAGATAGCCAGCCTTCTTGCGCGAGCGTTCCACCATCGTGACTTCGAGGAATGGCAAAGCAAGCGCGAGGGGAATGGCGGGAAACCCCGCCCCGCTGCCGATGTCGAATAATCTGGGGGACGCGCCGCCGAAGCGCTGGACGCTATCGGCCAGACTCAGCGAATCCGCGATGTGAACCCAGAGCCGCGCCGCGTCGCGGGAAGATACCAGCGAGGCAAAGGGGTTCCATTTATGAATAAGGCCGCAGTAGGCGTTCAACGCCGCCAGGGTGTCATCCACGTTACGCCCGCTCTGGCGTCCAAGAAGGTTAAGGCACCGGTTGCGGGCATTTTCCGCACCGTGCTCGCTGTCGCCATTTTTATTGTTTTTCATAGTATTATTATTACCAGCAAGTCTTGGAACCCATGCTCTGTCAAGGACATAGTTTGACTTTGCCTTGCTGCTGTGCTATTCTCCCGCGTTCATTCCCGGGCCGGAAACCTGTGGAGGCCTTCCCGTGAAGTTTCTATGCCTTATCGGGGACGGCATGGCCGATTTTCCCCTTGAGGAGCGCGGTGGCCGAACGCCCCTGCAACTGGCGTCGACACCCGCCATGGACACCCTTGCGTCCGAGGGGTTGTGCGGCCTGTTCTGGCCCATTCCCGAAGATCTCCCGCCAGGCAGCGACATCGGCAACCTCTCCCTGTTTGGCTACAACCCTCACGAGACCTTCTCGGGGCGGGCGCCCCTCGAGGCTGCTAACCAGGGTATCGCGTTAGGCCCGGATGATGTGGCCTTCCGCTGCAACCTGGTGACCCTTGATGACGGCATCATGAAAAGCTTCACGTCGGACCACATATCGAGCAAGGAAGCCGCAGAACTGATTCGGACCCTCGATGCCGAATGTCCCTACGCGTGCGCCTTCCATCCGGGCGTCAGTTACCGACATCTTGCCGTGATCCCGGGCGGTGAAGTCAAGCCCGAGGCACTGGTGGCGACGGGGTGCACGCCGCCCCACGACATTTCCGACCAGACGTTCGCGGAGCATCTTCCCGCGGGTCCGGCGGGCGAATTCCTCCGCGAGATCATGGAATGGTCGCGGCCCATTTTACAGAAGCATCCTGTCAATGTTGCGCGCAAGGCGGCGGGACGCCTCCCGGCGACGTCGATCTGGCTGTGGGGACAAGGACAGGCGCCACGCATGGCGACGTATCGCGAACGGTTCGGCCTAACGGGCGCGGTGATTTCCGCGGTCGATCTCGTCAAGGGAATCGGCGTGTGCGCGGGCCTCGAGGTGATCCACGTCCCCGGTGCGACGGGCTATATCGACACAAACTACGCGGGGAAGGTCGAGGCAGGGCTGGCCGCGCTCGAACGCGTGGATTTTGTGTATCTCCATGTCGAAGCCCCTGACGAATGCGCCCACGAAGGCATCATCGACAAGAAAATCGCGGCGATCGAAGATTTCGACCGGCGCGTGGTGGGCCCGTGTCTCGAGGCTGGCCGGACACATGCGGACTGGCGCATCCTGGTGGCTCCCGACCACGTAACCGCCCTTGGCAGCCGTACCCACGCGGGGGGGCCGGTACCGTTCGCCGTGTGGGGCGCGGGCGTCGCATCCAATGGCGTTTCGCGGTATGATGAACCTTCGGCGAAATCGGGCGGTTTTGTCGTGAACCCCGGACATCAGTTGATTCCGTGGATGATTCGCGCGGCCCGGCTGGATGCGCATACTTTTCAGGAAACCTAACTGGCGTGTCCTCGAGCGCGCCTCCATCGGCAGGACGAGGAGATCGAACACGTGGCACAACGAGTCGAGATCTACGATGTAACCCTTCGCGACGGCGCCCAGGGACCGGGAGTGAAATTCTCATCCGAGGACCAGCTTCGCATTGTGCAGGAACTCGACGCGTTCGGCATCTCCTATGTTGAAGGCGGGCAGCCGGGTTCCAACCCGAAAGCCGCGGAACTCTTCGCGCGAGCCAAAGACCTCGAGCTCAAACACGCCGTGATGGCGGCTTTCGGCAGCACGCGCCACTCGAAATCCGCGGTCGAGGACGATCTCAACATCAAGGCGCTGCTGGCGGCCGGCACGCCGGTGGTGACGATTTTTGCGAAATTCTCGCCGACCCACGCGACGGAGGTGCTGCGCGTCAGTCTCGAGGAGAACCTCACCCTGATCGAGGAGTCGGTGGCCTATCTGAAATCGCAGGGGCGCCGGGTTGTGCTCGATGCCGAACATTTCTTTGACGGCTACCGCGAAGACAGCGAATACGCATTGACGGCCCTCGAGCGCGGGTGGCAGGCGGGCGCGGAAGTGCTGGTCTTGTGCGACACGAACGGCGGCAGCCTGCCCTGGCAAATCGCCGAGGCGACCGACGTATCGCGCAAACGCCTTCCGGACGCGGTATTCGGCATTCACGCACACAACGACAGCGGGTGCGGGGCCGCCAACACGATCGCGGCGGTGCATGCGGGTGCGGTGCATGTGCAGGGCACCATCAACGGGTACGGCGAGCGTACGGGCAACGCCAACCTGTGCACGGTCATCCCCGATCTCCAGCTCAAAATGGGGTGCGAGGTCGTTTCGGACGAACAACTCGCCCAGTTGACCCGCCTCTCGCATCTCGTCGCCGAGCTGGCGAACATGGTGCCCCGCGATTTCGAGCCGTTTGTAGGCCGCGACGCTTTCACGCACAAGGGCGGCATGCACGCCGACGCGGTGAAGAAGCTCAAGATAAGTTACGAGCACGTGCCGCCGGAAACGGTGGGCAACCGCACCCACATCTCGGTGAGCGAAATGTCGGGCCGGTCGAGCCTGTTGCAAAAAGCCAAGGAACTCGGCATCGAACTCGACCGCGACGCTCCCGAAACGCGCGCCGTATTGCAGCAAGTCAAAGACCTTGAAAACCAGGGATACGAATTCGAGGGCGCCGATGCCTCTCTCGAACTGCTGCTGCGCAAGGCCATGGGCCAGCACCGAACCTTCTTCACGCTGCGCGGATTCCGCACGAGCGTTGACCGCCATGATGCCGACAGTACCGCCGTCTCCGAGGCCACCGTCAAGATCGAACTGCCCGACGGGGCCCGGATGCATACCGCCGCCGAGGCCGAGGGTCCCGTAGACGCGCTCAACAACGCGCTGCGGAAGGCCCTCGAGGGCACCTATCCCGAACTTAGAAATGTGCGGCTCGACGATTACAAGGTTCGCATCCTGAACGCCCAGGCGGCGACGGCCGCGGTTACCCGGGTGCTTATCGAATCGAGCGACGGCGAAATGGTCTGGAATACCGTCGGCGTTTCGGGGAACATCGTAGCGGCATCGTACCAGGCCCTGGTGGACAGCATCGAGTACAAGCTCCTCAATTCGCGGGGTCTCAAAGGCTGACCGGGAAACGCACTCGACGATAGGCCTCGGCGACGGCGGTGCTGGCCCATTGCTGAACATTTTTTGCCAGCGTATAATTCAATCCAGGCGTATTCGCTGGTCTGCAAGCTCGCCAGGCCAGCCAGAAATGAGGGTTTGCGTATGCGTACCGTGCACATGACCGCGTTGATTGAGCGAGAGGAAGACGGTTATACCGCGCTGTGTCCCGAACTGGACATCGCGAGCCAGGGCAACACTGTTGAGGAGGCCCGTGCGATGCTGAAAGAGGCCGTCGAACTCTTCTTCGAAAGCGCAAGCGAAGAAGAGATTCAACGCAGATCAACCGGCGAACGATACATCGTGCCCCTGGAATGTGAAATTGCCTAGGTTACGGCGCATGTCCGGCGGAGAAGTGTGCCAAATTCTTAGACAACACGGGTTCGAGGAAATCCGCCGGAAAGGCAGTCATGTTGTCATGCAAAAGCGCGACAATGCAGGTACTGTCACGGTCCCGGTACCTAACCATGCGGAGCTGCGCCTTGGGACCCTGCGCTCCATTATCCGACAGTCAGGGCTTGTTCGGTCGCATTTCGAGGTGTAACCCGGATATTTCACAGCCTTCAACTAGTGAGCATCCCAGCCATACTCAAACGGTTTTGCATGAATGCTGTGTGATTCGTACACGCCGCTGGCTGCTGTGAAATATCCCAAAACAGGCTATTCGCCAAAAAGCGCCAATGCCCATGTGATGGGATTAAAGCCAAAGATGAGCTGGATCCCCGCAATGAACACAAGCACGAGTATGATGCGGTTGAAGAGCGTCTCGGATACGCGGTGATGCATCCATTTTCCCAGCCACGACCCGAGCGGGATAAGCGGCACCAGCACGGCACCGAATAGAAGCACATCCTTTTGAATCAACCCAACCCCGATATAGAACGGCAGTTTCGAAAGGTTGATCAGAGTGAAGGTCCAGGCGACGGTGCCGACAAAGAGCGTTTTCCCGAGAGCCTGGGCGAAGATGTACAGGCTTACAATGGGACCCGCCGCATGGGCGATGGTCGAGCTGAATCCAGCGGCGAGCCCCGCCGCCCAGCCCGCAACCGCACCCGGACGGAACCGGTCAACCCATGTCATGGCGGCTTCTTTGCAGACAATGTACGTGGCGAACACAATAGCGATGCTCCCCACGAACCGCTTAATCCACACGCCATACCGCTCGACGCCTTCCTGCCCAATCCACCACCAGACAAGCGCCCCCGCCAGAATGCCGAAGATGGACGGGACATAGATGCGGAAGATCGTCTTCCAGTCCTTGTTGTGGCGGTGGTGGTAGATGGCGTTCATGTCACACAAGATAAGAAGAGGCAGCATGACCGCCGCGGCGCGGTTCACGGGCATGACGAAGAACATGAGCGGCATGGACAGGATACCCGCGCCGCCCGCGAATCCCGATTTGCTGATGCCCTGGATAATCACGGCCGTCCCCACGAACGCCCAGAATACGGGCAGGGGTACGCCCTCGTTGATGAATTGGGAAAACATGCGCGGGATTATACTGTTCTCGCGCGCCAGATGCGACCGGCAGGAAGGCGCTTGGCCGCCGCTGGCGGGGGTGAACCGCGTGTTTCGCCTGCATTCTTGCGTTTCTGAGGGAGATCCGGATGCAGGCGGGACGCCTGCGCTCCAAGACACGTTACGTTGAGGTCTCCGGTAAAGCAGACGCGGCAGCCTGCCGCGTCCAAGGGGGCACAATCCATGTACGGCAAACCCAACCAGGCGCAGCAACCTGAGGGCATCCCCGCAAGGGAGCATGGCACTTGCCGCTGTTTGAGGCGGGGAGGGGGGCTCTCTATACTGCGCACCGCAGCAGCAGCCGTGGGGGATGGCCCCGCAGGCGGGCGTTTGGTTTTCTGAAAGGGCCCAGCATGATAGTTGCGTTGGTTTCGTTGTGTTGTGCGGCAGGCGAAACGGCCGCGTTGCCGGTGCAGTGGGACATGACCCGCCTTTCACAAGCTCCCGCCACCTATCCGGCAGAAGGTTTCGCGGCGGAGGGCGTGCAGGCCCTGTTTTACGAAGGGCTGCCGTACCAGGGTAAACCTACGCGCGTCTTCGCGTGGATGGGCATCCCCGAACCGGTGGAAGGCGAGCGGGTACCGGCCGTGGTGCTCGTCCACGGAGGCGGAGGAACCGCGTACGACGAATGGGTGCGTATCTGGAACCAGCGGGGGTATGCCGCCATCGCCATGGACCTGGACGGCACGGTCCCCGAGGGCGAGCACGGCAACCGGCCAACTCATGCGTTCAGCGGTCCCACGGATTTCGGCGGCGTGACGGCGATGGCCGGGGCGAGGGAGGACCACTGGATTTTCCACGCGGTGGCGGATATCGCGCTGGCCCATTCTCTGCTGGCTTCGCAACCGGGGGTGGACGCCGGCCGCATCGGCCTCACGGGCATTTCCTGGGGCGGATTCCTCACCCATATCGCCGGGGCGGTCGACGCCCGTTTCCAGTGCGCCATCCCCGTGTACGGTTGCGGATTCATCCATGAGATCTCCTGGAAAGAATCGTTTGACGAAATGGGAACGGAGAACGCCGCGGAATGGGTGCGCCTGTGGGATCCCTCGCAGTACGTCGCCTCGATTGCCTTTCCGGCGTTGTGGATCAACGCGGCCAACGATCCCCACTACCACCTGGGTGTTCACAGCCGGACCTACCTTCAGGCCGGCGGAACAAAGACCCTGAGCATTCAGCCCGGACTCGGCCACAGCCATCCGGCCGGATGGGCGCCCAAAGAGATTTACGCCTACGCCGACAGCATGTTCAAAGGAGGTGCGCCCCTTATTCGTGTCGTCGCCGAAGCCGAGGAAGGTCAATGTGCCCTGGCGGTGTTCGAGGCAGGAACGCCGGTCAAAGCCGAGCTGGTGTGGACGCGCGATGCCAACGACTGGACCGCATGCGTGTGGGAAATGGCGCCCGCAAAGATAGAGGGCGACCGCGCTTCGGCGGAAATCCCTGGCGACTGCGCCGCGTACTTCCTGAATCTGACGGACGAGCGGGGACTGATCACCAGCAGCGTGTGCCGAACGCGGAGCAGGTGATGCCGCAATCCCCTGGCGGATACCGCCGGGCTCAGGGCGACGCGGCCTATCGAGAGTCGGGCTCAAGTTTCTCGCGCAGGGTCTGCATCGTTTCCGCAAACTTCGGCGCCAGGTGTGGCGCGCGGGCAATGGCGGCCTCGTATTGCGCCAGCGCTTCCGCGGGGCGTCCCTTGATTTCGTACCCGGTCGCGAGGTTGTAGTGGTCCGCCCAACGCACGAGGAGACGGTCGTCGCGGCTGTGAAGTGCAAATCCCAGGGCTGCCCATCCAACAAGGATAACAAGTGGCACGGCCGCAAACGCGAGGGCGCCGCGGAAGTCCCGTTTGCGCAGAGCGTGCGTCATGTACCCGGCGCCGCGCAACGCAGCGGCCAGGGCCGCAGCCGCAAACACGAGCAACACCGCCAGTGCGGGCAGGCGCAGCCGCGACAGAACGAACACAAGGATGATGCTTGCCGAGTAGACCGCAAGATAAAGGAGCAACAGGACCGCGTCATCCCGCCATCGGCGATGGGCCTTGCTGAGAAAGGTGAGCACGATGCCCACGATGCCCAGCGGAGCAATCACGCCGAACGCCAGGGGTATCCGCAGAAACGGTGAAAAATCCCGCTTCAAATAGAAGTTCGCGATATGCGGAACTTCGCCGCTCTGCCAGAACAGTCTCGTCTTGGTCCAGAGAAGGCGCGGAAGTGACGAGGGATGCTCGCGCATGGACGCCATCAGGTGGGGAGTCCAATCGATATCGGCTTCGTTGGCGTTTTCGTCAAAAACCACCTTCCACATCGATGAGGGCCGTTCGTACGTGCCGCTGGCGTCGAATGCATTACCGATGTACAGGTTCCACGACCCGTTCTTCGACACCAGAACAAACTCGCCGCCGCCAAAGTAATTCGCGGCGGTGGCGGGCGCAATCGCCAACGCGGTACCCAGCAGCACCAGGCACGCGGCCGCCACACCGGCGCGCCAGGCCGGAGATGCCGTAACAATCCAAAATGCCGCCACGGGAACAAAGAGCAGGGCATTGGGGCGCCCGAGCACACACAGTCCCAGCACGAATCCTGCCGCAAGATACCGCCACCAGAAACGCGGTTGCTTCCCAGGGAGCGTCCGGGCGTCATCGCCGAAGAAACGCTCCGCCTTGGACAACCCGGTGCCGGTCGAGGCGGCCTGCCGGCTGTGTGCCCACAACAGCAGGCGTAACGCGGCAACGTTGACAAATACCACCAGCGTCTCCGCGAGGATTTCGCCCTCGTAGAGCAAAAACAAGGGGCTGAATACCGCAAGAAGCGCTGCAATCCATGCCTCGAAGTCTCCGAACACGCGCCGGGCCAGTGAAAACAGCAACACGCACGTGCCCGCGCCGAGAACATGATTCACGAGCACGGCCGTTGCGTAGCTGCTGCCGAATCGCAGTAAGGCCATTCCGAGGAAATAGGGATAAAGGGGTCCCTGGGTGAAGGGGAGGCGGTCCCAGCCCAGCCAGAAGGTCTGCGCGATCTCCAATGCCCACCGGTGATAGCCGTGATTGTCGCCTCCGCGCAACAACACATCGAACAGCGGATCGTTCTCACGCATGAACCAGAAATGGGCCAGACGCACGGCCAGCGCCAGGGCAAAGATTCCCCAGTAGGGGGCTGCCTTCCGTGAAACAAGTATCGATACACTCGTCCGCATGACCCTCTATGGTACACGAGCGCTCCCGCGAATCACACGGTTCTCTCAATGCTGCGGCCCGTTCCAGGGAATTGAAACGGGGAATGCCCGGGTGTTGGTACGGTGCTCAAATGTCGCTCGGTCAAAGAAAAGGATTAAGAATGAATTTGGATTCTGTGTGGGCGCGGGATTACCATAGCGGCAGGCATATTGCTCGAGAGCGGGGACCGGAGAATGAGCGGGGAAGGTGGCCGACCATGCCGATAACATTCAGGATCGATCGCGAGCGGGACTTTACCTTGTTTGGAGGTACCGGCACACTTACGGTGGACGATTTTCTCGAAGTCTTTGATGCCTACTCGAAAGCAGGCCCGACCCGCCTCGAACTGTATGACTTTCGCGATATCACCGAATCCCGATTGAGCGGGGAGGAGATTCGCACACTGGCCATGGTCGGAGCGGCCAAAAGCATGGAGCGCATCCCAGGAAGCAAGACCGCTCTCGTCACGGATTCGAATGCCGAGTACGGCCTCTCGAGGATGTATCAGTTGCTCGGCGAGTTCGAGGGCGTCTCGTGGGACGTCGAGGTATGCCGGTCCATCGAAGCGGCGTACGACTGGCTCGGGATTACGCCCGCGCCATGACCACCAGCAAGCGCCCTGTTTCGCGGCCGCTCCGTTACTTGATCGTCAAGGTCCGCTCGATGGCTTCTCCTGTTGGCGGAATCACCACGTATTGATTCTCGGACCCCTCGACCGCAGGCTCGGTGGTGTACTCCGTGCCCTCAGGCGTCAGGGTGACCGTCCGGTTAGCGGCATCGAGGCGCGCGGGTACGTAAATCTCCGTGGGCGCGGTGATCTTCGGGTCCTCACGCCACACACATACGAAGGAATTTGTGTCGGGCTCGTTGTCGTAGGAAACCAGCGAACCCGCAAGCCGCGCGGGGACCGCCCGTTGCAAGGCGGGCAGGTACGCGGCATCGATCAGGTGCTGGCTGTACAGCCAGTAGGTATCGCTGCACCCGAGCTCCTCGAACACGTTCACGACACCCCACGCCACCGGAAGAATGTCCTCACCGTGGCCGCCAAAAGCGCCCCATTCGCCAACCAGCATGGGCATATCGAGCCGCTGGGCCGTTTCGTAGTGGCGCTGGAAGATCAGTTCGACGCGCGCGTTGTTGGCTTTGGCAAGATCCGGGGTATCCACCACGATGTCGTAGCCATGGGGTGCATACGCCTGCTGCGGGTCCCGTTCGCCGTCCGGGCCAACCAACGGCTGGATGTGGGAGTAGACGCCCATGTTGGACGCGTAAAGGGCCTCCATGAAGATGATGTGGTTGTTGTCTACCTCGCGGATCGCGTCGGTCACCCGCTGATACATACCCATGAGTTGCGTCTTGTCGAAGTCCTCGTAGACGGCGCCCGAGGCATCCACCAGTTGCCGATAGAATTCCATGTCGTTCATATATTCCATAAGCTGGCTGCGCCCCTCGGTGTCGAGCCACATCCCGATGATTTCCTCGGCCGTCGGCGCCTCCTCGCCCAGTTTCGCTTTGAGCAGTTCCGCTGCTTTGCCAATCATGATGCCCTGGCCATACACGATGAGCGCTCCCGGAAACGGCTCGTTCATCAGGTCGTAGCCGATGACCGTCGGATTATCGGCATACCGTTCGGCTACATGCCGCCACGCCGCCGCATAGTGGTCCTGAATCCCGACGCCGTCCGAGGCCGGCTTGTTCGCCCAGAAATTCTCGAAGGCCCGCTGAACGGCAGGGCTGGTGAGGTAGGCATCGCTCCAGACCTTGCCCTCGTGCTCGTGCGGTAGGCCGTCGGTCAGGGTGGCCCACTCGGGGGCGCCGTCCGAGTAAAGCACGCTGTACAGGTCCTGGTGCATATCCAGGAAGACGTACAGGCCGTACTTCGCCGCCCACTCGATCCGCTTGTCCATTTCGGCCAGGTATTCGTCGTCGTAGACCCCCGGCTCGGGTTCGAGTCCGTCCCAGATGATGCCGAGGCGAATGACGTTCATGCCCCAGTCGCGAAGACGCGCGAAATCTTCCTCGGTGTGCCACGAGACATACTTCCGTTCGGGCGATTTGTCCACGATGTTCACCCCGGTGAGCAGGAGCTCGCGCCCTTCCGTATCGATGAACTGGAGCCCCGAGGTGGTGATGAACGTGCCCGGGTCTACAGGCGGCAACGCCGGCACGGCTCTGGCTTCCGGGGCAGGGGCGGGTTCGGGAACGGGCGCGGCCGGTGGCGCTGGTGCGGGCGTTTCCGGCGGGGTTACGGGCGCGGCTGGCTCGGGCGGAGCTTTCTCTTCGCCGCCACACCCGGCGATCATCAATACGGCAACCAGGCCGAGTACAAGCACTGCGTGTTTCATGGCATTCTCTCCCCTTCGTTCGGCCGGAGCGCTCCGTGCGATTGCCGAAGGC
>CAZFOG010000123.1:7985-15127 GCA_964520685.1 uncultured Nitrospiraceae bacterium | reverse complement strand
CGCACATGGACCCACACGGACAAACACGGACCTACACGGACGGGGACACACCCGGATTCTGGAAATTTCGAGGCAGCGAACCATGAGCCGTGCGGCTCACCCGTAGGCGATGGAAAAAGGAATGACCGGTGAGGGCACCGGTCCCACAACAAAGTGGGAAATCCCGGTTTTGGAAATTTCGAGGCAGACCGGTCACGCGGGCCTCTTTGTCTGTATGTGTCTCAGGTCGACCGTGTTTGTGCTTCCTCTGGCGCCGGCCTCCGCTTAGGGCGTTTCCGGCACAAGCACCAGGATACCCCACGGCTCGATGGCCGGCAGACGCACCGTTCCGCCAGGCTCGGGGGTAACGGCAACGGTCTCGACCAAAGCGCTGAAATCGCCCGTTTCCTCGGCGGTGACATGGGCGCCGCGGTCATACGGCGCAGGGGTCCGCAACTCGGCCAGGACTGGCCTGTCGTCCCAGAACCGTGCCGCATTGAGCCGGATAACCAGGGGCCCAGGCGTATCGGACCAATCAATAAGATGAACCGCTACTGGTTTCGACGTATCGCCGGGCACCACGCGCACCACCGCGAAAACGGCCTCACTTCCGACAATCTCGACAGGTGGCGCGTCGCCGAAACGGTCATCTTCTATCCCTTTCCCGAATGCCGCGGCTTCTTCATAGCCATCCATGACCAGCGCATTGGCGCGAATAAACGCGGATAAATCTGCGTATTGCCCGGGCGTGCCGAAATAGCGCGGCGTGTCGCCCGGCATATAGGTATCCCATGGCACCATGCAATGCCCGCCGCACGCGTAGGCCATGGCCATGGTCCGGCGCGTCCGGGCGACAAGATCGGGCGTGGTCTCCCATTTAGACGATTTGGGCATGGTCACCACCTGGCGGCGGCCGTGGCTGTGCGCTGCGCGCATGGCGTCATAGATTTGTACCGCCGTCGCGCGACCATACGAGAGTTCGCCGAAAGCCCAATCAAACAGGAGCTCGACCTTCTCCCAGCGGTGGGCGCCATTGTTGCAGGAAATCGGCACACGGCGTCCCGCGTAAGCATCGATGGCAGCGCGCATGCGCTCGTGAAACGCCAGCGTCGAATCCTCTTGGAACGCGACGAACCATTCCTTGAGTTGCCCGCCGTCCCATTTCCCGAAGGCGTCGCCTGCAGGAGCATTCTGGGCGCGGAGATGCTCGCGATAGTGGAAGGTCTCGATAGCCTCGACGCCGGCAGCGTCGCGCTGTTCCCGGGTCGTATTCGCCGCCAGCCACGCGCGGAACCCGGTCATGCAATGCTCGCAGAAGCAGCCGCCCCAGCTCACAGCCAGCAGGTTGGCACGAGGCTCGTCGCGCTGCATGACCTCGGCCCCTGCGTCGATGTAGCGTTTGAGGTATTCGAGATATCCGCGCTCCAGTTCGGGGACATTGACGCAACCCCAGAGGGTGGGTTTCCAGGCCCGTTTCCAGGGAGCAATGATCGGCTCGCCATCGAGATTCTTGATCACGGTCTTCTCGAACCAATTGGGGTCGTCACTTAACTTACTGTACGACGGCGCCGCCACCGCACCGCCGAAAACGCATCCTTGCGCCTTGACTTTGGCAATGAACGCCGGGTCATTGATATAGGCCCACTCGAGACGCGTCACGTGGAAGTCGTCGAGGGCTTTCAAAGTGTCATGGGGATCGCCAGGACTCGACGGGCGTATATTCAGGCTGCGCATGATGATATCGCTGGCCTTCGGAGCGCCGGCCGCGCCGGGCAGCGGCTTCGCCGTATCAAAAACCGTCTGAGCCCCCGCGGAGTACATGAGCAGCAACAGAAGCGGCGTCGAGAAATGGCACTTCATGGGCTTTCTCCTGAATTCGTCGAGGCAGTAACGGCGCCTGGACGGCACGATTTACCCCGTATCCTTCGTCAAATACGGCTCCATGAACTTACGAACAATGCGAATACCCCATTTCCGCGGCAAGACGCGCGTCAGGATGGCAGGCCCCACGTACGACCAGGGTCCCACGCGGGATTTTCGGCCAAGACCCTCGAGGGCCAGCGCGGCGACATCCTCGGGCAGGTCCGCCCGCGCCAGAATCTTCCGGGCGCGCGCTTCGGACATGCCGTCCGCCACGAAGAACTCGGTACGCGTCGTCGACGGGCACAGTGCGATGACATCGACCCCCCGCTTCTCGTATTCGCCAAACAGACCCTCCGCGAACGCGAGATCAAACGCCTTGGTTGCTCCGTAAACCGATTGATATGGCGCGGGTATGACTCCCAGCACCGACGCAACCAGGACAATCCCTCCCGTGCCCCGTTCGAGCATCTTGGGCGCAAGTAGCCGGGTTAGAATCGCGGGAGCAAGGCAATTCAGGTTGATCATGTCTGCGATGCGGTTCGGGTCCGCCGATTCAAAATGGGTGGCGTAGCCGAACCCCGCGTTGTTGATGAGCAGTCCGATCTCGAGGTCCGAAACGGCCTCCGCCAACCGCTCGGCCGCGCCGGGAGCCGCCAGATCCTCCCTGATGCACCGGCAAGCAATGCCGTGCGTGTCCTCGAGTTGCCTGGCCAGTTCGTGGAGCAATTCTTCGCGGCGGGCCGTGAGGACGCAGTTCACGCCGCGGGCCGCAATGGCCTCCGCGAAGGCCTTGCCGATGCCCGCCGACGCCCCCGTGATCAAGGCCCATTCGCCGTACTGCTTCAAATCGTTCATGTAACAAGGGTCTCCTGTAGTCGCTGTGGGGATGAGCTCATGCTGCCGATAGCGCGCTCCGCCGGGATAATGCGCACGGTTATGATAGCGGCAGCAACGCCTTCTTTCCAAGAAACTCGCACAGGCGGGGCCACGTGGACTCCCGGCCCGTCCGTTACCTCGCCCGATGGCGTCGATTGGGGTAGAATAGAGGCTGCTGCACGTGCAGTGGGCCGCGTTTCTTTCGCAGGAGGTGCGCCATGCAAGAGCGCTTATCCCGGTGCATTGTCACCGCGATGGTTCTCTTCGCCCTGGCCCTGGGAGGAGCCGGGTGCGACTTCGACGATAACGACGAGAGCGGGACGCGCGTTCGCGTCCTTATCAACCTTTTGCCGGACGATGGCAAACCGGGCGGCGCGACGATCCATTTCCAAACAGATCTATGATCCCGGACGCCTGCCCCGCGGTGTTGCCCCGGCTCAGGCTGCCTTTCCGTGCACTTCGCCAAACCGGTCTTTATACTGTGTTTGCGCCGGCAATCGTGAAGTGCCCGCCAAGTCGGGGAGCCGGACGGGCTGCGGGTTTGGAACGGAAGTAACGCATGAGTCTTAGAATTGTCAGCTTCTTCGGTTTGTTCGTGATGCTGTTCTTTGCGTGGCTGTTGTCGGAACGCCGGCGCGAGGTTCCCTGGCGGTTGCTGTTCTGGGGCGTCGGCCTGCAGTTTGCTATCGGGGCGCTGCTGCTCCCGACGCGCCTGAAAGCCGCCGCCTTTGCCTGGGCCGGAAGGGTTACCGAACTTCTGACCGCGGCGTCCCTCGAGGGGTCGGGCTTCGTGTTCGGCGACCTGGCAAGAGAACCGTCCTACGGCGCGCTGGTCGCATTTCAGGTATTGCCCGTCATTATCTTCGTATCGGCGCTCTCGGGTGTGTTGTATCATTTCCGCATCATCCAGGGAGCGGTGCGGATCGTGACGTGGCTTATGCGGCGCACGCTCAAGACCTCGGGCGCGGAAACCCTCGGCACGGCCCTGTTGATCCTCCTGGGTATTGAGTCCATGGCTGCCATTCGCGAGTACGTCAAAGGTATGACCCGTTCCGAGCTGTGCACCGTCATGACCGCGTTCATGGCGACCATTGCGGGAAGCGTCATGGTGGTCTATGCCGGATTTGGAGCCGAGCCGGGCCATTTGTTGACGGCTTCGCTGATGAGCGCGCCGGCCGCCATTGTGATTTCGAAGATTATGGTTCCCGAACGCGAGCATCCGGCGACCGCGGCTTATGTGCGCGTGAATCTGCCGGTGGAGAGCCACAATTTCGTCGATGCGGCCGCGCGGGGCACGGCGCAGGGCCTGTCTCTCGCCTTGAACGTCGGCGCCATGCTGATTGCGTTCCTCGGGCTGGTCTACGTGGCGGATGTGTTGCTGGGCGCGGTGACCGGTACTTCTTTCAAAGAAGTCGTGGGCTGGTTTTTCCGGCTGTTTGCCGTGCTGATGGGCGTGCCACTGGCCGACGTAAAGACCATGGGGCAGCTGCTGGGAACAAAGACCGTCCTCAACGAGTTTCTCGCCTATGTGGACCTCCAGAGCGCCGAGGGGTTGAGTGACCGTGGGCGCATGCTCGCCACATACGCCCTCTGCGGGTTCGCGAACCCCGGCAGTCTGGGCATTTTGATAGCGGGCATGACCAGTATCGCACCGGACCGCCGGAAAGATATCGTTCAGTTGGGCTTTCGCGCGTTCGCCGGAGGCACGCTGGCGTGCTTTACCACCGCATGTGTTGCGGGAGTGCTGATCTATGCCTGACAATTCGATTCCACGGGTCTTGACCATCGCCGGGAGCGACTCCGGCGGCGGGGCCGGGATCCAGGCCGACCTCAAGACCTTCACCGCGCTGCACGTGTTTGGAATGGCGGCCATCACGTCCGTCACCGCCCAGAACACCGTTGGTGTCACCGGTGTACATAACCTGCCGCCCGAGTTTGTTGCCGAACAGATCGATGACGTGGCCCGCGACATCGGAGTCGACGCCGCCAAGACCGGGATGCTGTCGAGCGCCGCGATTGCCGAAGCCGTGGCGGATAGCGTGGTGCGAAACACGATCGAGTTACTGGTGGTCGATCCTGTCATGGTGGCCAAAAGCGGGGACCCGCTTCTGGCGGCATCCGCACAGCAGGCCATGCGCGAGCGAATCCTGCCGCTGGCCTATGTGGTGACGCCCAATGCGCCCGAGGCCGAGGTGCTGGCCGGTATGCGGATTGCGGGGCCCGGGGACGTGGAGGAAGCAGCAAGGAGGATCCACGGTTTCGGTGCGCGGTACGTGCTGCTCAAAGGCGGTCACCTGGAGGGCGGCACAGCCATCGACTATCTGTTTGACGGCCAGGCAGTCAGGACGTATTCCGCGCCGCGTATCGCCACCAAGAACACCCATGGAACCGGGTGCACCTATTCGGCGGCCATCGCGGCGTTTCTGGCAAGAGGGTGCGATGCCGGCGAGGCCGTGCGACAGGCCAAAGACTACCTGACCGGCGCTATCCAGCACAGCTTTCCGCTGGGCTCGGGTCATGGCCCCCTCAATCATTTCTGGCGCGGGGTGCCTTAGCCCGGATGGTTCAGAGCTTTCACGTGGCGAGCATCCCAGACTTACTCAAACGGTGTTGCATGAATGCTGGTACGAGTGAGCGAATAGATGAACTCGTTTGATGTATTGGGGCGGAGGGGGAAGCCAGAGCGATTTCCACCGAACCCGGCGCGCCGATGTCCCATTCCCGGTAAGATCATGGATGGCAAGACGATACCATTCCCGACAAGATTCTGAGATGGCGCAATTTGCCGGGTAGCGCTCCCAGGCGGCCTTTGGTACAATGCAACCTTCACGGGGAGGGAAGGTGCTGTGACGGAAGAACTGGAAAAGCTGGCCAAAGAGCTTCGTAATGCCCAGGCGGGCTGGGTTGCGCGGCGCGACGCCGCCGAAGCGCTGGGGAAAATCGCGTGCCGGGCGCTTGAGGTACTCCACGAGCATGCCGACGAGATGGACGTGGATGTGCGCCGCTCGGTCGAGCAGGCACTCGGTAAGGCAAGCGCCGCTCTGGCGGGCGTCGCGCCCTTGCCGCAGGTCAAACAATACACGCTCGAGGAGCTGGCCAAAGCCTGTGCCAAAGACGGGGAGCGCGTGGTCGCCCCTCACGGCAAAGGGTTTGTCGTGCAAGTGACCCTGAAATCCGGGCGCCGTCAGGCGGTGTATTTGAATTGCCACAAGCGCAAAGATGGTACGGAGTTGATCCGTATTTTCACCGAATGCGGCAAGCCGCGCGAGGACGCGTTTGAATGGGCCCTGCGCGCGAACATGAATGTGTCGCACGGGGCGCTGGCGCTGACCCGGGACAGCGGGGAAGAACGGCTGGTGCTGACAAACTGCTACCTGGCCCACGCCGCGACTCCCGCCGAGGTCAAGGCTTCCGTGAAGGAATTGGCCTACTATGGCGATTGGATCGAGAGCAAGCTGAGTGGACTGGACGATTTCTGATGCCTGACGAGTTGCCGCTTGATGACGGGGAAGGCCTGCTCGCGGCGTTGCGCGAAGGCCGCGGGGCCGGCGCCCGGCTGCGAAACGCGCGTCTCGAGGGCGCCGATTTGTCCGGCGTCGACTTGTCGGAAGCGCGTCTTTCGGGGGCAAAGCTGGCAGGTGCTAACTTGTCCAATGCCAATCTGCGGGGTGCGTTTCTCGACGGCGCCGACCTCACGGGAGCGGATTTGACCGGCGCCGACCTCGAGTTTGCCGTGCTGGGCGGGGCGGACCTCTCGGGAGCCACCTTCACGGGGGCGATAGTGCGGCGGGCGAATCTCGTCGGCGCTGTGGGCGAGAAAGCCGTTTTTGACGACGCGGACCTGTATTATTCGCGACCGGGGAACGCCAATTTCGCCGGGGCGACGTTCCGCAACGCCAACGTACAGCGTGCCATATTCCGCCGCGCGAATCTCACCAATACCGATTTCTCGGGTTCGCAGGGGCGCGCGAATTTTGAAAACGCGAACCTCAAAGGAATGCGCCGGTGATGTTCAAGCATTTTCTGACCTCCGCCAACGAGGGCAACGCATTCATCCTCGCCTGCGACGAGACGCGCGAGGCGATTCTCGTGGATGCCGGTGCGTTCGAGCCCGAAATGGCCGAATATATCGAGGCCAGTCAATTGACGCTCACGAGTGTGTTCATCACCCACGACCACTACGATCACAGCGGGGGCCTCCATGAAGTGGTGGCGCGGTATGGGGCCGCCGTATACGCCGGTTCCGCCCATCCCGGGGGCTGCAAGGCGGCCAAGGTCGGCCAGGGAGACACCATTCAGGTCGGGACCCTGACCGGACGAGTCCTTGCGACGCCGGGGCACACGGCGGACGGCGTGAGCCTGGCGTTTCCGGGCATGGTCTTCACGGGCGATGCCCTGTTTGCCGGGTCCGTGGGCGGTACCTC
>CAZFOG010000123.1:3212-7885 GCA_964520685.1 uncultured Nitrospiraceae bacterium | reverse complement strand
TGCCGGGCTATTATCCCGCATCGTTGCCGCCGGAGGGGTCGGCGAGTAGTGGCGCGGAGTGCCAGGTGCATCCATGGAACTGATTTGCGAGAAAAGCACGCTTCGGGGTGCGGTGGATATCCCGGGTTCGAAATCGCACACCATCCGTGCGGTGGCCCTTGCCGCGCTGGCGGGAGGCGAAAGCATTATCCGGCGGCCACTCGAGTCGAAGGATGCGGAGGCTTGTGTGGCGGCGTACCGGGCGTTCGGCGCCCAGATGACCATTACTCCCGAGGCGTGGTACGTCCAGGGCCTGGATGGTGATTTGCGCACGCCCGAAAACGTGATCGACGTGGGCAACTCGGGTACGAGCCTTCGTATTGCCATGGGCTCGGCGGCCCTGCTCCGTAACGGTATGGCCGTGCTGACAGGTGACGCCCAAATCCGCAAACGGCCCGGCGGGCCGCTCGCACAGGCCTTGGCCGACCTGGGCGCCCGTGTGCGGTCGACCCGGGACAACGGCTGTGCGCCATTCGCAGTCGAGGGACGGTTGCGCGGCGGCAAAACGTCCATCGAGGCGGTGACCAGCCAGTATTTATCGAGCCTTCTGATCGCCGCGCCCCTGGCGGACGGCGATACGGAGATCGACGTGCCTGTGCTGAACGAAGCACCCTACGTCGCGATGACCCTCGATTGGCTCGACCGCCAAGGGGTCCGGCTCGAACGGGATGGTCTGCGATGGTTCCGGGTTGCCGGTGGCCAGCGTTATGCGCCTTTTGACCGCGCTATTCCCGGCGATTTTTCTTCGGCTACATTCTTCCTTGCCGCGGGCGCTCTCGAGGGCAACGACGTGCTATCGCGCGGACTCGACAGGAACGATGTGCAGGGCGACAAGGCGGTGCTGGACTATCTCCGCACGATGGGGGCGGAGGTGATAGACGACGAAGACGGTGTGCGGGTGCGGGCGAAGATGCTGAAGGGCGCCGAAATCGACCTGAACGCCACACCCGACGCCTTGCCGATGATGGCCGTGCTGGGCTGTTTCGCGGAAGGCACGACGCGTCTGGTGAACGTTCCCCAGGCGCGTCTCAAGGAGACCGATCGCATTGCCGTGATGCGCCAGGAACTCACGAAACTGGGCGCGCATATCGAGGAATTGGCCGACGGTCTTGTGATTCACCCGAGCACGCTGCATGGCGGCGATGTGGACGGCAATGACGACCACCGCGTGGTCATGGCGCTGGCCGTGTGCGCGACGCAGATTCGCGAACCGGTGCGTATCCGCGGGTACGAAGCGGCCGACATCACGTATCCGGGATTTGTCGAGGATTTGAGGCGGCTTGGAGGCGCAACGCGCATCGCGGGGTGACCGGCAAAGCGCCGCGCGAGATTTGGCGCGAGCCAGTAACGAGGAAAACGGACACGTAAGGAGAGGGAACCCATGCTTGGTTGTACGTACGGTACCATGTTCAAGACCACCGTTGCGGGCGGCTCGTATCAGGAAGGCCTGACGGTCCATCTGCAGGGCGTGCCCACGGGCATGTCTATCACCGAAGAGATGATCTACCGCGAGTTGCTGCTCCGAAAACCGGGCCAGGGCGAATTGACCTCCCCCCGGCGCGAGCCCGACGTGCCTGTCATCTACAGCGGGGTCAACGCGGCGAACACCATGCCGGGTTTCGAGAACAAGGGCAAGACCAACGGCACGCCGCTGGTCGTGCTCATTCCGAACCTCGATCGCCACTTCGAACATATCGAGCAATACCAGGTGACGAACCGCACCCCGCGCCCGGGCCACGCCTCGTACGCCTCATATCAGAAGTACGGCGAAAACGATGACTCGATCGGCGCGGGTTTTTTCAGCGGACGGTACACCTCGACGATTGTCGCGGCGGGCGCGGTGGCCAAGCGCGTGTTGAAAGACCACGGTATCGAGATATTCGGTTACGTCAAGGAAGCCGCGGGGGTACGGGCCGCCGATGTGCCGTATGATGAGGCGCGCGCAAAGGTCGAGGCCTTTCGTGAAGTCCGCCGTAAACATGATGTCATCTACGACTGGGTGTTCGGCGCGAACCGCATACACTCCGACATGCGGTTTCTCGAAAAGATGGCGGTGCTCGCTGAACTCGAAAAGAACCTCATTGACATCCGCAACAGCGCCGAGCCCATCGATATGGAGGCCGTCAGCAAGGAAGCGGGCGTCCATCCCCTGTTGAACTGCCCGGACGTTGACGCCGCCCACGCCATGTACAAACGCATCGTCGAGATTCGCGACGAGGGCGACTCGAGCGGCGGGGTGTGCGAGGTCGTGGCGACAGGCATCCCCGCGGGGGTGGGCGAGCCCGTTTTCAACAAGCTCGACGGCGAATTGGGCCGCATGATGAGCATCGGAACCATCAAAGCGGTCGAGATCGGCGCAGGAATGCGGGTCAAGGACATGCGCGGCTCGGAATGCAACGACCAGCTGCGCGTGAAGGACGGCAAGGTCGTCTTCCAAAGCAATCAGGCGGGCGGCATCACCGGCGGGCTCACCACCGGCCAGGACCTCGTGGTCCGGCTTGCCGTGAAGCCCACGCCGACCATCGCCAAAGACCAGAAGACCGTCGACAAGGTCTCGGTCACGAATGCCGAGCTTTCCGCCGTTACCCGGCGCGACCCGACCATTGTCGCGCGGGTCTGGCCCGTCGCGGAGGCCTTCATGGCCATCATCCTGCTTGACCAGTTGGCCATGTACTACGGCTACCGTGCGCTCCAGGAAAAAGTCGCTGGCTGACAAATCCCGCGGTTCCCCGGGCGTCCGCGAACAATTACTTGCGGGCGCCTGTTCTTTTGAGAGCGTCTTGTTGGACAGCCGTTTCGTTCGTGGTATGTTTGGCAGGCGAAACCAACAAGAGGGAAATCGTGATGAGAAGTATTCCTGCTATTGCAGCGCTCCTGGCGCTGCTGGCCGTGCAGCCTGCCGTGCACGCGGCCGAAGCCACGTCGCCCGCCGCCATTACCGTTGCCGCGCCGTCCACGGGCGAAAAGGCCTACGGGATCGCCGCTGCGAGTTTCGCGGAACTGTGGTCCCAGGTGGCGGGCCGTGCTCCCGAACGAACGAATCCTGAGGCCCTGCCATCGTCAGGCGACGTGGTTCTGATTGGATCGGATGCCGTGAATCCCGCAGTCCACGGCCTTATCGCCCGGGGAGTCCTGGATACCCTGGACCTGCAATACGGAACGGACGGATACCGCGTTCTCACGGTCGAGGATGCACCGTTCCGCTACCTGATTGTGGCAGGCGGGTGCGGACGCTCGACCATCTATGCGGTCTACGACTTCTTCCGGCGCCAGGCGGGCGTCGAGTATTTCTGGGACGGTGATGTCGTTCCGCAACGTTCCTCTCTTGATTTCGGCGGCGTCGATATCACGGAAAGGCCCCGTTTTCAGTACCGGGGCCTGCGGTATTTCGCCCATCGCGGTCTGCACCGGTTTCAGGCCGAGCATTGGGACCTCGAGGACTGGAAACGCGAGATTGACTGGCTGCTCAAAAAGCGGTTCAACTTGTTCATGTTGCGGACCGGTCACGACGACCTCTTCCAGCGGGCGTTTCCCGGTGACGTGCCCTATCCGCCCACGGACGCCCAGGACCCCGACGCGAAAGACCGCTCGTACGACGACCGCACGTCCTTCTGGCCGCTGCAATACCGGGGCGAACTTCGCAAGGAAGTGCTCGCCTACGCGCGCGAACGGGGATTGCTGCATCCCGAAGATACGGGCACGATTACCCACTGGTATTCGCACACACCGAGTTCGTTTTACACGAGTTTCCCGGGTTTTCCGGTGGTCACCGATCAGAAAACGGGATATGGGCTGCCCACAGCAGCCATCTGGGACGTCGAGGACGAACGCGCCTGGGACGCCTACTGGCGGCTCACCGAAACGCATATCCGCGAGTTCGGCGGGGGGCAGCCGCGCCTGTTTCACACCATCGGCATGGCCGAACGCAGCTTCGGCGAAACCCGGCGCGACGGCCTCCAGAAGAAACTCTACGCCTACCGCAAAACCCTGCAGAGAGTGCGCGCACAATACCCCGACACGCCCATGCTCATCGCCAGTTGGGACTTTGGCAACAAATGGCTCGATGAAGAGGTGCTTGTGGCGATGAAGGAATTCGACCCCGAACGAACCATCCTTCTCGACTACACGGCCGATGACGCCGCCAAGGTCAGCTATCGCGACTGGGATGTGCTCGGCAAGTTCCCCTGGATTTTCGGCATGCTGCACGGGTTCGCGTGGAACAGCGACATCCACGGCGACTACGGCATGCTGTCCGAGCGGCTTGGCACGGCTGCCTCGGACCCCCTGTGCAAGGGTTACGTGCTATGGTCCGAGATCTCGCACAACGACACGTTCATGCTCGAGTATCTGGCCGACAACAGTTGGCGGCCCGACGATGTGACGGCACCGGCGGCCGTCAGCCGTTTCTGCCAAACGCGCTACCCTGCTGACCTGGCGGCGGATATGGAACCGCTCTGGAACGCGGCGCTCGTGGTTTCGCAGAGCGAGAACTGGTCCATGCGCGACCCATCGTGGATGGTGACTTTCCACTCGCCCCAGTTCCACATGCTTGCGGGGCGCATGTGGTCCACCATGTCGTCGCAGCGGCAGGCGCATGTCGACGCCGGTTACGAACGCATGATGGCCAGCCTCGA
>CAZFOG010000123.1:1623-3112 GCA_964520685.1 uncultured Nitrospiraceae bacterium | reverse complement strand
AGCTGCTGGCCCAGTCCGACGATTTTTCGATGACGGCAAGTATCCAGCGTTTGGGCGCGGCCGAGCCCGTTGGCGGCGTTACGCCCGCGCTCAATCCCCACACCGAGCTGACCCTCAAAGGCAATGCCGAGAACAGCTATTGCCGCAGCCATCATTACGAGCTGGCGCGGCACGTGTATACCGCCGAGACGGCGGCATTCTGGGACTACGTGCTGGCCCGGCTGGAATCGGACGGCCGCGCCGAGTGGCCGTTCCCGCCCGAGCTTGGCGAGCAGGCCAAACGCATCCAAGACACGTTCTACGCGACGCCGCTATCGGAAATGGCGCCAACGGCCTCCCGCGGCCCGGCCGAACTGGCCGAGGTTTTGCGCCGGTTGGCGGCGCTTGTGGGGGCGCTGCGGGAACAGACCGGCCAGGTTGATGTGACCATCTAAGCGGTTCTGCTGCTGGGCGAACCCGGGAGGCGCTGGCACTTTGCTCTTTGATTCAATTATCTCAATACATTGAGTAAAATTACTCAAGGTATTGAGCAGATCGCAGCGTGTCTAACCAGGGGGAGTGACGTGATGCGCGCAGTTGCGGTGAGCATACTCTTGGCCACCTTTGCCTTTAGCGGATTTGCGGACGAGAAATCCGAGTCGCAAGAGCGCATCAAAGCGTTCTGCATCGACTTCAATTGGGGGCCCGAAGGCTTCGCGCCACCGGGGATGTACGCGACTGCTTCGCCTCAGAAGCATTTCGAGTGGTACCGCGACATGGGCGTCAACACCATCCAGACGTTCTGCGTGAGTTGTCCCGGTTATGCGTGGTACCGCAGCGATGTCGCGCCGGTCCAGCCCGGCATGGAGGACGATTTTCTGAAGGAAATCACGCGCCTGGGCCACGAGGCCGGCATGCGCGTCATGGGCTACTTCTGCATCGGCGCCAACACCTACTGGAGCGAAACCCACCCGGACGAGGTTCACAACTTTCCCAGCGCCATCGCTATCCCGTTCACAACCGCCTACCTCGATTACCTCGACCGCGTGATCCGGGACGTGCTGGCGAAGACCGGCATCGACGGGTTTATGATCGACTGGGTCTACAACGCCTCGCACTTCTATCCGGACAAGGAATACACCTGGCTCGACTGCGAAAAACAGATGTACCAGGAATTGTTCGATAAGCCGTTTCCCGGCGATGAGGCCATGGACGAAGCCGCGATCACCGAGCTTAACCGCCGTGCTGTGGACCGGTGCTGGAAACGCATCCGCAATGCCGCCAAATCCGCGAAGCCCGACTGCATCATCTGGCTGACGTGTTTCGACCTCCAGCACCCGCAGGTGGCCGGTTCGGACATGCTGCGCGAAGTCGACTGGCTCATGAACGAGCATTCCGACTCGAGCAAGCTCCAGGCGGTGAAGGATGCGGTCGGGCCACACACCCGGCTCATCCAGTGCATCTGCGGCTGGGGCGATGCGCACGACGCCGCGGCTGTCCTCGCCGACCC
>CAZFOG010000123.1:0-1523 GCA_964520685.1 uncultured Nitrospiraceae bacterium | reverse complement strand
ATGCGCACGCAACCTCTTGTTTTCGCAAAGCTTACGCTAGTTCTGCTGGTGGGGGTGGCGCCAGTGGTGGCGTCGGCGGACTGCGGCTCGATCCCGTTTACGGTCCCGTTCAGCTCTCGCAGCACGATCTCAATCATTGCCGGAGACGGGGCCTCCGGGGTGATCAGCAAGCCAGAGGTGCGCCTCGATCCACTCGAGGTGGTGGTTTACGAACCCGGCCAGCGGGCGATTATCCTCTGGAACGGCCGCGAGGAGATTCTGCTGCTTTCGACGGAGATCCAGACCTCGCAGGAGGTGTCCATTCTCGAGGTGATCCCGTTACCTGCCGAGCCCAAAGTGACCTTGGGCGAATTCGAAACCTTCGAGAAGATGCAGGAACTGGTGGTGCGGAAGACCTTGTGGAGCGTGGCCTCCGGGGGTGGCGTGGATGTGAAGGTGCCGAAAGACGCCGCCCGCATCACGTTTCACGAGAAAATGGGCGCCCACGACGTGGCGGTGGTGCAGGTGCTCGATAAGGGCCACTTCGTGGACTGGGTCAAGGCATACCTGGTTGACCTGGGCGCGGAGAATCCCCAGGTGCGCCCCGACTTCGCGCAGATCATTCAGAACTACGTGGACCGGGACTTCGAGTGGTTCGCATTCGATGTCATCGAGGCGGGGGACAAAGTGAAGAGCCGCCAGCCCGTTCAATACCGGTTCGACAGCCCCGCCCTGTATTACCCGCTTGAAATCTCGAGTCTTGAAACGGGCAAGACCAGCATCAACCTGCTGCTTGTGTCGCCGAGGCCGTTGGAGGCCTTCCCCGAGATTCGGCGGGCATCCATGAAGCGCCAGGAACGGTTCACCGCGTCGCCCGACGACATCCGCCCCGTTTCGGAGGAGTGGGCTGACTTCATGGGCGGTGCAACGTTCACGCTCCAGCAAGTCCGCATCAGCGGCAAGCTCGAGCGGCTGACCACCGATTTTCTGGCCCGGTAAAGCGAGGATTGTGTGGACGGTACGGCGAAATCGCACGCCAGTGCATGGCGTGGCTCCGCGCATGGGTCGCGTCACAGCCGCAACGGGTCTTCCCGCAAACAGGAGCGCCTGGAACAGCACTGGCAGCGTTTGCTTCGCCTGCAAATAGCCGCCTACGCCGTGGTGCTGGTCCTTTGGGTCGTCCCCATTCCCAATCCGGTGAAACTGCTGGCGGTGACGTTTCACGAGTATTCTCACGCCATCGCCGGCATGTTCACGGGCGCGCGGGTGTTTGGGTTTGCCATCGCGCCCAGCGGGTCGGGGGTGACTCTGGGTATTGGCGGCAGCAAGCTCGTCATCCTGCTCGCCGGCCACATCGGAAGCTGTCTCTGGGGCGTGTGGTTGTATTACGTGAGCGTGAACTGGCGCCCGATAAGCTGCATTATCGCCCTCGAACTGGTACTGATTTCGTCGGCGATCTTCGGATGGTTGAACGGCTTTACCCAATTCTTCGGGGTCATGACGATTCTTGCCCTGACCCTGGTCGCCAGGGCGCCTGATTCTGT
>CAZFOG010000122.1:0-15148 GCA_964520685.1 uncultured Nitrospiraceae bacterium | reverse complement strand
CTGAGCCAGAGCAAGCCCCCGGAGTGCGCTCGGAGCCCGGACCCCGGGCTCGAACCCCGCACCCGTTACGGCGGAGACCGTACCAGAGCATGAACACGACAGTGCGAAGCTACCGGCATGACACCGACTACGAGCGGATCAATCGGTTCCTTCTTAAGACTTACGGAAAGTCTGGCAGCCACACCAATTGGCTTCAAACGCGCTGGGAAGGCATGTTTCACCACCCGCTCACGGAGAGGGTTGAATCCAGCACCTTCGGCCTGTGGGAAACTGGCGGGGAGATATTGGCCCTTGTGCATCCCGAGTTCTTCTGGGGCGAGGTATACGCGCAGCTCGCAACCGAAGACATCGCCCTGAAGCGCGACGTGCTCGCCTATGCGGAGGACCATCTGGCCGCGTGCTCCCAGGGCGCGAAGGCCCTCCGGGTGCATATCAATGATCTCGATGAGGAATTTCAGCACGTGGCCGCGGATAGCGGATATCAGAAGGGGGAGTCATATGAGGAGATGTCGCGCCTGGCCCTTCCCGCCCTGTTTCCCGAGGTCCCCCTGCCACACGGATTCCGGCTGCTGTCGCTCGAGGAGCGGAATGATCTGTCAGGACTCGCGCGAGTGCTGTACCGGGGAGGAAATCGCGGCGATGAGCCGCCGGATGACGGCATCACACAGTGCGCCGTGATCCAGTCAGCACCGGGTTTCCGGAGCGCTCTGAACATCGTCGTCGAGGCGCCGGACGGCAGCCTCGCGTCATACTGCTCCGTCCTGTACGAACCCGCCCACGCGCTCGCGGACGTGAGATTTGTGTGTGTCGACCCCGATTACGCGGGGCTGGGGCTTGACCGGGCGGTTGTGCTTGAGGCAATCAGGCGCTGCGGAGAGCAGGGAGCAAGGGCCGCCTATGCCGCGTCCGCCCAAGAGCCGTTTTCATTTCTCGGTTTCCAGAAGCTGTACAGACTGTCTAAATGGGAGCGCAACTGGATGGCGCGGCCCGCTGTCGAGCGGGCCGATTCTCCGTCGAATACCTCTCCGTCGATTTCGCGGAACAATTTCACGCGTTCGCGTCTCAGGAGCTACAAAAAGTCCTCGGATTTCTCGTATGCCACAGGGGTCTTTACAACGCTCGAGCTGGTCACTGCGCGTCCGGACGACGCACTCGGCGTGGTGCTGTCCTCAGTAGCCACCCGCAACACTGGCGGGGAACAACTCAAGGACCTGTGCGAACGCCACGGCATCCCCATCGTGATCAGCGACCGGACTCTCCGCCGCATCGCGCCCAAGGCCAGCCACCTTGCGGCGGGCGCTTTCGGAAAGTACTGCTGCCAAATCGCGCGGCACCGCAACCACGTCGTTCTGGTCAATCCGCGCGATATGGGAAACGTTGGGACTATACTCCGCACCATGGCAGGGTTCGGCATAACCGACTTGGCGATGGTGCGACCCGCAGTGGACATTTTCGACCCCAAGACAATTCGTGCTTCCATGGGAGCCGTCTTTCGAGTGGCGTTCCAGTACTTCGATAGCTTCGGGGACTACAGTAGAGCCTTCGGCCACAATATGTATCCCCTGATGACGACCGGGCGCGCGACTATTGGCGCCACGCGCTTCCGGTCTCCCTTCGCTCTCGTTTTCGGCAATGAGAGTCAAGGCTTGCCCGAGGAATTCGAGGGCATCGGGACAAGCGTCAGCATCCCCCAGACGAACCAGGTGGATTCACTCAATCTGTCCGTGGCCGTGGCCATCGCGCTTTATGAAAGCACACGGTTTGACGCTCCCCAGAAGAACGCCCTGCCGTGTTCAGCCGCCAGGTAGGCATTGTGTCCGAACAGAGGTGCGCCACCAGACGGCCGCGACGGCCCTCCATAATCTCGACCCCTTGCCGTGCGTTCTTGCCGATGCGACTGTTCCAGGGCCCGTTAAACGGCTATACGCTCAACCTGTCCCAGCCCAGTACCGTTCCGTCATTCAACATACAGCGGTGTGCGTCCGGCCGTCGTACGAAGCTGTCGGGGGTGGGTGGTGCGCGAAATGCAAACATAGAACACATCCACCCCGCTTCCTCCCCGGCCTGCCGAGCCGTAGCTTCGCCGCCGGCCTGGCGTGAGGAGCCCGCCTTCGGCCTGCGGGCTTCGGCGCGGCAGCCTTCGCTTCTCCGCGTTGCTGCGAAGCGAAGGCTGGTGGAGGCGGCGGGAATCGAAGCCGGGGAAGGGGTGTTTTCGTAACCCGTTGACAAGCATTCAGATACGGCCTAAGCCGCTGCCTTATAAGAACTTCCGTGAGTCTCAGATCTTATCACCACTTATCACGTTTGCGCACGTTTTTGTTCCGAAATGCTCCCGTTTTGCTCCCGCGAATCCGACCCGCATTCGACGATCTTAAGCAAGACTGCTCTGCGTGTTCCGGCCCTGCGGGGATCTCCAAGATTTCCGAGGGGCATCGGCGACAAGCACTCGAATGAAGTCGGCAACCGTTTCCCGCAGACCGTCCGCAACAAGAAAGGCGTGACGCCACCACCCCGCAGCAGAAGTGGCGGCAATTGGACTCCTGACAGGCCCGCTATCTATTAACTCAAAGCTCCGCGCTCTGCTACCCGACCCGGCCACAGCATTTCTTGTACTTCTTGCCGCTGCCGCATGGGCAGGGAGCATTGGGCTTGGCCTTGACGGCGCGGTCGGGTTGACAGCGTTGGACCGGTTCATCTTGAAGCGCGCTGCGCGCTGCCGGCATCGCCTTCCGTCTTGAGCGTTGCGGTTGCTCGAAACACGCCCACCACCCCATCTCATCGACCACGTTCTCGATATAGTTATGCCGACCCTTGCGGAGGTCTTCGAGAACGGACTCCTTGTCCTTTTTCAACGCTCTCTCGACATGCCGAGGCGAGATAAACCACCCGTCGACGAGACCCTCCTCAAACGCCGCGGTGATATGCTCGGAAACCTCTTCCGGATGGAGACGCGTGGCACAGGCGACAAGTGAATCCCAAGCGTGGGAGTAAGAACGCTGGAGCCCCCCTTCGAACAAATACTTGAAGTAGGCCATGACCTCGTCGCGGCTCTTGGCATCCTCGGCCACAAGCACCAGCAAGGAATTCAGCGCGGCGCTGCGGGCGTATTCGCCAACTTCGCCGTCCTCGATCAGTTCCTCGATGGGTCTTGTGTCGCCATCGCACACCGAGGCCAGGACGCGGCAGAGGCCCTCGGTGACAAAGTCTCCGGCCAGCGCATCCAATAGGCGCACTTCCAGGCGTGCAAACCGCACGGCCAACGGATAAGCGCGCGTCTCCCGGAACTGCGCCAGGAGAAACATGGCGTAGAGGTGTGCGAGATAGGCACCGCCTTGATCTTCCCTCACGATCTCGTCGGCTCGTTCAACCGTATCTTCGAGAATCCGCAGTAGCTCCGGCGTCATCTTGTCGCGCATTTCCATGGCCGCTTCGACGGCCTTCCTGGGGAAAACGCCTGTGTTGCGTTCGAGCAATCTCAGGACTTTAATGACCTCCATCGCCGCAACTCCAATGGTCCCGACGCGAACCTACTCCGCGCCATTGCTCATCGCTCATCTGTGCGTTCGCCTGGCGTTTAGCCACGAACGATGAATCGTCGCCCAAGTGGAAATAGAGGTGGCCGTGCAGCGTATCGCCATCACGCACAGCCCAACCACGACCGCCAACGAGATCTCCTTCGTCAAAACCCTCCCAAGAGAAGTCTATCGCCGGCTTCCCATCGCGAACGGTCGAGCGGCAGTCCATCAATCCGTCGACCGCCCCGAACTGAAACTGGCCAGAGCCGTCGGCGCCGATTTTGATGTAGGCTTCCGTCACAAGGTCGAGGAAATCCTCGTCCCATAGGCCCATCTCGACAATGCGGTATACCCCTGCTGCATCCACGCTTTTCGGCATAGTCTGTTACTGCTCCCCGCCCATCAGATGGGCCTTTCGAATCTTGTCCAACAGGCTTGGCTTTCTTGCGTGCTTTCGGCAAAGGGCTTCCATGCGGGAGGCAAAGAAGCCATCCTGTTTACCCATGGTTGCCAGATCCTGCAGATCCTGTAAGAGGGAAACGGCTTCGTCGTAGCGTTTGGGTTGCTTGGTAGAGATGAGCGTATCCACCTTTGACCAGAGGCTATCCTCTTTACCGGCAAGCGATTCGAGAAGTTTCTTGCGAGCCTCGGCCCTCTCTCGCTCGCGCTTGGCTTTGTCGCGTGCCCGGATTTCGGCCTCCCTATGGCGTCTCTCATTCGCGATTGCCTCCGCCCGGTCTGCAAGTTGCATGACGGTTCGTCGTTCGATTTCGTTGGTGGACTCGTTCTTTCCGTGCAGTTCATGCATGGCGCGTCGTCTGAGTTCTTGGCCGACGTGCAGGTTCTCGCCCTCGAGCAGCGCCGCAATCACGGCATCTTTCTCGTTTCGCGACATCTTGGCTATCCACCGGGTGATGTTGTCCCGTGAAAGAGTCGAAGTGGGTTGATTGCCGCTTTTCTCGGCCGCCGCTGCGATCAAGTCGGGGTCGATACCCAGAAAATCCGCGAGGCTTTGGAGCGGGGCGCTTAGCGAGCCGAGTCCTGGAGGCACAGGCGGCTCGATTGCATCGCTATCCAGTTCGCAGGCTTGGAGGGCCAGCAGCCATCCGAGATAGAGGCTGCGATGGTCGCCGTTCATGAGGTCGTCCCGCAACGGCGTCAGGGACGCTAGCCAGCCTTCTCCCTCCTCCCACTCGCCCGGCTCTTCTTCCGAGACGAAGGAGACAATAACGTACTCCCCCCTGGCATGGCTGGTCAGGCACTCGTCCGCACAGTAGGCCGATAGGATTTCGCGTTCGAGTAGCCGATTCGGCAGCCGGAACTGGAGCCAGTGACTGCCCCAATTCGCCACATAGAGGAACGCGTCGAAGTACTTCTCCATCCATTCATGCCAGTTGCCTTTGAAGCTGCCCCAGTTGTATACGTTGACAAAACTGGTGGGCGTAATCGTCGCGCGTGTGGAATACTTCCGCAATTCCTGCATCTGCTTGTCTGTCAGCGGACGATCAATGGCCTGAAACTCGTAATACTGATACTCGCTCATGACGCTTCCTCGTCGTTCGCCCGTTCAGCCGCCTCGCTCAGGCGACGCCACAACTTCGCCTCGTGCTTGCGGGCCTACTTCTCCGCGTCCAAGCGGCTCTTGTCCTCGATGCACATGACCTCGTCCAGTCGTGTCCCTCTGAAATCCTTCCTGTAGAGATAGTCACTCCGGCGAACGGCCATGCCAGCGGATGCGGTCCGCGGTGCACAGCCTCTTTGCCCTGCGACTCGCTAGGCCGCAACGGCAAGCTAACCGGTTATTCCCTCGCGACAGTCTCTGGGAATGCCATCTGGCCGTCGACGGTATAGCCAAGGGCGCGGTATCCGCGAATGCGCCTGGCAAGCCTCCGCATAAGCATCGGGACATTCTGGTCAACATAGTCGTACACGCGGACTTCCCGCTTGTCGTGATGAAGCCGGTGCAGACGCCCCACATATTGCTGAAGTGTTCCCCTCCAGGAAATGGGCATCGCCAGGAATAGCGTGTCCAGCCGGGCATCATCGAATCCCTCGCCGATGTAGCGACCGGTTGCGAGGATGACGCGCGGTTCATCATCAGGAATGGCGTTAAGCTCTGCCGTTGCGGCCCTTCTCTGTTTCTTACCCATACCGCCGCGCAACACGATGACATGTTTGACCTCTTTGCCCAGAGCATCCGCGAGGATTGTCAGGTGCTGGACTCGTTCGGTGAGGATGAGCGGGCAGCGACCGTCAGCCATGGCGGCTGTGACGTCATGGACAATCTCAGCGTTCCGGTCCATGTCCGCCGCGAGCGCGCCGTAGATTTTCTGCACAGTCAAATCCTGTTCGCTCGACTCCAGGCGGAAGGTTGTCGGTCGCAGGAGTACATTGTGTTCGAATGGACGTTCTGCCGTGGCGCGCCTCGGGTGTATCCGCTCTCGAATAGGGCCACATTGCATGAATATGATGGGATGGTGACCATCTTTGCGGATGGGGGTGGCTGTAAGGCCAAGTACGTATCTGGCCTTCACCTCGCGCATAATGCGCTCGAACGTGAATGCGGATACGTGGTGGCACTCGTCGACAATGATCTGGCCGTAGTCGGCAACGAGGTCCTTCACCTCGCCTTTCCTCTGAAGGCTCTGCATCATCCCGATATCGATGTTGCCAGTGAGCCTTTTCGGCCCGCCTCCAATGAGGCCGATCGTCTTTGGCTCGAAAGAGAGAAACGTAGCGAGTTGCTGGCGCCACTGCTCCATCAGCGCCGTGCGATGGACAAGAATGAGGGTGTTGGTCTTGCGCTGACCGATCAGCCATGCGCCAAGAACGGTCTTTCCAAACCCCGTTGGTGCAGAGAGGACTCCGTCGTCATTGTCGGCAATCTTGGCAGCGACCTTCGCCTGATCAGCACTGAGTTGACCTACAAACTGAGCTTCTATGGGGCGACCCTCATAGCGCTCGTCTTGCATGTCCATCAGGATCCCATGAGAATCAAGGAAGGCGCGCAGGTCATCCACGCATCCTCGGGGCAAGGCCAAGTGGCGTGGGAATTCCTCGGCACAACTGATGATTCGGGGTTTGCCGAAGGTGGACAGTCGCATGGCCTGGGCTGCGTAGAACTCCGGATTCTGAAATGCGGCCAAGCGAGTTAGCCGGTTCATCAAGGCCGATGAAAGCCCATCCTTCTCGATATACAACTGGTTGCTTCGGACGACTACGATCTTCTCGGGCACCGGGCCTTGGATCGGTTTGTCAGCACGTTTCCGCGATGGCGGAAGCGTCCATGGATCTTCGTCTGCATGGTCGTCAGTCAGCGGCATCCGTACACCGACTACGGAGCCTCTGCGTGAAGCGTCTTCAACGAGTTCTTCGACGGTGCTGGTTGACAGACGCGCGACGTTCTCAAGATACGCCCATTGGTCTTGGACAGGTTCGAGTGAGTCATTCAGGAAGACACTGTTTCCTCTCTTGCGCGGACCGTGCTGAAGTGGCAGAGCGATAAGGTTGCCGAAGCCTCCCTTGGGCATCGTGTCCTGGCTGGGAAAGAAGCGGTCGTACGACTCAAAGCCAATCTGATGTCGCTTCTCCATTGTCCGCGTGAGTAGTGCACAGCCTAACTTCCTGGCGAGTCCGGCGGGCACGGGTTCTTCGAAGAAGATCCACACGTGCCCACCCTTTCCCGAACGGGAACGTTCGAGATGCGCAGGGACATTCATCGACCGGCACGTTTCAAGAAAGAACGTCGAGTCCTCTTTCCAGCCTTCCTTGTCGAAGTCAGCAGCGAGAAACCAGCAGGTTTCATCTGTCAGGAGCGGATACACGCCGAGGACCTTCTTCCCGACAAGATGCTCTCGAATCGCCTCGTCACTCATGGGGATGTACTTCGAGTTAGAGCATTTTGAACAGGGCTTCTTGCACAGGAGGGGATCCCACTCGTGCGCACATGCTGGGGAGTAGCCAGACTTGCCGTTTCTGCTCTGCCAGCGCACGGCATAGACATCCTCGCGACCGCGGAACAGGGAACGAAAGAGCCCAACCTTTCTGTCCGGCGAGAGCACGGTGCTGTCAGACAAGGAAGATCCTTCTGCCTCTCCCATTCCGCCAATGGTGACGGCGGGCCAGAAGGCTTCTTCAGTAGGAGGCACCCGGCGCCGGCCTGAACTGTGTGCCAAATCTGATGCGCTACGAAGCGAGAAGGTCTCGAGGACGCTTTTCAGACGCGCGTTCTCAGAGCGCAACCGGTCTATTTCGACAAGCGCATCGTCCAGACGGCGGCGGACATCGTCCTGGTCTTCGTTCTCACTCCCTACGTCGGGTCTCACTGCACGCGTCTCTCTTTCGCATCGCCATCGGCAGGAATCTCACGGCACTACTTCGCCGCATCCGGCATGTCGAGCAGGAATCGCCAAACCGGCACGACCTTGATGGTTCCGCTCTCTACGTCGATCTGTTCCTCCTCGTTGCGGGTCACGATTGTCCCAGCCTTGGCGCCAAGTTCTGCCATCGCTTCGCGCAGGGCGGCGGTCTCTCTGTTTCGTGCCTGCGGCTCGGCGAGCGACTCGCACACCTGCACCAGGAGTCGGGAGCGGCCGCGCAACGGGACGATGAAATCGACCTCCTTGCCGGTCTTCGTCTTGTAGTAATAGACCTCTGGATGGCTGCGCCGAAGCGCCGTGAACACAAGGTTCTCCAGAAGATGCCCGGAGTTGATAAGTACGCCCGACGACACCGAAATTACCAAGGAGTGGTCGATGCAGTAGATCTTCTTCGGGTTCGTGTTGCGCCGTGCCAGCGAGGCGTCGAATATCTGCACGGTGAACAGGAAGTAGGCGTCCTCGAACCATTCGAGGTAATCCGATACAGCGGTCCGTGGCGCATGATGCCCCAGTGATTGTAGATATCCGGTCAGGCGGTTGATGGAATAGAGCGATGCCGTGTTATCCACCAGCCAATGAGCAAGATCGCTCACCGCTTTCGGGTGCGCAATGTCGTGACGCTCCACAAGGTCACGAAACAGAACAGCCTGGAAGTATTCCTGGTGTGTCTTGATACGCAAGTTCTCACTGAGGCCGATGACCTCGGGAAAGCCGCCGGTTACCCAGTAGTCCTCAAAGGCCTTCTGGATGAGAAGCCGCTTCTTCGTAGACAGGGCTCCCTCGCTGTCCATTCCTCTGCCGTCAAGAAACTCACGGAAGGAAAACGGGAACAATTCCCAAGACAACGCCCGCCCGCGCATCTGCGTTGCGATTTCCTTCGACAGCATTCTGGCCGAGGAGCCCGTGAGATAGACCTCGCATTTCTCCGTGCGGATCATGCGATCGACAAAGGGCTCCCACCCCGGAACGGCTTGTATCTCGTCGAAGAAGCAGTAGACCGTCTCCTCACCCTTCTTCTCCGGGTAGATGGAGTAGTAGGATTCGGCGATCAGGGCGAGATTCTCATGCTGCAGATTGTGAAGGCGGTCATCGAAGAAGTTCAAATACAGAATACTCTCGCGTGAAACCCCGCTGTCCAGAAGCCCCTGAACAAGCTGGAACAGCAAGGTGGACTTCCCGCTCCGGCGCACCCCGATGCAGACCGTGGCTTTCCCATGAACCGGCTCTACACGCAAACGGCGGGGCACGCCGGTCTCCAGTTGAGCCTCCTGGAAGTCCAGGATGATACTCTTTATGGTGTCCCTCATTGCGCCAATCCTGTCTCAGAATTTTCTGATACTGGGCCGAACTACGAACAAATATACGCGGTTGAGCCTTGCATTGTCAAGATGGGGTGACGGGTTCAAACTCGCTGCTCTCCCGCCGCCTGTCGTGTTGCAGTCATTGTATCGCAGGCTTGATTCGCGACCCAAGCGAAGGGACGCGGGAATCAGTACGGATCGCGGTATGATCTTGTAGCAAGTGTGAATTCCGGTTCGGCACGCTGCTACCCCTTCACCTCACTGCCCAGGCGACCCGCTTTGGCTCCGACGATATAACCCTCGTTGAGAGGCACGGCGTAAGAAACAGAACAGCAAGGGGTTAGAGTGCACAGACGCGAAAACGGCCACCGAAGCCGGATCTCGATCATCGGATTCCTCAAGGATACGGATAGCGATGGACGGCATGTCTCGCATGCTCAACTCGCACATGCGCGGCCGTCAACACCTAGAAGTGCTCCCATTTTGCTCCCGCGACCGAAAGGACGTATCGGTGCGATGTGCAACGACCGCGTTTTCATCCAAGCCTGGCGGGGTCTTGTATGCGAAGCGTGATAGTTAACTATTATGGAGGCGGCGGGAATCGAAGCCGTGGAAGGGGTGTTTTCGTAACCCGTTGACAAGCCATGGGATACGGCCTAAGCCGCTGCTCTATAAGAACTTCAGTGAGTCTCAGGTTTTGTCACGACTTATCACGTTTGCGCACGTTCTTGTTTCAAAATGCTCCCGTTTTGCTCTCGCAGGAATGCCCCCTTGGGCATGTCTAGAAACCAAGTTCTTTCCACTTATCGTGATGACGCGGCGGAAAAACTACCCAGAGGTGCCCGACAGCGCCTATACTCTCGCCACATGACGGTCGGAGTTGAGTTTTGACCATCGCCGAAACGGGCTTCCCCAATCAGGGGAGCCAATCACGGACTGATGTGAGACAAGGAGAAGCTGTGTTCAGGAAAAAGCAGCAGGACGGTACAGGACGGTGGCTTAGCCTACTGATGGTGGCACTCTTTGCTCTTACTGCCCAGATCTCCCGGGCGACAACGCCAGTAGCTTTGAGCAGCGAGCGGTTCGTTCTCGAATTCTCGGCGGACGGGCGTCCCCTGTCGCTTACGTCGAAACAGGATGGGCAGGAACTGCTGGCTACCAATGACCCGGGCCATGGGTTTTATCTCATGTCGCGGGATAAGGTCCCAATGCGCTTCGACCACTTGAGCATGGAGAGCGGAAAGCTGGTGGCCTCGTGTGGGGGCGTTTTGCCGAGAGTGACGTTCGGGGTGCGTGAAGCCGATTCCTATCTGGCGTTTCACATCGAGCGGCTGGAGGCCATTCCGGCTTCGCCCGAATATTCAATACACTTTCAAATGAAGCTGGCCCGGCCTGTGCGCACGTTTGAACTTGATTACATGACGGAAGCACGAGGCGGTACTGAGGTGGCAGTGGATTGGCGGCACATCTGGAACCGGAATCCGGAGAATCCCAAAGGCGGTTTCGCGCTCTATCTGCCGAAGGACAATGCCGACGAAGATGAGACCATTCTGAAGATTTGGGTGAATGAAGGGCTTCCCCATCCAAGAGTGGAAGGGAAATGGGATTTGGCGGCGGCGCAAGCGTGGGTCGATCGATGGCTGAAAGAATTTGGCGACCAGAGCCGTTTCTTGATATCGGCGCGCACGCCCGAGGAGTTGTATGCCGCAGTGCCTTACGCGGAGAAAGCCGGCGTGCGTGAAGTTTACCTTTTCACCGACACGTGGCGCGGCGGTAAGTCGGAGCCTTTCTGGACCAACAAACAGACAAACTGCGGCATCAACAAGGCAGTGTTCCCCCGAGGCGAGGATGACCTTCGCGCGTTTTCAGACTATCTTCGCGAGCGAAACATGAATCTGAAGCTCCACTACGTCAGTGGCGGAATTGGTCTCCGGGACCCGCAGTACATAGGCACCTCTCCCGACAAGCGCCTTGCAAGCTGGGGTCGGGGCCGTCTGGAGCAAAAAGCAGGTGACAAGGACACCACGCTGTACTTCCGGCCCGACCCAGGCACCGCCGCGCCTTATCGGGTGCCCGACTGGTGGCAACGCTACAGCTGTCCGCCGGCACTGCACGGTATCTTTGATTTTAATTTCATTGTTGCAGGCAATGAATTGATCAAGGTCGGCTCGTTTGAGGATACCGACAAAGAGGTGTGGCGCCTTGAAAAATGCCAGCGAGGGGCATCAACGACAGAGCCCGACCGCCACCGGAAAGGCGTGCCCGTGCGCGGGATCATTTCGCCCTATGGCCAGCAATTCGTGCCGGACAACGACTCCAGCCTGCTGGTCGAAATGGCCCGGAACTACGCCGGCATGCTCAATCGTTGCGGGGTTGCCCATACCGAATATGACGGCGCAGAAATTCACACCTACAACGGGCGTTCCTGGGGTTTCAATAAGTTCGCTTCGCTGGCGTATAGCAATCTTGACCACCCCGTGACGGCCGGCAGCAGTGGCGGTGTCGCGCCGCCCGCGCATGTGGAGTACCGCTTGAACGCGACCAGGAACGCAGGACGCGGCCGTCATAAGGGGATTGTCCCGATCTTGCTGGATCAGCCTTTCCGTCCGGCCAGCAATGTGCTCGATGTGCACTGGGGCATGAGCCAGACATGCGCCCATGGCTTCACGATGTACCAGATTGTAAAGCCGGAACCGCTCTTCGGGATCAATATCGATACGCTGCGGGCGCACGGCCAGACGGACCAACTGCTCGAGACGGCGCGTAACTGGAAACGGGTCAATCAGCTCATCACGCCGGAGCAGCGCGACCAGGTGCGCAAGACCATGTTCCTCGAGGACGACCTCCTTGGCCAGGCCGGCAGCCATGAACAATCCGCCTTGGTGCACGTCCTCTGCAAGGGGGCCGGGCAATGGGAGATTTATCCCACCAAGGTGCTCACGCGCCCTGGCAATGAAGATGTGCGCTGGCAGGATGGTCAGGAGCATGGCGCTATCTCACCGCGTCAGTTTGTGAAGCCCGGAGAGACTCTCAGACTGGTCAATCCGTTCAAGCCGCAACCGCCACGGCTGATCATGCGTGTTTTGTGGGCGTTCGACGCCGCGAGTCAGGGCAATGTTGCGGCGAAAGGCAGCGGCACCGACAACCGCGGCGCCGATAGCGCATTCGACTACGCACGAATGACCTCCTCCGCCCGCCGCAGTGCGGGTTCCACAGGCAACGTGCTGCTCCAGCCCTCGCCCGATGAGATCAGAAACCAGCGCAATACGCGATTCAGCGCCGATGGCGAGGCACTGGTTGTTGAAGCCAATAACCCTCTTGATCAACCAGTTGTGAACGAGGACAACTTGCCGGAATGGAGCCGTAACCTCAAGATGACGCAACGCCGCGGCATTGGCATGTGGGTAATCGGCGATGGCAGCGGCGCCATTTTGACGTTTCAGATCCCTGGCGGCGACTACGTTGTGCCGCTTACGTTCACCGGGCGCCGCTATATTGAGATTCCCAATGCGCAGGTGGCTTGGTCCAACGGCCACTGGGGATGGCGCATGGGAAGCAAACGGTGTTACTACGAGCAGGTAAACTGGTGCAAACTTGGATTTGGAATCATCCCGCCGCGCACCAATCCGCGGGCTTCCGTTGAAGGGCTGACGGCCTTGGGCGAAATTGCGACGGAGTTGCGCAATCCTGTTTTGCACGCGGGAGGCACAAAGCTGGAAATCAACGGGACAGTCACCAGCGGACAATACCTCACCTGGGGAGGCGGGGCAACCGCCACAATCTGCGACGCCAACTGGAACCAAGTCGCCGAGCTGCCCGTGAAAGCCGACGGTTTCCTAATGCCCACAGGCGAGTTGGATTGCCGAGTTACTGCAGACGAGGGAGCCGATCTGCCATGGCTGGAAATCCAACTGATGACGCGGGATGCCCCGACAATTGTTCCCGATCCGACACTCTGAGCGGAATTACAGTTGACGCTTTCAAGGAACGCTACGAGGACGTGTGCCAATGAATTACTGGATATCGATGATGAATTCAGCATTTGTGGTTGCTGCTATGATGTCGGTATTGACGATGATTTGTGCGCCGGATGCGTGCGCGGGCGAGGATGCTCCGCGACTGCCATCCGCCGAAACACAAGAACAGCGCGATGCCCGACTGGCGTGGTGGCGCGAGGCGCGGTTCGGCATGTTCATCCACTGGGGGCCTGCCAGTGTAAACGGCACGGAAATCAGTTGGTCGCGTATCGGGCATCCCCACGATCATCCAGGATTGGAGACCGTGCCGCCGGAGATCTACGACAATCTCTACAAACAGTTCGATCCTCTGAAGTTCGATGCAAATGCCTGGATGCAACTGGCCAAGGAAGCCGGCATGAAGTATGTCGTCTTCATCACTAAACATCACGATGGATTCTCCATGTGGCCGACGAAACTCCGGCCCGAGTACAGCATTGCCGCGACCCCCTTCAGACGCGATATCTGCAAGGAAATCGCCGACGCGGCGCACGCACACGGACTGAAGCTCGGTTGGTACTACTCAACGCGCGACTGGACCCATCCGGACTACCTCGTCGGCGACAATAAGGCCTATGACGCGTTCTATCGCGGCCAGCTTGAGGAACTGCTGACAGACTACGGGCGTGTGGACTTGCTGTGGTTTGACCACGTCGCGGGTAATTGGGGCGACTACGACTTCATGAGTCTCTTCAATACGCTCTACCGACTTCAGCCGGGCATCCTCGTCAACGACCGTGCGGCCCGATTCATACGTCCTACGGAAGACAGGCCCGCCGCCGAGATTGAAGAGCTCACGAAGGGCGACTTCGATACGCCGGAACAAAAAGTCGGCACATTTCAGAACACGCGCCCCTGGGAATCGTGCATGACGATAACCGACTGCAAAGGCGGTGGCGGCTGGTCATACCGGTCCGATGGACGTACGCGTTCGGCGGAAGAATGTATCCGAATGCTTGTCAAGTGCGTCAGTGGAGATGGCAATCTGCTGCTCAATGTAGGGCCGCTGCCATCCGGCGAGATAGACCCCGACCAGATTGCAGCGTTAAAGCAGGTCGGCGAATGGCTGGACAAGTATGGCGAGAGCGTTTACGGCACTCGGGGCGGGCCCTATCGCAACGGGGAGTGGGGCGGGTCTACCTACAAGGGGCAAACCGTCTACCTGCACGTTTTGCGCCGGAGACGCAGCCCGTTGACCTTGCCAGCGTTGAAAACCAGAATCGTAAAGGCCGCCGCACTAACAGGAGGGCACGTGGAAGTCGTCCGGTCTGGAAGACGTCTGAAAATCGAGATGGATGCCAATGCTCGGGCTCCTGTAGTCACCGTAATCAAACTTGAATTGGATGGACAGGCCGCCGACGAAATGGAAGGTAACCGACCGTTAGCTGTCTCCTGACAACAGCGTTTCCGGCTGGCCCTTTTGTTGGATTTCCCCACTCAGCTTTCAATGTCACCGTTTGAATACAAGCGTCCGGAATTCATCGTGCTTGTCCAGAGAGGCGGCGAGACATCGTAAAGCGCGTCCGGCTCATTATCAGCCCACATTTCTGGAATACGAATCTAAACGCAAGACACGGTGAAGGATGCTCGGCGCATACACACATGGTGCGGTCGCACAAAATGCTCCCGTTTTGCTCCCGTGGTGAAAATGGTGTCGCGATGGAACGAATAACGATGCCGCTTTCAGCCAAGCCTGCTTGAGCCATATTGGTGCCGTGCAATAGTTAACTATGGTGGAGGCGGCGGGAATCGAACCCGCGTCCGAAGGCGCGTCCACGTGCGCGTCTACGTGCGTAGCCTGTCCTTTGGTGATTCGCCGCCCGGAAACGCCTCAGGCGGGCTTTTCCGGGTCGCTAGGCAGAATCGTTACTCGCCTTCCGGACGTTCCGCCGGCGTCCGGGGACGAGGCCCGCTGTCGTCGCCTTAGCCACCTAGCA
>CAZFOG010000121.1:927-15274 GCA_964520685.1 uncultured Nitrospiraceae bacterium | reverse complement strand
GCGCGTAGGTTGCGGCCGTCTGGAAACAGGTATGGTCTTGCATGGGGGTCTCCGCGGTCCACACGCGCTCACCAGCCAGAAGACATACCCCTGCAACAAAGACGAAATGGCGCAGCATGCAATGGTTCTCCGTCAGCCCCTGAAACGACCCTGGAACTCGACAATAGCACTCTTGCGAGAGGCGATCAACGCATGCGAGTGGACGGTGTGTACCGGGAGAAGACCAGGGGCACTTTCCGGGCCGGGCAGGCCAGATACCGCCGGGCGTTGTCCCGCGAGGTATTCGATGGTACCATCCGCCGCATGGAAGTACCGCGGTTGAAGATATCCGGGCGCTTGCGTGAAATGCTGTCCTACGACAAGTTCGCGGGGACGGTGCCGCGCATTCTGATTCTGCACAGCGAATACTGGGTTGATGGCGCCTGCATCCATGCGTGCCACGAACTGGGTTGGGAGGTAGAAACCGTCCCGACCGTCCTCGAGGGGGTTCTGCCCAAGGAGAACGTGGCGCGGCTGCTCGATACAGTGGTGGCGTTCCGTCCCGATTTTATTCTCACGGTAAACCTGAGCGGCATGGACGTGTCGGGATTGTTTGCGCGCTTCTTCGAAGATGTCCGCATTCCCTATGTGACATGGTTTGTGGACGACCCGCGAACGATCGTAATGGACCGCACGGACTTTGCCTCGCCATACGCCGTAGCAATTACCTGGGAGCGCAGCTACACCGCGAGTCTCGAAGCGGCCGGGTTTCCGGTTGTGGAAACGGTCCCGTTGGCGGCTGATCCTTTTCTATTCAATCATGAACCCCGCGAGGCATGGGACATTCCGCCCTCGTTCGTCGGCAATTCGATGATATCGTTTGCAGAACGCGAGCGGGAGCAGTTGAAGGCGGAGCCGGAACTCGATGCCGCTGTTCGGCGGAGCTTCGACGAGGGGCGCGTTACACGCGAGAATTTCGGGCAGGGACTGCATGCGCTCCTGGACCCCGCGTTTGTGAGCACCCTGGACGCCGAGCAGCGCCGCCACGCGGAAATGGTGTTTTTCATTGAAGGAACGCGGCGGCTGCGGCATGCGCTGGCTGCAGCAGTGGTGCCGAAAGGGGCGGTGATGCGGGGCGACGACGAGTGGCGCCTCGATTTCCCCTCCTCGGGCGGTCCCGTTCACTACGTGAAAGAACTGGCGGAGTTCTACGGACGCTGCGAGGTCAATCTCAACTCGACCAGCATCCAGATGGCCACCACGGTAAACCAGCGGGTGTTTGACTGTCCCGCGGGCGGGGGATTTCTGCTGACGGATGCTCAGCCAGTGCTCAAGGACCTGTTTGACCTGGAGAATGAAGTGGCTGTTTACCATTCCCTGGACGAGTGTGTGGAGTTACTCCGGTTCTTCCGGGGGCATCCCGAAGCGCGCGTTGCGATTGCCACGCGCGCACGTGCCCGGGTGTTGGGGCAGCACACGTACGCCCACAGGCTGCGGACGATTGCGAAGATTGTGAAAGAGCGTTTCTCCCATTGAACTTTACGGGGGACAGCATTCTGTGCGGGGGTATGAAATTCCGGGTACTGCAATGTTATAGTACCCCCATGAAGCTGACGCGCGAAGACAGAGACTGGCTGAGACTCGCGTTGGTGCCGGGGGTGGGCACGGCGCTTTTCATTCGTTTGCTGGCCCGGTTCCGCACACCGACCCACGTCTTCGAGGCTCCCCGGGGCATGGTGGCCGACCTGGTCGGGCCCAAGCTCGCCGACCGCATCCGCCAGTACGCGGACACCAACGAGGCGGACGAGCAGGAAGCGGCCATGGAAGAATGGGGCGCTTCGCTGATCACTCTCGAGAACCCGCGGTATCCCTTGCGCTTGGCCGAGATATACGATCCGCCCCTGTTGTTGTTCGCGCGGGGCAGCCTCCCCGCGGACCAGGAACCCTACGTGGCGCTGGTGGGTACCAGGCGGGCATCTCCCTACGGCATTCGCATGGCGGACCGGCTTGCCCGTGAACTGGCGGCGCGGGGAATCACGGTGGTCAGCGGTATGGCGATGGGCATTGACGCCGCCGCGCACCGCGGGGCGCTGGAGGCGGGCGGCCGCACGGTCGCCGTGCTGGGGTGCGGGGTGGACATCGTGTATCCTCCGCAGAACGCCCAGCTCATGCAGGATATCGCCGCCGGAGGCGCCGTTGTCTCTCAGTTTCCCATGGGAATGAAGCCCAGCAAAGGCCATTTTCCCTATCGCAACCGGATCATCAGCGGGATGAGCCTGGGAACCGTGGTCATCGAGGCGCCGTTGACCAGCGGAGCCCTCATCACCGCCCGACAAGCCGCCGAACAGGGGCGCGAGGTCTTTGCCGTGCCCGGACAGGCCGGGGCCGGCAACGCGGAAGGCCCCCATGCCCTGATTCGCGAGGGAGCGAAACTCGTCGAACGCGTCGAGGACATCCTGGTCGAGCTCGAGGTGCCGGCGGCATGCCTCCGGGGGCAACGTGCCGATTCCGGGGAACCTGTGGTTACCCGGGACGCGGGTGAACGTGCATCCGCAAGCTCCGAACCGCGAAAACCGACGCCCCCCATGCCCGCGCCGCCTCGCGAGGAAGCCGCAAAACGGCAACCGGCCGGGCAAGGGCCCAGCGATACCGAGAAGTCCATCCTGAAGGCGCTTTCGCCCGAGGGTTCGTATGTAGATGAGATAGCGACCTCGTGCAGGCTGAGTGTGTCCGAAGCCCTGAGCAGCCTGACCATGCTCGAGCTCAAGGGCCTGGTTCGGCAGTTCAGCGGCAAGCGATTCGCTCCCCGATGAGCAAGTGGATTCAACACATTACGGAAAAGATCCGCCGGGGCGACCCCATTCCCCTTCCCCTTGCTGCACTGCTCACTCTGGGGACGCCGGTGATGCGCGCCGGCATGCGGCTTCGCCTTCGAAGGCCGCGCGTGCATGTGGATGCGCGGGTGATCAGCATTGGCAATATCACGGCGGGAGGCACAGGCAAGACACCGGCCGTCATCGAGCGGGCGCGCAAGGAAATCTTCGAGGGGCATCGTGTGGCGGTTCTCACCCGGGGATACGGCGCGCAATCGGGCCAGGCCATGACGGTTCATGTGGGGAAGGGTTCGCCCGAATTGTGCGCCCTGCTGGGCGACGAACCCGCCCTCATTGCGACGAAGGTGCCCGGGGCGTTGATAGTCCGGTGCGCGGACCGTGTAGCAGGCGCGCAGAAGGCCATTCGCGAGTACGACTGCGATACGCTCATTCTGGACGACGGATACCAGTACGTGCGGCTCGAGCGCGATGAGAATGTGCTGGTAATCGACGCCACAAACCCTTTCGGAAACGGCCGGCTTCTCCCGCGCGGCATCCTGCGTGAACCCCTCGAGGCCATGGCGCGTGCCACTCACATCCTTCTCACACGCTGCGACCAGACGGAGTCCCTGGAACCCATCCTCGAGGCGATTGACCGGTTCTGCCCGGGCGTGCCGGTGCGGCGCACGCGCCATGTACCGTCGGTATTGTGGCGTGTATCGAACGGCGAGCAGATGCCCCTCTCGCGGCTCCATGAAGAGAAGATCTGCGCGGTGTGCGGCATCGGCAATCCCGAGGCGTTCTTCGAGACCCTCGAGGCGCTGGGGGCAGAAATCACCTCGCGGATGGCCTACCCGGACCACAGCCCGTTCCCCGAGCAAACCTTGCCGCGTGATATGCTGGTGATAACAACGGAGAAGGACGCCATGCGGCTCGAGGAGCCTGGAACGAACGTGGCGGCTTTGGGTATAGATCTCGAGGAAATGCCCTGACCGCCGCGAAATGCGGATCTTGTCGGGCAGGCAACCCTGTGCCGCGGGGTCTCGAGGAAACCGGATGCAGAAGAACTTCAGATTTGCCGTCATTGTATTGGCGTGTGCGGGGCTCGTAGCGCTGGTATGGGTATTGCTCCACGGCGGAGATAAGCCCCTCGACGGAGATGACCGGACCGGGCCCGCGCCCGCGGAGACCGCGAATCGGGGTCCTGCGGAGCCAGCCCCTCCCCCACGCGCTCCGAGGAACGGCCGGGTCGACAGTGGCGCACTGGGCGGGCGCACCGCCGTGACAGGGGCTCCTCGCGGCGGGGAGACGGTGAACCCGGGCGTGATTCTAGGCCGAATCCGCAGCCATGACGGGCAGCTGGCAGCCAATGCAACCGTCGCGATTCTTCAGACGGCTGGCGAGGACCCCATTGTGGCTCCCAAGTCCCCTGTCCGGCGGGAAACGCAGACGGATGCGGACGGCGCCTTCGAGGTCACCGGTCTGCCGGCAGGCGCCTATTCGCTGCTTGCAAGCATGGAAGGCTACGCCCAGTTGGAACAAGCAGATCTCTCGGTTGAAATGCCTGTTGCGAGTTTTGAGCTTAAGTTAGTCGCTTCGGGATATCTTGCCGGAGTGGTGCGGAATTCGGATGGACAGGCGCTCGAAAATGTCGCGCTGTGGGCGTTGCAGCCGCAGGGAGCGGGGCGGTACGGTTTATCCAGACCCACGACCGGGCAGCGGGAGTTCGAGTCGAGGCTGGTGCTATTGCCTCAGCCGGTTACCTCGCATGATCAAGGGACGTTTCAATTCCCGGACCTGCCGAAAGCGCCGACGTATGTCCTGGCAATGCCCGTTGACGCCGCGCCTTCGCTGACCGGACCGGTGAATCTGCCGTCCGACGGGCTCACGGTTCAGGTAAGTCCGGGGGGAGGGTTCGGGGGCCGCGTGGTTCTTCATGACAGTGGGGAGCCGGTCAGCGGCGTTGCCGTGATTGCGGGTGGTGCGACTGCGCCGGAACGCCTTGAGACGGTGGCATCGGAAGAGGGCCATTTTGGTTTTGCCGCGCTTCGGCCGGGAGTTTACGAGATGGCCGTCAACGACGAGCGCTACGCGCTTCAGGGCGTGGCGCCACGGGTACAGGTCCGCGAAGGGGAACTGGACAGCGATGTGGTCATCCGGGTAGTCCCTGCGGCGAGTGTTTCGGGGCGGGTATACGACAGGGAATCCGAAAAGGCGCTCGGGGAGCTGTACGTCGCCGCCAGAGGCGAAGGGCGTCTGCCGGTCAGAACCGTTGAGACGCGCTCGGACGGCTCATATGCGTTTACGGGGATGGGGCCCGGGGAATACCGCGTCTATGTGGCAGCGCCGAGCTTGCGTTACGCCCGGGCCTCGGGACTTGGCATTGAGGCGTCCGTCACGCTGCAGCCGGGCCAAGCCCTGGAAGGCCTCGATTTTCGGGTTTCGTTCGGAGCGGCCGTGCAGGGTTATGTGGTTGATGAGAGCGGCAGCCCGGTCTCCTACGCAGACGTCACCGTCACCATGCAAGAAGGCGAGCAGATGCGCACGGAGAAAACAGATGCGCAAGGGTATTTCACGTGCGCGGCCCTGACGCCGGGCCAACGGCTCAAGGTGCAGGCGCGCAAACTCAGCCTGGTTTCGGCAGAGCCAGCGGAGGTGGTTGTGCCGCCCGACGGAACAGCCGGCGATGTAATGCTGGTGGTATCGCCCGGCGCAACAATTCAAGGACAAGTGGTGCGTACGTCGGGAGCGCCAGCCGAGGCCATTCCCGTGTACATCACCGCGGGCGACGCTTTTTTTCTGCGCATCAACGACGTGCAACCTGCCGGAAGCGATGGCACCTTCGCCTGGGACGGATTGCCCGGTGGAGGCTACACGGTGGGCGTCGTAGCCACGGGCCGATTGGAGGGAGCGGCGGACCCTCCCAAGGTCGAAGTGAGTGTCACGCACGGGCAACAGGCCGCACCCATTCGACTGGTGTGGGATGGCACCTTCGGCGAAGATGCTTCGCTCGAAGCGGGCGAAACCGGTAACCGGTCGATTCGGGGGCGCGTGACCGATGAGCAGGGCAGCCCGATCCCAGGCGCGGATATACACGCACGCTCCGGAACGGGGTATGCCCACATGAGCAAGTCGCTGCATGATGGCGCGTTCGAGATAGCGGGCATTGCATCCGGTACGTTCTCAATCCGCGCGTTTCACCGGGATTTTGCGCCCGCGGAGCCGCGAGAGGTCCAGGCGGGAGAGGGCAATGTTGTACTGGTGCTGCAATCGCCAGCGAAAGCGTCCGGCCAAATAATCGATGCGGCCACGGGTCAGCCCATCCAGAAATTCGAGCTGGCCCAGGTATCCGCCCGGTATCTGGAACTGGAACAGGAATCGCCTTTGGCATCCCTGGGTTGGGAGCACATATTCGACCCTGAGGGACGGTTCACCATGGCTGTGGGCCCTGGCCGGGGCGCCCGCGTGCTCCTTGCAAAAGCGGAAGGTTACGCCCCGGAACAGCAATCCATCGGCGAGGTGGCCCCTGGGCAACAAATAACCAACCTGATGTTCCGGCTCCGGTCAGGGGCAATTGTCGAGGGCCTGGTGCGGGACGGGGCGGGTAACCCTGTTTCAGGTGCGTCGATTTACCTGGGAACGCAGGAGCGCCGCGGGATCGTGCTGACACGCTCCGGTGCGCAGGGGGCCTTTCGCGCCGAGGGGCTCGAAGGAGGGGCCGTTACGTTGACGGCGTCGCACCCTTCCTACGCCCCCGCGACGATCACGGTGAGCACCCGCCTGGGAGCTGTAACTTCCTCGGAGTTCGTGCTGAGCGTCGGGGGAACGGTCGAGGGCTATGTGCGGAGGGGCGGGAATCCCCTGAGCAAGCAGATGGTCTCACTCATTGTCGGGGACCGGCACGAGAACGCCGTGACCGATTCGAGCGGCCACTACGCCTTCGAGCGGCTGCCCGCCGGAGAGGGCACGGTAATCGTCAGCCTGCGGGGCCAATCGAGCGCCGGCCGCCAGTACATGCGTTCTCAGCGCTCGGTAATTGTTGCCGATAACAGCGTGACCCGGGCGGATTTCGAGTTCTCGAGCCAGGATGCACGTGTGGAAGGCGTGGTGACGGTCGAAGGCGTTCCCGCGCCTCAGGCCTCTGTTGCATTGACCATTTCCTCCGGCGGCGGAGAGCAACGCACCGGGGTCAATGTAGAAGCGAACGGATTCTACCGCCTCGAGAACCTCTCCCCCGGCTCGGCCATCCTCGAGGTCTCCATCCGCGGCGGACGGCAACAGCGCAGCAAGACGGTCACCTTCGAACTCCAGGCCGGCCAGCGTCTGCGGCAAGACATCGACTTCGGGCCAGTGTCTGCCATTACGGGCACGGTACGAGGCCTGCGAGCGGGAGAGCAGGCTCACGTCGCCGTGTTGCCGGGCGAGATCACCGTCGAAAAACCCACCCTTGAAGATATCCAAGCATTTGTCAGTCTCCTGTCGGGCTATACTCAAGTGGCCTCCGACGGCACTTTCGTGGTCCAGAACATCGAACCCGGCACCTATACTGTCGTCGGCGTAGCGATTGCCGGCACGCCCCAGACCGAACTCGAGGCTTTCCTGAACGCGCGCTACGTCACCGAGATCATCCAGCTCGAAAAAGACAAACCCCTCGAGATCTCGCTGAACCTGTGAAGGTGTCGTGCCACCCAGCTCCGCATCGCTGGCACTGTGAGACTCTCGCCATCGGACTGGCTTGGACGGAGCGGCTGCTGAACGGTGATAATCCTGAGCAAGGTTGCCCATGCCACACCAACGGGAGTGGGACGGCTTCACCCGGAAGTGATCTTTTTGCAGGAATAGAGTCATTCCTCAAGAGGCTGGAAGTATTTTGTCAGGGGGGGCCGCCATGAAACAGAACGTGCGCTTTTTTCTGACAGTGGTGTTCGTATTGGTGGTTGTGGCCGCGGTGTGGTGGCTGCTGTTCCGGCAGGATACCGAGGCCCCTTCGGGGCCCGAGATGGCACGCGAGGACACCACTGACGGTTCGCGTGACGCCCCTCCTCCCGCGCCGGTTACCCAGCCCGAGGACTCGCCTCAGCGGCTCGACCAGGGAGCGGTGGGCACGCGGATTGCTCTCGACGCACCTGCGGCAGCGCGCCGAGCCATCGGCGGCAGCACGTTGACGGGGCTGGTGCTTGACGAAGCCCTCAATCCGGCTCCGGGCGTCGAAGTCACGGCGCAGCGGACGAATTCCGAGCAGGGCGAACGGGTGGCTGGCGAGCCAGCGACGGTTGCCACCGGCCCAGATGGCATGTTCAGCTTTGATGGGCTGGCGTCCGGCGGATACGACATCCTCGCGATCAAGGGCGATTTGGCCGCCACGCAGTTCGCCCAGGTGCGCCCTGACTGGTTTTCCTCGAACCTTGTCCTTCAACTGCGCCTCGCGTATAGCCTTGCGGGACGCGTCGCCACTTCCGGCGGGGAACCCGTTGCCGGGGCGCAGGTCACGGTGATGCACATACCTTCGGAGGCGATTGTGCGTCAGCGGGGACGGTTGGGCGCGCCGGAAGACATGGCCCAAGCGTTGCCCATGCAAGTGGCGACGGATGAACAGGGAACGTTCACATTCGAGCGGGTGCCCTTGAGCGAGGTGTTTGTGGCGGTGAAGGCCGAAGGATACGCTCCCTATATCAGCAGTCTCACGAAGCTCCCGGCGTCCAACATCACCGTAACATTGAATTCGGGCAGCAGCCTCGCGGGAAGGGTCCTGCAAGCCGATACCGGCGCCCCGCTGGAGGGGTTCCCGGTTTCGATTAAGGGGACGACCACGGTCGATAAACACGAGGCGGTAACCAACGCATCGGGCGAGTTTGTGTGCGCGGCCTTACGGCCCGGGGAGTACGGACTCAAACCTGCCGATGACACTTGGGTGAACTTCGAGAGCACACCTCGGGTGGCGATCGCCCCTGGCGAAGCGCGCCAGGGCATTGAACTGCGGGTAACCCAGGGCGGGATCATCCGGGGACGCGTCTACAGCGAGCAGACCGGGGATGGTGTGCCGGGCGCTTCCGTGATTCTCCGCAGACACTTGATGGGATACGACGATATCGTAAGCGCCGGTGATGACGGAACTTACGAGATTCGGGGAGTTCCCCCTGGCGAGCATGCCCTCGCGATCCGTGTCGCTGACCGCGTGGTGGCTAATCCTGGCGGTGACCAGGAAGCGGCGCTGGTCACGATGAAGGCGGGGGCCGTTCTCGAAGGCATCAACATTCCCGTTTTCATGGGTGCGGCGGTGAGCGGACGGGTCGAATACGCGGACGGCTCGCCTGCCGGCTCGGCGACGGTCTATGTGAATCCCTTCGTGGGATACAACCGTGCGCGGATCATGGCCGACAGGAACGGTGCGTTCGTGCTGTCGGGCCCTGCCAACGGCGAACAGATTCGCCTGCAGGCGTTCAGGGGTACCCAGGCGTCCGCGCCGACTGATGTGCTGCAGATACCGGTATCGGGCCCGCTGGAAGGCATCGTCCTGACGCTCCAGGAAGGGGGCGTCATCGGGGGCATCGTCACCAATCCGTCTGGCGCCGGACTCCCGGGCATGCAAGTGCTGGTGTCCGTCGACGCGGGACTGCAGCTTCAGCCACATTTCATGTTCTCAGATGAAAACGGGCAGTTCCTGGTGGCGGGGCTGGCGCCGGGAACCTACTCGGTCACGGCCATGACATCGAACGAACAGGGCAGCGGAGATACCACGAAAAAGGTTGAACTGGCTGCAGGCCAGCGCGTGAATGACGTGGTTCTAATCTGGGACAAACAGCCTCCCGGCGGTGCCTCCGAAGGAAGCCTCACGATTTCGGGCCAGGTGGTGGACTCTTCAGGTAAACCCTTGTCGGACGCGGTGGTGTATGCCAACGTGAGCGGGACGTACAAGACATCAATCACGAGGAGCCTTCTGGACGGCTCGTTCACCGTCAAGGGACTCGCCGCTGGCGGGTACAAACTTACCGCGCTCTCGGGCGGCAACCGCACGTGGGAAGCGGTGGATGCCGAGGCCGGCGCATCCGGAGTGCGGCTGACGGTATCCACGCAGGGCAAGGTTTCCGGCACGGTGGTGGACGCGGCAACGGGGAAACCGGTGACGCGATTCGGGGTGGCATTTGTCGCGCCGGGATATATGGCCGATCCCTCGAAACAATACGTAGCCTGGCAGCGGTATACGAGCCCGGAAGGTGAATTCACGGTGGCCATCCGCGAGCAGCGGCACCAGCAGAGCGGCAACCTGGCCTTGGCCGTGCGGGCCGAAGGGTACGCCCCCGTGGAACACGTGCTCGGTGCATTGTCACAGGGTCAGAACGTCGAGGGCGTAGTGATTCGCATGCGACCGGGGGCGCGCGTCGAAGGCGTGGTCCAGACGGCGGCCGGCCAGATTGTTGCGGGGGCATCGATTTACCTTGAACGGTACGAACAGTACCGGCCGCCCGAGACCCGCACCAACGCGGAGGGGAAGTTCACGATGACTGACCTTCCTCTGTCGACCGTTAAGCTGGTTGCGGCCCATCCGGCCTACAGCAACGGCGAGGTCTCTGTCACGCCGCGCGCAGGGACCACCACGAAGGTCACCATCGAGCTTCCCGCGGGCGGGTCTGTCGAGGGAATCGTGCGTATGGGCGGCCAGCCCCGGCCGGGTTCCAGCGTCCACCTGTACATGTACGATGGCGGGGGACAGCAATCCTCGACGGTTACGGATGCGTCGGGCCGCTATGTCTTCAATAACGTCGCCAGCGGCCGGGGCCAAGTCTCCACGTATATTCAATCCGGGGGAGGGAACCTGAATCAGAGCCGGCAAGTCATCGTTGAAACGGACCGTACGACAAAAGCGGATTTCGACCTCCCGGCACAAACGGGCACCCTCGAGGGCATCGTAACCATCGGGGGCCAACCGGTGGGCGGCGGCCATGTCAGCGCCTACGTGTCCTCCGAGGAGGGGTCGACTTCGAGCCACACGCAGATTCGCAGCGATGGCACGTACCTCCTCGAAAGTGTGCCCGTCGGAGAAGTGCGCGCGTCCGTTTATCTTCCGGATACCGGCGGTGGACAGGGAAGGCAGCACCAGGAGACCGCTCAGATCGCCGCGGGCCGTGTCACCCGCCTTGATATCGACCTGCCCCTGCCGACCTTTGTGTCCGGATACCTCTCTGGCCTGAAGGAAGGCGAGGGTGGCTACATCGGTCTGCTGCCCGGGAAGATCACGATTGGCACGCTCACGCAGGAGAAGATCCAGGAATACCTTGGCATGCTGGCTGGGCAGGCCCAGATGAACCCCGATGGGACTTTCCGCATGGAGAATGTTGAACCGGGTACGTATACGGTGGTGGGAGTAGCAGCTGATCCGGACGCGCCCTCGCCCGAAGAGGCGCTCATGAATGCGCGCATCGTCACGGAGGTTATTGAAGTGCGGGAAGGCGAGGAGATCACCGTTAACCTGTCGATTCAGTAAGGCAGCGAAGCATGGGCCGTTCGGCTCACCTGTAGGCGATGAAAATGGGGGGGTGACGAGGGAAACCGTCGCACATGGACCCACACGGACCCACACGGACAAGCACGGACGGGGATACACCCGGGTTTGGAATTTTCGAGGCAGCGAACCATGAGCCCGCAGCTCACCCGTAGACGATGAAAACGAGCTGGATCGAAAACCCAGGGACAGACCCGTCTCGCTCCTGCGTCGCTTGCTTGGGTCAGTCCCGGTTTTTGAATTTTCAAGGCAGTTCTGGTTTTGTAGGGTTCGTACCGGGAGAATGGCGAGCTGGCGTTCGGGGCTCTCAGGAGCCCGTTACCCTATCGACGCGTCTTCCATCGATGCACCCTGGAGAACGGCGGGTTCAGAGGGTCCGCAGTTCGACCTGCGGGAGCAGAGCCTCGACCTCTTCGCGGGTGAAATGGCCGATGTCCCACGACATGGCATTGGCGGTGCCGGCAGCGCAGCCGAGGACCGCCATCTCGCGCAGAGGCATGCCTTCGAGAAGGCCAATGGCGAACCCGGCGACGAGTGCATCGCCGCTTCCGACGGGGTTGATCTCGTCGATGCTGGGCGGCACCACGTGCAGACGCTCGTGGCCGCGCGACACGAATACACCGCGCTCTCCCAACGAGAGCGCGACGAGTTCAATGCCGATGGTATGAAACTGCGCGATAGCCTGCCACTTCGCGTCATCGGTCTCGAGGGAATATCCGAACAATTCCTCGGTTTCCGGCACGTTGGGCTTGACCATGTACGGAACGGCTTCAAGTCCGAGGGCGAATTCGGGACCATGGGAATCCAGAATCGTATGTGCGCCGGCGTCTTTCGCGATGGGGATGATATCGCGGTAGAGGGTGTTGATGCTGCTGTCGCAGACTGTGCCATTGAACGTCACCACGCGCGCCCCGGCGACCGGTTCGCGGAACAGGTCGACGATGTTGACGTACTCGGTCCCGGTCACCCGCGAACCCGGCTCGAAAAACGCCGTCTGACGGTGGATAGACTCTTCGAGCACGGTGGTGATGGTGCGCGTGGGCGATTCCACCCACGCGGGAATGCATTCGACACCGTCCTGTTGCTCGATCATATCGACGACGTGCCGGCCGGGATGGCCTCCCACGATGGTCATGGCTTTTGTGGGACGGCCGAGGGCCTTGACGGCACGCGACACATTGGTGCCCTTGCCACCGGGGATGCAGGTGCATTTGTCCGAGCGCATGAAAGTCCCGACCGTGAGCGTATCGATGAAGACGGTCTTGTCGACACAGGGGTTGGGGGTTACGGTGAGAATCATGGGCACCCCCGATGTACAGGTTCGACTGGAGGCCACGCCACGGCAGGTCCGGCAGCGGGGAGCGGGTGTTGCAGACCGCCAGATGGCTCGTCTAGATTCCGGACATAATCACGAGCAGGATGCTCATGGTGCCTTGAATGACGTGAACCTATGGGGCTTCTACTCGGCTTCATGGCGATTGAGGGCGCAGCCCGCTGCGCCGATGACGCCCGCGTCGCCGCCCAGCCCGGCCGGGATGATTTCGGCGCGCTTTCCCGGCACCTCGAAGGATTGCGCCCGTGCGGTCTCGCGAACGGGGTTAAACAGCACGTCGCCGGCGGCGATCATACCACCTCCCAACACCACCATCTCGGGGTTAAGCAGGTTGATGATGCTCCCGATGCCGATGCCCAGCCAGCGTCCCGTCTCCTCCATCACCCACTTGGCGAAGGTATCGCCCTGCTCGACGGCGTCGGAGATCATCTTGCCGGTGAGGTTGTCGAGGTCGCCGCCGCACATCTGAATCAATGCCGTATCGAGTCCACCCTGCTCGATTCGTTTACGGGCGGTCTTCAGCATGCCGGACACGGAAGCGTACTGTTCCAGGCATCCCTTGGCGCCGCAATTGCACTGGCGGCCGTCGCGTTTTACACATAGATGGCCGATTTCACCCGCGGTGCCGTCGGGACCGCGCAGCAGCTTGCCCATTAGGACAATGCCGCCACCGACGCCCGTGCCGAGGGTCAGCAGAACCATCGAATCGACGTTGCGGCCAACGCCGAGCCAGAATTCGCCGTAACAGGCGACATTGGCGTCGTTGTCGACGTACACGGGGATGCCGAGACGTTCGCCCATGAGCGCTGCCAGGGGCACGTCTTTCCAGCCGGGAAGATTCGGCGGTGCAAACACGACGCCCGTCTGCCAGTTCATCGGGCCCGGCGCGCCAATGCCCACGGCGAGTACATCGCTTCGTTGAAGACTCGCAGCGAGAAGCGCGGCGTCGACCCCTTCGACCATTTTCGCCAGAACAGCATCAAGTCCTTTGTCTGCATCGGTGGGACGCGAGTCCTTCCCCACTACCTCACCTTCGCTGGTGACAACGGCGGTCTTGACGTTGGTGCCACCCAAATCAACCCCGATAATGGCCTTGCTCACGACGTTGCTTCCTCCATGGTCTCGATATACTGAATCGCCTTATCCACGCGCTTTAAACACTCGTCTTTGCCCAGAAGTTCGAGCAATTCAAACAGACCAGGTCCGACGCTCTTTCCGGTGCAGGCGAGGCGCGTGGGATGCACAAACTGGCCCAGCCCGACGCCCGATTCCTCGCTGAGCTTCTCGTAAGCGGCCTTGAGCGTATCGTGGTCCCACGGCGTGGCGCTTTCGAGCAGTGCGCGAATCGTGCGCATCCTGTCGAGGGCGTCTGCTTTCTGCCACTGCTTTTTGACAGCTTTTTCCTCGTACCCGGATGGTTCGACGAAGAAAAAGTCCGTGTAGGGTACGATATCGTTAAGGGTGGGGATTTTTGTTTGGCAGATTTCGGCCATTTTGGTGAGCCAGACTTCGGATTTTGCGCTGGTGTCGAAACCGGACTTCTCAAGAATCGGCACGACACGGTCGCGCAACTGTCCGGCCGAGAGGCGGCGAATGTGCTGGCCGTTGAGCCATTGGAGCTTCTTGAGATCGAATTTCGCGGGAGATGCGCCGAAGCGTTCGACGCTGAAATGCTCGACCAGTTCGTCGGGGGTCATCTGTCGGATCTGATCCTCGTCAAGC
>CAZFOG010000121.1:0-917 GCA_964520685.1 uncultured Nitrospiraceae bacterium | reverse complement strand
AACAGCTCGCGGCCTTCCTCCTCGGGAGTCCACCCCAGCAGGACGACGTAATTGATGAGCGCTTCGGGCAGATAGCCATCGTCGCGCCAGTCGAGCACGTTGGCCCCGTGAAGGCGCTTGCTGTATTTCTTGCCGGCTTCGTCGAGCACCATGGGCAAATGAGCGAACTGGGGAAGGCCGTACCCGAGCGCATTGAACAGCATTACGTGGCGCGCGGCATTGGTCAGGTGATCATCGCCGCGGATGACATGGCTGATCTTCATCATGCCGTCATCGACCACGACCGCCAAGTGAAAAATCGGATCGCCATTGGGTTTCAGAATGACGAAATCGTCGTATTCCTTGTTGCTCGTGCGCACCTCGCCCTGGACGAGGTCCTGGATGATCGTCTCCCCCTCGGGGACCTTGAACCGGAGCGCGTACGGCGCATCGCCCATGGCGGCCACCTGCTCGGGGGTGGCGTCGCGCCATTTGCCGTTGTAGCGAGGTGGCAGCTTCTGCTGGCGCGCCTGTTCGCGCATTTCCTCGAGCTCATCCTTTGTGCAGAAGCATTTGTAGGCCTTGCCTTCCTCGAGCAAGCGGAACGCCTCCTGGCGGTGCAGTTCACGGCGCTGCGACTGGCGGTAGGGACCAAAATCGCCCTTCTGGGGCACGTCACCAAATTCGGGGCCCTCACCCCAGTCAATCCCGAGCCAATGAAACCCCTCGCACATGGCCTGGGCGAATTCCTCGGTGCTGCGCTCGAGATCGGTGTCCTCGAGACGCAAGATAAACGTGCCGTTGTACTTGCGCGCGAACAGCCAATTGAAGAGAGCCATCTTGGCGGTGCCGATATGCAGGAAACCCGTCGGAGACGGGGCAATGCGAACGCGTACGTCAGTCATGGGTCACTCCATCGGTTGTGAACGCTGCAAGAT
>CAZFOG010000120.1:10054-15362 GCA_964520685.1 uncultured Nitrospiraceae bacterium | reverse complement strand
AATCATGCCTCGTACAACAACGATGGGTTGAATGTGGACAGTTGCCGGCGCGTGCGTATCGAGGGCTGCACCATTGATTCGGACGATGACGGCATTGTGCTGAAGAGCCTGTCGCAACAGCCCTGTGAGGACGTGGTCATCCGCGATTGCGCAGTAAGCAGTCATTGCAACGGCATCAAACTCGGCACGGAGTCCGGCGGTGGGTTCGTGCGGATCTCGGTTGCTTCGTGCCGGGTGTCGTCGCCCGCCAAGACCAAGGCGATCTACGGGCGCGACCGGGGGCTTGCGGGGATCGCGCTCGAGATTGTGGACGGGGGCCGTCTCGAGGATGTAACGGTCGAAGACGTGTCGATCCGGGGCGTGAGTGTGCCCATCTTCCTGCGCCTGGGCAACCGGGCGCGGACGTATACGGACGGCCAGGAGAAGCCCGGCGTGGGGACGTTCCGCGGCGTGAAGTTGCGCCGGATCACCGCGGAGGACACGTCGAACATTGGATGTTCGATCACGGGTCTGCCCGGGCATCCGATCGAAGGCGTGGTGCTGGAGGACATCCGGCTCGAGTTCGAGGGCGGCGGGACGGCAGACCTGGTGCACCGGGAGATACCGGAGCGGCCCGAGGCCTATCCCGAGAGCACGATGTTCGGCGTGCTGCCGGCATATGGACTCTATTGCCGGCACGTGAAGGGTGTCGTTTTCCGGAATGTTGAACTGCGTGTGGCCAAGCGGGATGAGCGTCCCGCGATCTTGTGTGATGATGTCGCCGAGCTTTTGATTGACGGTCTGGACGTGGATGCTGGTGTGGGGGCACCGATACGATTTGTCGATGTCGTGAGAGCAGAGATGCGGAGGTTTGCAGGCCCTGAATCGATGGAGACGCTATTACGTGTTGAAGGTGGCAAAAGCAAGGGCATCGTGCTAATTGGGGAGAAACCGGGCGGTCTTGATCCACTGGTTGATACAGCGCCTGACGTCCCTCGAGACGCGGTGGCGGTACGATAGTTCCTGGGGATTGTTATACGGGACCAGATGCTCAAGAATGAATTATCCCGGGAGACTGTTTCTTATGTCGAAAACATTTCTGTTCGCTTGGATATGCGGCTTGGTTTCGCTGTGTTGTACGGCATACAGCGAAGGTGGTGAACCGTCTCTAGAGTGGCACGTAGAGACGGATACTGGCCGGCTTACGGTGCACCGCGCGGAAGACCCTACGGAATGGCAAGGTGAGACGCTTGCCGAAGTCATCTTCTGGGATTCTGCGGGTACCGAATTCTGGCAGCCGGTGAACGCCGCATCGGGATGGGCAATCAAGCACCAGGCGCTCGCCGCTGGCAGCCACGTGACGTGCAGGCACGCTGATGCGGGTTTCGTTCTCCAAATGCTTATCACGGTGAGCGGTGATGTCCTGACGGTGAGCGTGCCCGCGGAGGGAATCGCCGAAGAGAGTGAAGCGCGCCTGAAGAAGGTGCGTCTGTTGCCTCGATTTGGCGCCGCGCGGGAAGGCGAGGAAGGGTACCTCGTTATCGCCCAGCAATCGGGCGCTTTGTGTCGCTTTCGCGATAAATCGCCAGGCGAGCACTGGGTTCCCGTGTATCAAAGCTTATGCAATTGTCCCATGCCCTTGTTCGGGCTGGTTCGGAGAAGCAGCGCGCTGGCGGCCATTGTGACAAGTGGTCAATTCGATTCACGGTTCTGCATCAGTGTGAATTGGGGGCCGCAACATGTGTATGCGATTGACCCGCAGTTTTCCCTCCGGTCGTTTCGCGAGGAAACGCGCCTACCTGAGGATCTGACCGTGAAATACCATGTGCTGCCGGCGGACGAAGCCACGTGGACGGGTGTGGGAAAGCGCTACCGGCAGCACACTCTTGACCAGCGGGACATTCGCTCGTTGCGTGAGCGGGCGGCCGATAGCCCTGAGCTGGCCTATGCGGCTCAATCCATGGAAGTACGCATTCGCCTGGGAGTAAAGCCCGTGCCCCCCGAGATCCTCGAGCAGACGCCCGAAAATGAACCACCTATGCGGTTTTTTTGCACGTTTGCACGGGTGCGCGACATCTTCGACGAATTCCATCGGCAAGGCATCCAGCGGGCCGAATTCTGCCTGGTCGGCTGGAATCGTGGCGGTCATGATGGACGGTACCCGCAGATCTTTCCGGTCGAGCCCGCTTTGGGCGGCGAGGCGGAACTGCGTGATACGATTCAGCATGGCCAGTCGTTGGGCTATCAGATCGTGGCGCACGATTGTTATTACGGTGCTTACCGGATTTCGGAAGACTGGAGTGAGGAATACATCCGCAAGAAGCCCGATGGCGAATTGCATAAAGGCGGCGCGTGGGGCGGAGGTCAGAGTTACAATATGTGCCTGGCGAGAGTCCATGATCTCTTTGCGCAACGTGACATGCCCAAGATCCGCGAACTGGGTTTCAGCGGTTTGCACTACTCGGATGTGCTCTCGATAACCGGGCCGCATCCGTGTTATGACCCTAAGCATCCGCAAACGCGACGGCAGGATGCGGAAGCTGCCACACGCATTCTTGCTCTTGCGCGAAAGCACTTCGGCGGTGCTCAATCCGAGGGTTCGCTTGATTTTTGCGCGCCCGCACTCGATCGAGTTTTGTACATCGACTGCGATAAGTGGGCCCCGCTGGTCAAGAAGCCTTATGTCGACGTGCGGGTCCCCCTGTATGAGACCGTTTATCATGGGGTTCTTATCTACAATCTTTCGACTGAGACGGTGAACGGTCAGCCGGGGGATGCCAGCTACTTGCGTAACATCGAATACGGCGGTTTGCCGGTAGCTTACTTTTACGGACACTTCCTGCTCGAGGAAAGCAAGAACTGGCTCGGCCAACGCGATTACCGCTATGACGACAAGGAAGGTCTTGCCCGGGCCGTGACGGATCTTCGCCGCGTGTATGACGACGTCGAGGAGCTGAAGCATCTGCAGATGGAGTTCATCGAGGGCCACCGCCAGATGGCTGAAGACGTCTTCGAGACCGTGTACAGCAACGGCGAACGAGTGGTTGTTAACTACGGAGACAGTCCGCATAAACTCTCGGACACCCGCACGGTGCCCCCAAAGGCCTTTCAATTGTTCAAAGACTGAGACGCCGAGCTATCAGCATCGCTCGATACGACGTTCGGCCATTCCCTCATGTCTGACGTATCTGACTGGTGGGACCCAACGGTCCCAATCGACGCGCTACCACCCGGATTCCGTATGCATTCGGCAGCCTCCGTTCCTTGTTGCGGGATCGGCGCTTTTACCGCTTGCTCAAGGATGTATCGCCGTATCAAGCACTGAACCGAAAACTGCGATTCCCGCGCAGTGGACGCTGTACGCCGACAAAGGCCCGGGTCCTTCACTTGACATGGTTTTGCTCCAGTCGTAAAGTCATGCATGTCACCCGAGGCGCAGTACGAAGCCGGGCGGGACTGCCCAGACCAAAGAGGAATCACCTGTGAACCCCATGAAACGCCGAGATTTCCTGAAGACGACAGCGGGTCTGCTGGCGGGGAGCGCCGCCGTGCCAACCGTGGTGCAGGCCTCGGAAACGCCTCTGACGGCCACGACCGTCCGTACATTGGGCAAATCGGGGCTGAAATGCACGCTTCTCGGCATCGGTACGGGCACCCGCGGGAAGGGCCCCGGTATCACCGACCAGACGCAGCTTCCCGAAGGGGAATTGGTGAGCCTTCTCGAGTATGCGTACGACCGGGGGATCACCTTTTTCGATCTCGCCGATCGGTATGGTTCGCATCCCTTCATGAGCAAGGCTCTCAAGAATTCGATCCCCCGCGAAAAGGTGATGATCCTCACGAAGGTGTGGGAGCGCGAAGCGGAGGTCGTCCGCACGGACATTGAGCGTTTTCGCCAGGAGATTGACACTGACGTGCTGGATGTGGTGCTCATGCACTGCCTTCGCGGCGGTGAAGATAACTGGCCTGATCAGTACAAGGCGACGCGAGACGTGCTTTCCGAGGCGAAGTCCGCGGGCAAGATACGCGCCTTGGGTGTTTCCTGCCATACGCTGGCGTCGCTGAAGCAGATACCCACGACCGACTGGGTCGATGTGGCGCTCGTCCGGATCAATCCGTTCAACAGTCACATGGATGGCCCGGTTGAAGAGGTCGTGCCGGTGATTAAGGCCATTCACGACGGGGGCAAAGGCGTTCTCGGGATGAAGATCCTTGGTGAAGGCGACCCGAATGTCGTTGCAAAGATGCCGGAATCCCTCACGTTCGTGATGGGTCTCGGGACGGTCGATGCGATGACCATCGGATATCTCAACCGTGGCGAACTCGATGGGATGATTGAGTGCATCAACACGGTCGGAAGGGCGTAGGACGAGTCCCAGCGTGGGCGACCCAAGGCAGAGTTGGCGAAACGACAGAAAGGGGCTGGCAGCGAGTAATCAGCCGTAGGGCTCACCCGCAGGCGACGAAAACGGGGGTGTGACGGGCGAAACCTTCGCACATGGACCCACACGGACAAACACGGACTTACACGGACGGGGATACACCCGGTTTTTGGGATTTTTGAGGCAGTTTATGAGTTTGAGCATGGAATAGAAAGAATGAGGTGCGCAAATGAGAAGTCATAGCATTGTGCCTGGATTTTGGGTCCTGGGTGTGGCGGCGGTATTGGCTGCTCCGGCGGCGTTATCCGCCACCCTTCATGCAGGCGCGGCAAGCGTGAGCATCACTCCTGATAAACCGGTAGCGCTCGCCGGGCAGATGTCCACGCGCATCGCCCGAGAGGTAGAGAGCGAACTGCAGGCCAATGCGCTGGCCATAGAATCGCGGGACGGTGCGAATGCTCTGGAACAAGCCATCTTCGTGGCGTGTGACATCGTGTATGTCCCCGAGGAAGTGCGGGCACGCGCCCGTGAGCATCTTGGTGCGCGCCTGGCGGATTTTGACGTCAACAAGCTGATCATCAGTGCCACCCATACTCACACGGCCCCGGTGATGAAAGAAGACATCTACGTTATCCCCGGCGAGGATGTCATGCGGCCGAGTGACTACGCGGAGTTCTTCGCAGTGCGCGTGGCCGATGCCGCTGAGGCCGCATGGAAGGCGCGCCAGCCCGCCAAGGCGGGGTGGGGAATGGGGGATGCGGTTATCGGCTATAACCGGCGCTCTTTCTTCAAAGACGGGCACGGGCAGATGTACGGCGATATCAGTATTGATGAGTTTCGCGGCATTGAAGGGCCGGAAGACCACGCGGTGGAAGTGCTGTTTTTCTGGGGTGAAGACGACAGCCTGCTCGCGACCGCCGTCAACATGGCGTGCACGGCCCAGGAGG
>CAZFOG010000120.1:0-9954 GCA_964520685.1 uncultured Nitrospiraceae bacterium | reverse complement strand
GAAGACGACAGCCTGCTCGCGACCGCCGTCAACATGGCGTGCACGGCCCAGGAGGTAGAGGGGCTCAGCGTGGTCAACGCCGATTTCTGGCACCCGGTTCGGGAGGGGCTTCAGGCAAAGCATGGCGAGAACCTGGTCGTGCTGGGTTGGATTGGCGCGGCGGGGGACCAGTCGCCGCACATCCGTTACCGGCAAGCCGCCGAGGACCGGATGCGCCAACTGCGCGGCCTGAGCCGGCTCGATGAGATTGCCCGGCGGATCCTTCGCGCGTGGGACGAGGCCTACGAGGGCGCCCAGAAAGAGAAGTTCGCCGACGTACCGCTGGTGCATGTGGTGAAGCCGATCGAACTGCCGAGGCGTCTCGTTACGGAAGAAGAATATACGGGGATTCAGGCGGAGATTGCGGCCGCTTCCGATGACCCGAAGGATTTCCGGCGCATCGCCTGGCTCCAAGATGCGCTGAAGCGGTACGAGCGCCAGCAGGCGGGGGATGTTCCGCCATACATGATGGAACTCCACGTGCTTCGATTGGGCGACGTGGCCATCGCATCGAACCATTTTGAACTCTTCACGCAGTACGGTATTCAGATGAAGGCGAAGAGCAAGGCGCTCCATACCTTCGTGATCCAGCTTGCGGGTCCGGGCACTTATGTGCCGACGCCATTCGCTGCCGCGGGCGGCGGTTACAGTGCCATTGTGCCGAGCAACGAGGTGGGGCCCGAAGGGGGACAATTGCTGGTGGATGAGACCGTGGCCGTGGTGAACGGACTGTTTGCGGACAAATAGCGCGGGTGGACGGCTTGGCGAGCGCTTTCGGAAGAGGAGAGGCTCTACCGCTCTACTAATCCTTTTTTGCCTGACTCGGTGACGTGCTCTCGCGTTCAGACTGCAATTTGGGCAGACCGTGCGGCGCTCGAGGCCGGGCTATTCTTCGTCGTGGCGTCCCAGGCGTTGAAGCATGCCCCTGATATCAATGGCGCCACGAACGGCGACATAGATGGTGATGGTCGAATACCAGAGTATGCACGCCGCTGTCGCGGCCAACCAGAACCAGTGTTCGAACATTACTGATTTCCTTTCATCGCGAGCGCGCCTGACTGTGGTTTCAGTAACGAGCCAACCACCATGGCGGTTGCGGCGATTAAGTACGTGGCGATATTCGAAATGTGCGGCCCGACTACTTCCTTTGCGAAATGCATCGTACTTGGGAGCTGTTCCAGGACGAGGAAGGTGCTGGGGACAATGGCCCCGCAAATGATGGCGCCGGCCGCGCCCCAGTTATTTGCCCGCTTCCAGTAGCAGCAGGCGATCAGCAGGACAACCATGCTTGACATGTAGATGTTGGCCGTCACGGCCAGGTAGTCCCAGAGGTTGCCTCGGAGGGGGTACCAGAGTCCGTAGAACAGCAGAAATACGCCAATGATGGCGACAATGGCGCGGCTGACGAGGATCCCGCGCTTTTCGGACCACTGGCGCTTGTGGATTGGGGCGAGGATATCGTTGTAAATCACGCTGGACCACGAGAGCATATAGGCTGCGTCGGTGGACATATCGGCCGCGAGCATGGCGGCGATAAGAATGCCCATGATACCCACGGGGACGAGCTGGCTCAAAAGCTTCGGCATGGCGAGGAGTGTATTGTCACCGACCTCCGCGGGATCGAGCTTCGCGAGCGCCGCAATGCCCCAGAGTACCGGGATGAGCCAACGGCACAGGAAGAAGAAACTGGTTCGTGTATACACCTGCCGCCCCGTCTTTGTGTCCTTCGCCGCGAGCAGTCGCTGTATGGTCGTTTGCCAAGTCAAAACCATTGCCACACTGAGCATGGCGTTGGCAACCACGTATGCCCATCCCATTTTCGGATGAAAGAACGGATTGAAGCCGCCGTCGCCATAATTCTGCTGCACGGCCTCGGTGAGCCGACCCCACCCTACGGTCACAAGGATAAGAACGGTCACCGCGAGCAGTCCCGCGCTCATCACCACAAACTGAAGGAAATCGGTGACGAGCACGGACAACATGCCGCCGAGAACGGTGTAGATGGCGACAAATACCAGTAGCGCCGTCATGGTGATCTCGAGGTATTTGGGGTTAAAGCCGCAGACGATCACCAGGAAATCGCCGCCCGTGCGGAGAAAGACGCCCATATTGAGGAGTCCCCCCAGCACAATGACGACGCCGGCTGCCCACCGGATGCGCGATCCAAAGCGCAGTTCGAACAGCTCGGGAAGCGTGATCACGCCGGCGTCACGCAAGGGCTTTACGCAGAATCCCGTAAATCCGACCAGGAACATGGCGAGCATGGCCAGGATACCGGGAGTGGCGCCCGCGAATCCGTTAACGTAGCCGCTCTGGGCGGTATACATGCACGTGACGATGCCGAATTCGGTTGCCGCGAGGGAGGCAATACCGAGATAGAGGTTCATCTCGCGTCCGGCGATCAGGTAATGTTCGACTTTACCGACGTACTTTCGTACGGCGACACCCGCAACCATTGTGGCGAGGATGTAAAGGCCCACGATGCTTCCGTCGATCCACGAGAAATTTGTCATAATCGTCCCCTGCGTCTTTCCGGCAACTCGCGCCTGCCGTCTCGGTCAAATCCGACGAAAAGCCATCGGCCCCCGAACGAAACCTGCAGCATGGTATACATTTGCGGGGCGATGAGCAAGCGGGCAGGCACTATGCTGGTGGGGGGTAATCGGAGATGGCCAATCAGGCCGGAGATTTGCTAGAGTGGAGGGCGGGAACTTACGAACATGGAATCAATACCTGACCTATTGCGGAACCATGACACCGAATTGGTGGAGTTGAGGAGTGGCAGGGGCAGTATACTCGTCTGCCCCAACCTGCAGGGACGGGTTTTCTGCCGTCTGGGGGATACGCTGGTTCATCGCCTGGACGTGGCTGCGCTCGAGGCCCCGTCGCCGGATGAGTTCAATAATCTGGGCGGGAATTCGCTGTGGCCTGCGCCTGAGGGCGGCGCGTTTGCGTTCAATTATCTTCCAGGAAGCGACCGCTGGCTGGTTCAGGAGGGGATCGGGAAGACACCAGCGACGGTTGTTTTTCGCGATGAGACTCAAGCGATCGTCGAGAAGCGTATTGTTTTGACCAATCGCAAGGGCGTCGAAATGGACCTTACCTACCGGCGCGGGGTGGCTGTGGGGGCGATGGCTCCACCGAAGGGTTATGACCTTGCCGGGGTGTCGTATCGCACGGAGGATACGCTCGAGCCGATTGGTTCCTTCAGAACATCGGAGGTGCTGCTGGCGCCGTGGTCGCTCGAGCAATTCCCGGGCGCGGAAGGGGTCACCGCATTCTGCAAGGTACCCGAACCCGAGACAGCCATCAACTTCGATTTCTATACCCATCCCGGTGACCGGATTCATTATGGGGACGGTTTTTTTACGTTCGCGCTCGGTGGCGAACCCCGGCACCAGATAGGCGTCAAGGCTGCATCGTTGCCCGAATTGCTCGGCGCTTTGGATGCGAACCGGTCCATACTGTTTCTGCGCCGGACCCCGGCGCAGGCGGGCGTTTACTTCAATATTGCCGACAACGAGCAGAGCGGCGGCCCCTATTCAGCGGCCGACCTCTACAGTGTGTTTAACGGAGGAGGCCTGAATTTCTTCGAACTGGAAACCATCGGGGCGATGCAGGTCGCAGGAGAGCATGTCGCCGCGAGTACGCTGGCTTCTGAAACCACGATTCTGAGCGGGCCTGTGGCCGAGTTGCGGCGTTATTTGGCCGAGCAGCATGCCGTCAGGCTTGAGAGTCATACTGTCTGAGTTATCGCAGGTACAAGACGCGGGAGCGCGTCTGGAAGGAGCATTACGATGGGATATCTGGGAACGGCGGAACGAGATGCCAGGCTGGCGAAAGTGCGGGACATCCTGGCCGGGAACGGGCTGGATGCGGCCCTCGTGTACTACGACGAGTTCAATCTTGGGAACGGATGGTACCTGACGGGGTGGTGCCCGCAGTTCGAGAGCGGCGCGGTGCTGGTGCCTCTGAAAGGGGAACCGATGCTTCTGGGCGGTCCCGAAAGCGAGCCCTTCGCGAAACGTGACAGCGCCATTACGGAAACGCGCAATTTCCCGGTGTTTATGGTGCCGGACGAAGAATATCCCAATGCCACCATCATTGATTTCCCCGCGCTGTTCCGCGAACTCACGCGCGGCGGCAAACGCCTGAAGAAGGTGGGGCTTGTGGGTGGCGACCGGATGCCGGCGGCGTGTTACCGCCAGATCGTGGAGGGGTTCACGGGCGTGAAGCTCGTGGACATCACCAACGAATTTGTGCGCCTGCGGTATATGAAGTCGCCATGGGAGCTGAGGCAGATACGGGCAGCGTTTGCGCTGGCCGACGACTGCTATGACGCCATGAAGAAGGCTATCAAGCCGGGCGTGTCGGAAATCGAGGTTGCCGCGGCGGGCGAGTACGCGGCACGGCGCAGAGGGGCGACCGGGTTCGGGTTCAGCGCCATCGTAGGCTCGGGGCCCCGGTCGAATGCCGTCGTGCCCACGGCGAGCGCGAAGAAGCTCAAGGCCAGCGAGATGGTGATGATTGGCATCGCTCCGAAAGTGCAAGGATACGCCGGCGTTGTTGGCGACAGCCTGCCGGTATCGGGGAAATGCTCGCGCAAGCAGGCGGAAGCCGTCAAGCACCTGAAAGAGGTGTTCCAACTAACCAAAGAGAAGCTTGTGCCCGGCAATACGGGACGGGAGATCGACGCTCCCGGACGGGCGTATTTTGAGAAGCACGGTCTCCTGAAATACCTGGTTTGTCCCTTTGCGCACACCATTGGATTGCACGAGGCGGAGGCCCCCTTCTTCGGCCCCAACGGCGAGGACCCGCTGAAGCCGGGGATGGCCGTGTGCGTCGACGTCAGCTTCTTTGGGCATCCGGCTTGGAACGGCGCCCGAATCGAGACCGGCTACGAAATTACGGCGAAGGGCGCGGTGCCGTTCAGCAAGAAGATGGACCGGTTGCTCGCGTTGTAGAACAGTCATTGGGGCGGGTAGAAAGGAACGAGACCATGCAGGTCGTTCTTGGGTTTGACATGGAAACCGACGTGGGGAGCTGGACGCCGTACTATGAGGGCGTCGCACATGGAACCCCGGTCATACTGGACATTCTCGGGCGGCGCGGGGTCACGGCCACGTTCTTCTTCACGGGGGACGTGGCGCGGAAACATCCCGAGGTAATGGGGCAGGTAAAGGAGCAGGGCCACGAGATCGGAGCGCATACCCTGTTTCACGAGACGATCGGGGATTCCCTTTTCGAAATTCCGGGCATGATGCCGATCCTCGCGGAAGAAGTGCCCCGGCGGCTGGAACTGTGCACCGAGTGGATCGAGGACGTAGCGGGAGCGCGTCCAGTGTCGTTTCGCTGTCCACGGCTGTTCGGCTCGACGGCGGTGGTGAACGCCCTGGACGCGCTGGGCTACGTGGCGGATGCGACCTATCCCATGTACTATTTTCGCGAACGCTTGCGCCCGTATCACCCCAGCCCCGATGACTGGACCCAGGAAGGAACGCTCGGGATAGTCGAGTTGCCCGCGTTTGCAGACCTTTCGATGGAATCCACGGACCCCTACGGTCGCGACATGGACCAGTGGCCGCTGTTCCGCACGGAGGGTGCGAGCGCACTGATGCAGCATATCGACGGGTTCGCGGGATACTGTGAAGCTCGCGGGGTCGAGCCATTTCTGTGTTTCTACTTTCATCCCTGGGAATTTCATCCCATGCCGCAGGGTGAGATTCATTATGGCGAGGGTGCGGTGCATCCGGATCCCTTTATCGTGAAGAACTGCGGCCCCTACGCCGCGGAGCAACTTGACGTCTTGATAGGGACGCTCCTGGAGCGCGGGGCGCGGTTTTTGCAGGCACAACAAGCAGCGAAGGAGACATGACATGCGGGCAATTGCCAAGGCCGAATACGATGAACGTATGAAGAAGTTCCAGAAGAACATCCGGGACGCGGGATTGGATGCGGCGCTGGTGCACTCCAACGAGGCCGATTTCGCGAATGTGCGTTACCTGACCGAATACTGGCCGACCTTCGAGTCGGCGGGCGTGTTCGTACCAGCGAAGGGAACTCCGGTGCTGATCATCGGGCCCGAGAGCGAAGCGTACGCCCAGGGGCGCAGCGTGATTCCGAACATCGCGATGATGGTGGAGTATCGCGAGTCCGCCGATCCCGAGTATCCGGGCATTCCGGTGGCGCATTTTCCGGATGTGGTGCGCAAGGCCATGGGCAAGCGCACCCTGAAGAAACTCGGTCTTGTGGGGTTCTCGATCATGCCGTTGCCGGTCTATTTCAGCCTGCAGCGCGAGTTGCCCGGCGTGAAGCTGATGAAGGCCGATGATACCTTGACCAGCCTGCGTGCGAGCAAGACCGCGAACGAAATCAAGCTGATGAAGAAGGCCTATCAGATCAGCGAGCTTGCCATCGAGGCGATCCTCGGCGAGATGAAGCCCGGCATGACGGAACTGCAGGTCATCGGGATTGCGCAGCGTGAGATCTACAAACATGGCGGCGAATACGAGGGCCATGCCCTGTATTGTTTCTCAGGCCGCGGCACGAAGCACGCGATCTCACGGCCCACGCACACCAAGCTCAAGCGCAACGAAATCATTCAGCTGAATATCGGCGCGCGTGTGGGCGGGTACTCGTCGAGCGTGGGCCTGCCGTGCTCGATAGGCAAACTGCCTCCGCGCAAGAAGCGTCTGGTCGAATTTGGTCTGGAAGCGCACCTCAAGACCATTGAACTGATGCGAGGCGGTAAACCCGCCGCCGAAGTCGTGCGTGAGTACGAGGCGTTCGTGGAACGCCAGGGCTTCACGAAGTACATGCTCTACGGTCCTTGCCACGGGATCGGCATGATGGAGGTAGAGCGTCCGTGGATGGAATCCACCTCGACCTATGCGCTCAAGGAGAACATGACGTTTCAAGTAGACACGTTTTTCCAGGACAACGACTTCGGTCTGCGCTGGGAGAACGGCGTCCGGGTCACCAAGACCGGCGTCGAGCGGCTGTCAAAGAAGTTCCAGCGCATTGTCGAGCTGTAGGCTGCGCGGTTTGGGCGGGAGCCTATTCCAGCGAGACTGAGAGCTGGCCGCACTTCCGAATGATGTAGCTGTGGAGCGCCCTGCGGAGCCATGCGTACCGGCCGGTCTCGATGGCCACCCGGATATCCGCGGCCATCCGTTCGGTGCCTGCGGGAAGCACGGCACTTGCTGCGCGCAAACGCTCGATCTGTTGTAATGCGGTCTCGGCGTCGTTTTTGAGCTGCGCAACGATGTCTGGCGGTGCGGAGGCCGTGAATCCGGAAACCTCGACCGAACCATCGAGCGTGAACGAACGCAGTTCGTAGGGACCGAGTGTGAGCCGCCACAGGGGCTGGGCATGCAGGGTTTCCTGCGAGGCCAGGTCCGTTACCTTTGCCGCGCTTGTCAGGGTGAGTTCGACGGTGACGGGGTAATACTCGCGATTGACCAGATATAGGTAGCCCCGTCCCTCGCGGGTGAGGGTGCGAACCGCAACGGGATCCGTTGATGCGCCTACTGTTTCGAACTTCCGGGCCGGCAGAGCGCGATAGGCGCGTGCGAAGCGTTGCATTTGTTCGGTGTGCACCGGCTCGAGGAAAAGGCCGCCGCGTGTGATGCGGCAGGCATCGAGTTCGGCCACGGCATGCGCGTAATGCTCCATAAAATGGTCGCCGCTTGGCAATGGCGGAGTGATGCGCAATTGTGAATCCCACCAGAAACCGTCTTCGGGGTATTCCGAATTGATGCGAAAGATGCCTTCGGCCGGTCTACCGCTCATAAGCGCCAGTTCTTTGGCCTGGGCGTCATCCTCTTCGCACGGAAACCACTTGTGCGTACCCCAGGCCTCGACCCAGCTGTTGAAGATGTACGCTGCTGGTCTCGGCTGCGCGTAGACGGCATGCAGCGTCTCGGCATCGAGGAAATCGTGGTCGCGGAACATGGCGGTTTCCTCGATGGCCATGTTGACGCCCGAGGTGCCCCAGCAGTCGCGGTCGCGGGCGGGTGTGAAGCACAAGTCAATCTCGATGCCGGGCTCGTTTTCGAAGAGGGCGATGTCCAATCCGCCGTCGCGATACAGGTCGACCGTGCTCTGGCGGGCATATAACTGATGGCCGGGCGTTTTCGGAAAACCGAGCGTCTGCGCGACGGTCGTTTCCGACCACAGCGTGATGGTGACGCGAAGGTCCGGCCGCTGCGCGACCACCTCATCGCGAATGCGGCAGAACAGTTCGTGGATCTTCCTGCAGCGCCAGGCAACCCATGCGTCTTTGTGCTGGGCCGTCAGGAAGGCATGGCGTTTCGAGAAGCGGTCGGGCGCCTTGGGGTCAACGGGGACTTCGATACCGGTTTCCCTGGTGAACAGGGCGGCCGTGTAGTCGTCGTAGCCCGCATCGAGCGACGCATACCAGAGTATCGTGGCGTGCCACATGTTGAACGAGATGCCTTTGAACGAAGGATGGTCTTTGTACAGGCCGGCGATTTCTCCGGCGAGTCCTGTGACTGCTTCCTGGACAACCGGATGCAGGGGGTTGAAGATAGGCCCGGCGCGATAGGGTTGGCCGCTCAACTCGCCATAGGCCCAGCCTGTAAGTGTGCCGGAAGCCTGGTTGGTGAAGTTCTTGACGTTGTAGAGCGGTGTCCAGTCCTGGGTGCCGGCTTGGACCTGGTCGCTCTTGAGCATGTTGTTAATTGTATCCGCGCCGCCTTTGATGGACTCGAGGTCGATGTTCATTTTCTCCATCAGAGTCCCAAGACGCAGTAGCGTTACTGCCGCCTGGAAGTTTAGTCCCTCCTGGTCGAACCGGTCGAGGATTTCGGCGACCCAATCGGCGGGTTGGCTTGTCCAGCGGGAGTATTGTTTGCGGTCGGGGCCGACGACGACGTTGAAATTGCCTGCGGGCTCGCGCTTACTGGGGTAGAGAGGCCCATGGTACCAGACGATGGGGTAAACCAGCAGGTTTTGGCCGGAGTGGCGCGCGTAGGCGGTCATGCGGTCAACCCATTCGGTGTGGGTCATGGCGCCTGCGCTGGCGCCTGTTCCGCAGGGGTCTTCGAACTGGATGCCCAACTCGCGCCGCGACCCATCACCCGGATCTCCGGGGACATTGAGGGGGGCCAGGTCATCGATTTCGTAGATTTTGATATCAGCAACGGCCGCCGGTTCGCCGTCGCTCCATGTCATTAAGACGATGCTGCAATCGGTCCACCGGGGCCAGAAGAGCCGGCGGATCTCGAGCATCTTTCCGCTGAGGGGATTCTCGAAGTCCGTGTAAACGCCTGTCGTCAAATCGTAACACGTGCCATCCATGACACACATGAACCTTCGCTTGTCGTCGGGATACCGAATGACGGCAAGGTGTGGCCGGCCAATGTGTTCGATCTGGAAACGGTAGCCAAAACGTGAAAGCGGCCTGCCTTCGGCCTCACGGTAAGGACCGATGGGAGATTCCACGACGGTGACGTTGCCGTGACCGAAGTACGCGTCTGCCGGATATTCCTGTGCGCAGTCGAACTCTGCCAGCAGGCGGGGATACCCAGTAGTCTCTGCCGCGGCGGACCAGCAGATTGCGATTGAGAGGATTGCAGGCAGGGCGAGTAACGTTTGCAGGCGTGAATGGAACGCCGGCGGTTTGTCAGTACTGGGTAAGCGAACACTGGCCATGAAAGACTCCTTTACTGCTCAACCTGTGCCCTTTGCGGCCTGAATTGCAGGATTCCGCCGGGGCGCTACCCGTCCCAGGCGCAGAGTGACGGATGCGGAACTGCGGATTGCGCTGCCCGGGCGCCGGGATGTGCGTTATGGAATGACATTTGAACAGAACCGCGGTTGGACTTCAAGAACTTCAGTCTGCCTCGAAAACTCATATCCCTTCCGGAATGTGGGACCGGTGCCCTCACCGGT
>CAZFOG010000119.1:0-15454 GCA_964520685.1 uncultured Nitrospiraceae bacterium | reverse complement strand
CACGGACGGGGATACACAGGTTTTTTGGAATTTTCGAGGCAGGCCCGTCTCGCTCCTGCGTCGCTCGCTTGGGTCAGTCCCGGTTTTTGGGCTTGGCGATTTGGGGCGCTTCCGCTTATGCCATATCGTCTGTCATTCTGGTATCCTGTTCGCCTTTGAGATGCACAACCTCGGCCACGGAGATATCATCGCATGCGCAGAGAATCGCTCGAGTTTCTGAAAACCCTCGTGACCACCCCCAGCCCGTCGGGCTTTGAAGAACAAATTCAGACCGTCTGCCGGGACTATGTGAAACCCTACGCGGACGAGATCTACAAGGACGTGCACGGCAATCAGTACGCCGTGCGGAATCCCAAAGGAAAACTCCGTGTCATGCTGGCGGGCCACGTTGACGAGATCGGGCTGATGGTCAACGATATCGACGACAAGGGGTTTCTGGGTTTCGTCGCCATCGGCGGTATTGACCCGTCGGTGCTGGATGGACAGCGTATTGTGGTTCACGGGGTCCATGGCCCCGTTCCCGGCGTTGTCGGGCGGACGGCCATTCATCTCACGGAACAGGAAGAGCGCGGCAAACCGCTCAAACTCCATCAGCTCTGGGCCGACATTGGCGCAAAAGACCAGAAAGACGCCGAAAAGGTCGTGGCCATCGGCGATCCAATCACCATCGACGCCGGGTTTCTCGCGTTGCGCGACAACAAGGTAGTGGCCCGCGCATTCGATGACCGCATTGGCGCGTTCGTGGTCATCGAGGCCATGCGGCTCATTGCAAAACGGAAAGTGGATTGCGCCATCTATTGCGTCACCACGGTCCAGGAAGAGATCGGCCTGCGCGGGGCGACCACCAGCACGTACGGGTGTGAGCCCCACGCCGGCATCGCCGTCGATGTGGACCACGCGACTGATTACCCCTTCGTCGACGCGCGGCGGTTCGGCAAGCAGAAGATCAATGCCGGCCCTGTCATCTCGCGCGGCCCCAACATCAACCCCGTCGTCAACCGCCAGCTCATCGCCGCGGCGAAGAAGCACAAGATCCCGTACCAGGTGTCCGCGGCGCCACGTGCCACAGGAACCGATGCCAACGCCATGCAATTGAGCCGAAAGGGGGTCGCAACGGGCCTCATCGGCATCCCCAACCGCTACATGCACTCGCCCGTCGAATTGCTATCGTTGACTGACGCGGAACACGCGGCCCGGCTGATTGCCGAATGGGTCTGTTCGCTCACGCCGAAAACATCGTTCATACCGTGAACCGCAGGGCGACTCGCGCGGTCGCATGTTTCAAGGCAAATCACCGGCATATCTACTTTGCGAACGCCCACCGGGTGGTTTCGGACGGCGACCCGTCTGGCGTCAACGACGCGGCCCGGCTGACGCCCTTCCGCCACCTCTCGATGAAGTCGCGGCGCTTGCGGGGCTGGGAACGCGCGATCGGCCCTTTACTGTCCAGGCTTTGGCGTTGTCCGGTCACTTCGTTCAGCGTGTAGGCGAGCCGGAGCAGCACGTAGTCGTCGCGTTCATCGTTGAACGCCTGGGCAAGCCTGGAAAAGTCGCCTTTGTCCGCCACGCGCCCCAGCGCATAGGCCGCACGGCGGCGCACACTCTCCGGCTCGTGCGGGGCGAGCAGTTTCAGGGCGGTTTCACGCGCAATCTTTTCGCGGGCATGGAATTGAAGCGCTCCCACAAGGGCTACCCGCACCTCGGGGTCCTGCTCGGGGTCCAGGGTATGCCGGGCAGCTTCGCCGCCCAGACGCCCGGGCATGGCGATCTCGAGGGCCCGTGCCGCGTAGCGCCGCACCTCGCGGTCCGGATCATCGAGGTACTTCACCAGGGAACGCGCCGCATCATCGTCACCAATGAAGCGCAACGCCTTCGCTGCCGCACGTTTCACGGCCGGGCCGCCCTGCTCCATATAGGCCAGCAGCGGCTCGACCGCCGGGTCATACTGCATCGCCCCGAGATCCTCGATAGCCGCTATCAGGGCCTCGCCCTGCAATGAAGGCAACGATTCCAGGACGCTCCCAGGCACACGCTCGTCCGTCCAGACCACGTAATGGTCGATGGGCATCACGGCATCGTCTTCTCTCGACCACACGAAGGTCCGGAAGACGATCCGGTCGCTCTGGCATTGCACCAGCGTGTAGGTCGGCTTGTCCATCGTTGCGGTATCGTCCGCGAGCACCGTCCACACCTCGGGGTAATTGGCGCCGATGTCGCCGCCCTGAATGATATAGGGCACGCCATTCTCATCGTCACGCTTCCCGCCGCGGATCGGATAGAGCCGTTCGTAGATGTGCGTGTGGCCCGATACGTTGATAATCATCTTGTCGTTGCGGTGTTTGTCGAGCACGCCGGCCACTTTTGAAAACGTCGAGCCCGTTTCTTTGCGGTTGTCGGTAGCCGAGTAATAGCCGGTGCAATAAATGGGGTAATGCTGCAGCACAAAAACGTAGTCTTTATCCACGGTGGCGAGATGTGTGTCGAGCCAGGGGCCGGAATCGCGGAATTGCTGATACGAGATGACCGCGAAATGGGTATTGCCCCAATCGAACGAAGCATACGGTTCGCCCTCGCCGGGCAGGTCGTGATACCGCGAAAACCAGTCCGCCCCCTCGCCGTTGCGGATGACCAGCCCGCTCTCATGATTTCCGCGCGCGGTTACCATCATGCGCTCGCCAAGGACATGCTCGAAACGGCCGAAATGGTCGGGCCACTGTTCGTACTTGCTGCCATCGTGCACCAGGTCGCCCATGTTGACGAAGAACTCGGGCTCCCATTGCAGGGAGTGCTGGACCAGCGCCGCCTCCCGGTCCGAATTGTCCCATCGCCGGGTATCGCCGAAAATCACGAATGTGATCGGACGTTGCCCGGCGGGGGCGGTCACGAACCGGTTGGTGAGGGTTTCATCGCCTGCGGTCACGGTGTATTCGTATGCCGAGGCTGGGGTGAGTTTCTCGATTCGAATCTTGTGAATCTGCGACTCGGCCGCACCTGCGTAACTCTCCTTGTCGCCTCCCGCAGGGCCAAGGGCCACACTGCCGCGCACAGCGACATCGGTTTCCCAGATGATGGTCACGCCATCGGGGGTGATGTTCTGAAGATGGGGCCGTATGCGAAACGCCTCGGCGCCGGCACTCGACGCAATCACCAGAGCCAACACGACCGCAGGCATGACGGTAAGTCGATTGAACATCATGGCTTATCCCTCTTTCTCGGATTGCAGCCCCGCGCCGGGTGGCAGCACAATCACGGCTTGTCATACAGTACTTGACCTAACACACCAGAGGGACGGAATATGTCAAACGGCCCCCATTCTCCGGGCGGAATGGGGGCCGTTCGGGTTTTTGTGGAGATGGTTTATTTCCGGGCTTTTGCGCGCATCTCGAGCAGGCGCTTCATCACGTGATGCAGGTTACCCGTCCAGGCCTGCGTACCCAGGGCATCGTGGAGGTCTTTGTACAGCGGATACAACTCCTGATACACCCGCCGCGCCTTTGGCTCGGGCTTGAACTCTTTCGCCTTGAGCCCCGTCATGGCCTTTTGTGCGGCCGCGAAACTGGCGTAGCCTCCTGCTTTCTTCCCGGCAACCACCGCGCCGGCGATGGCCGCGCCCAGCGCGCAGGTCTGAGCGGAACGCGAGATCTCCATGGTGCGCCCCATGATATCGGCGTAAATCTGCATCACGAGCGGGTTCTTTTCCGCAATTCCGCCGCAATTGATGACCCGCCGGATGGGCACGCCGTATTCCTCGAACCGGTTGATGATCGTTAATGCTCCAAAACCGGTCGCCTCGATGAGGGCACGGTAAATCTCCGCCGGCGTTGTGTACAGCGTCTGTCCGAGCAGGAGGCCTGTCAATCGCTGATCGACGAGGATGGTGCGGTTACCGTTGTTCCAGTCCAGCGCGAGCAGACCCGACGCGCCGGGGGCGAGCCTGGCCGCATCCTTTGTCAGCGACTCGTGAGAGCCGGCTTTTGGACCGCCTGGCTGAATGTAATTCACGAACCAGTTGAAGATGTCGCCCACGGCCGACTGGCCCGCCTCGAGCCCAATCGCCCCTGGAAGGATGCTGCCCGGCACAATACCGCACAACCCCGGAATATCCGCGGGCGGCTTGGCCATCGACGCGACCGCCATGTCGCAGGTGCTCGTTCCTACGATGCGGGCGAAGATGCCCGGTTGAATGCCTGCACCGACAGCGCCCAGGTGCGCGTCGAACGCCCCCACCGCAACCGGGATTCCTTCCGGAAGACCGGTCTTTTCCGCCCACGTTTTCGACAGGCCGCCCACCTTCGTGTCAACAGCGCAGGCTTTGTCCTTGAGCCGTTTGCGAAGCGCGCCCAGCGCCGGATCGAGTTTGCCCAGAAACTCCTTGTCCGGATAGCCGCCCCACGCGTCGTTGTACATCGCCTTGTGCCCCGCCGCGCACACGCTCGCCACGTATTTCCCCGGCGCTTCGTTGCCGGTCAGCATGGCGGGAATCCAGTCCGCGCACTCGACCCATGTGTAGGCGGCTTCGAACACCTTCGGGTGTGCCCGTCTGCAATGGAGAATCTTGCTGAAAAACCACTCGCTGCTGTAGGTGCCGCCGCATTTTGCCAGGTAGTGGGGCCGGTCCGTTCTGGCCAGGGCGGTAATCTCTTCGGCCTCCTCGATGCTCGTATGGTCCTTCCACAGCCACGCCATAGCCGCGGGTTCCTTATCGAAACGCTTCTGGAACGCCAGCGGGCGCCCGTTCTCGTCCACGGGCAGCGGCGTGCTGCCGGTTGTGTCCACACCGATGCCGATGACCTGGTCCGCCCTGAAACCTTTCACCGCCTTCTTCGCGGCGGCCAGCGCCTTCGTGAGCGTCACTTCAGCGCCCTTGACATAATCGCCCGGATGCTGTCGCGCAAGGTTCGGGTCGGTGCTGAGAATAACGCCCTCGCGTCCGTGGGCGTAATTCCACACTGCCGTGCCGATTTCAGCGCCATTCGCTACGTTCACAACCAGGGCGCGCACCGAGTTCGTGCCGTAATCCAGACCAATGGTGTACCTGGGCATGGTTCGCTCCTTCTCGCTTGTATCTGAAAACCGGGACTGTGCCCCATGGGCCCGCCGCAGACGAGCGCGACGGGATTGCCCCCGTTTTCGTGCAGTTGCGATGGGTCTAGTCTAATAACCGGCGGCATTTTCCGCAACCCGGGCGCTTTCTGTAGCGCCGGTGATTTGGGTGGACCGGGTGGACCGAGTGGACCGGGTGGACTGAGTGGACCGGGTGGACCGGGTGGACAGACGGGGAGAAGATAGGGGAACGCTTCCGGATTGGGTGAACGCGCGTCTGCAGAGTGGCTGCGGCAGCGTGCCGCATGCCGAAACCCCAGCCGCTCAGCCGGAGGCCTCAAGGCAGCGCGGTCACTCACTCAGGAATGCAGGCGAGACGCTTGCGCTGCAAGTGTGACAGCCGCTCCGCGATTCGGAGCGAGGCACGAAATTCACGCTCGGGCGCGCATCGAGGCCGGAGCAGGGCGCGGCAGCGTACTATTCAGTCTTTTTTGTCCACACGCAGGTCGACTTGAGGGAGGAGGCGTTCGACCTCTTCCTGATAGGCGCTCTCGAGCATGCTCTTGTACAGGGCCTCGCGCTGCCGCTTGCCTTCCTCGTCCGCAAGTGCCGATACGTCAGCCGCACTGCCGGCGCCGCTCAGCTCGGACGCGCTCTCCTGAAGGCCTGTGCGCATATCCCGGAGACGGGCAGTCACGTTATTGATGCCGGCCTGGGCAGCCCGCTTTTCAACCACGAACTCGCTGGTTACGCCGCGATACAGCTCGAGGGCTTCCCGCAACTGCGTAATGGCCTCCGCGTACCGCCTGGTCGAAGCCCTCAACTCGGCATTTTCCTCGAGTTCCCGCGCCGTTGCAATGGTTTGCCGGGCCTTCTCCAGCCGGGCATCCCGCTCCCGGATCAGCTTGTCCGCCGTGAGGCGTTTCGACTCGGCAAAGGGGTGGAGGGAGTCCACCTCAAGCGCTCGAGCATAAAGATCCCGCGCCGTTTCCAGCCTGTCCCGGTTCAACTCTTCGTCGCCCAGGTCAATGTAGTATTCGGCAATTCTGCGGACGACGTCCTTGCGCTCGGGTTCTTTCTCGAGAACGGCGAGATACTCCTCGACGGCGCGCTCGCGCATGCCCGCCTCGTACATCATGTCGCCGATCTCTTTCATGACGTCGCCCGTGTAGACATTGAGGGCTTCGAAGCGTTTGTGCCCTCCGTTGATTTCGCCCAGGTTGCCGCGGTCGACATAAAAGGCCATGGCGCGAAGGACGTAGTTGCGTTTCTGTTCCTGCGACACGCCCGCGGCCACGCCACGCCGCTGCAGCACCGTATACCAAATGTCGCCAACGGCGTTGATCGAACGGCTGATATCTTCGCCGAAAGTGGCACTGGCCACCCCCTCGAAACCCAGCCCCGAACGGTAATCATTGGCCAGCATAGTCTGGCGTGCCTGTATCTCGAGCGAAAGACGCGAGAAATACTCCTCGTTATCGACCATCTGCCGCGGCTGAATATTCAGACCGGTCTGGGTAATCCTCTGGTCGATGTCGTCGTAGTACATCTTGCGGTGCACGGGATCGGCGGTTTGCATGGGGGCTGTCACGTTGGCGGCGACTCTCCCGAGAGCGCCCATCCGGAAGGCGAAATACGGATCGACCCCGGCCTCCCGCACCGCTTGCAGCAGCTGCATTTCCGTCATGATGGACCGTACAGGCTGGATATCCGCATAGGGCATGAGAATCGCCTGTTCCCCGGCGGTCAGCGATGCGCCCTGGCGGATTTCTTTTTCCATCTTGGCCAGGGGCGCGATGCCTTCCTTGCTCAGCATGCGCCCGGCCGTGGTCACGATGGCGACTTGAGATTGCGGCCCCCATGCGACCGCAGGCGCAGACAGACCCAGCAGCCCCAAAACGGCCAAACCTACCGCACTTTTCCGCATCGGCACCTTCCTCGCGGTTTATGTGGCGCCACCCGTCGCGTCGAGCGCTTCTTTGAGTTGCGCCACTAGCGTTCGTACTTCTTCAGCACGCGCGTCCTTGTATGCAGGATCGATAAGCTCGAGATACCGTTCAAACATACCCACGGCCTCCGACGGCGCCCCGCGCTCCAGAGAATACAGCCCGAATTCAAGATGCGCCGGAGCATAGGTTCCGTCGGCCTGAATGGCTTTGCGAAACGCGTCCCGTGCGGCGGTCGCTTCGCCCGACCGGGCGTAGGCGCGCCCCTGCAAGGTGTACAACGCCGCGTCGGAACCACCCAACTGAATGGCCTGCTCGAGGCTTTGGAGCGCCCGGGCAGGGTCGTCCATAGCCAGATACACACGGCCCGTCTCGACGGCCGCCTGAGCAGCGAGCGGCCCCGGCGATTTGACCAGCGGATCCAGCTCCTGCACCGCCAGGTCGTGGAAACCCTGCTCCCGCTGGCAGACCGCATGGAAGAACCGGGCGCGCCGGTTGGTTTCGTCGAGCGCGAGCGCCCGGCTCAGGTAATCCCTTGCTTCGCTGAATTCCCCCCGGGAAATGAGCAGGATTCCAAGATGGGTCAACGCTTCGCTGTCAAACCCCGTGCCGCTGTTCACCGCCGCTCTGAGGTATTCCGTCGCGGCAATCCAATCGTCCTCTCCAGAAGCCAGAACCCCGGCGGTGGCGAGCACGTCCCCGTCGTTGGGCGCTTCGGCAAGCACCTGCTCGATATACTGACGGGCCGTCTCCGAATGCCCCTGCATCGCGGCGCCCACGGCGTGCAGCCGTTTCGCGGAAAGGGCGAGCGCCCCTTCGCCCAGCGCCACGTCGCGCAAGACTTCCACCTGCCCGGCTGCGTCGCCGTCCACTCCACGCAGCAACCCCAGGAGGTACTTCGCATGGGTATCCGCCGGAAACGTTTCGACCATTTTCTCGAGGGCGGCGATGGCTCTGCGGCGGCCCTCGTCGCCGCCCACCTTTGCCCAGCTCAGGGCAAGTCCCAAATGGGCATCGCGGCGCGTGGGGTCCAGGCGGACCACACTGGCCAATTCATCGGCAGCGTACGCGTACTGGGCGTTGTCCCAATGCATCCAGGCCAGGGCCTGGCGGGCCCGCACCGAGTCCGGCACCGATTGAAGATAATCATCGAGAATCGCCACCGCTTCGGCAGCGTTGCCCTTGTTGTAGGCGTCGATGGCGGTCTGGATGGGGTCGCGGTTGAGGATGAGCAACGCCACAAACAGCAGGATGACCACCAGCAGAAAGCCCAGGGTGCCAATGGCCACCCATTTGAGGCTAATCGTTGGCAGGGCAAACGCCCGCTTCTTCGCTTTCGCCGGCGCCGGCTGTTCCTCGGTGATCCGCTGCCCGGTCAGGAGATTCGTGCCGCACGCGACACAGATAATATCGCCCGCCTGCACCAACGCCCCGCAGGTCGGGCAGGTCTCCTTTTCCCCGCTGCTGCGCCGTTGACCGGGGGCCGCCTTCTTGCGCAGAAACCCCCCGCAATGGACGCAGTTGTCAAGCCGGGGATCCGTCAGCTTGCCACAGTAGGGGCAATTCATCATAGACGATGCCACGTTGACTTCTCCTTGCCACCGCGAACGCTCCGGCTCGCAGAGCCTCGGGCCCTACACGCCGTCGTCCGGCATCGGAGCCTCACATTCCTTACACGTGCGGGCCTCCACGAAATTCCGCGTGCCACACTGGCGGCACTTCCGGTAAAACAGGGGCGGCACACTTACCAGCGTGCATACGACGATAACCGTCAGCATGATCACCACGTACGCTTCGGCCGACATCTGCCCGGAAGTCTCCTTGCGGCCTGCCTCATCACTCCATTGGACGACAATGTCTCCTGTTGCGCTGCACCCATTCTAGACGCAGGGTTATCTCTTGTCAACGGAAGCCCTTACGCCAAATGCCCTTACTTTTCGCACAACGCAGCCAGGCAAGGCACCTGCCTCTCCGCATTGGCGATCATCGTGCATGAACGCGACTTGCGTTGGATGCCCATATAGCTTGAAACGAGGTGCTTTTGCTATGCTTTCCCCGTAAGAAGGAGGATATCTCATGGACCTTTCAGGACTTTTTGCCAATGACATCGTGCGGACCCTGTTGTGGCCACTGTACATTTTCCTGGTCATTTTCGGCCCGATCTTCGGCCTGTATTACTAAAGCGATACCGGGTTGGCCTGACACGCGGAAGCGCGTATCAGCCCTCCCCCGGCGGGTCCAGGAGAAACGCCGTAACGGCCAGTGGTTCGAGGGTTAGCGTTCGCTCCGAGCCGGCGGCCACGGGTTCCGCTGCCGCAACGCCCTCTTCCGTCACGCGTTTGCACGGAACCGCGCCGCCTTTCAGTCCGTAGTCGTCGCTGTCCGGCGCCCATGAGAAGGTCAACGGCTGCTCGACCGTATTGGCGAAGATGACCGCAACCGAGCCATCCTCGGCGGTCCATGCGCCGGTCTGAAGGGCAGGCGTCGTGACCTGCCAGTCGCCGTTGCCCCACGCCCAGTTTGCGGTGACGTCCGGGATATCGCCTTTTACCGCGGGCGGGCGCAGCATGCGCCCTCGAGCAAGCTGGGGCAGCAGATGGCTCCGAACGCGCGCGCAGCGCCGCAGGTATTCCGCGGCACGCGGCATGCGGTCCACGTAGTCGGTCCCGTACCACCCGAGTTGCTCGCCCCACACCAGGGCCTGCCCGGTGCGGGCCAGATGAGCCTGCACATCGGAGCCGGGATCGGACCGCCCGAACATGACGATTTTCCCTCCGTACACGGCCGCAAACGCCGGCACGGCATGCTGGTACTGAAAATGCCAGGTCAGGTAGCCGTCGAAGACGTGGGTGAAGGGTTCGGCGTTGCATTCGGTGGTGAGCATCTTGTCGGGAAACTGCTGATCAATCGCTGCGTTAAGCTCCTCGAGCATAGGCCAGTATCCGCGGGTCGTCCACCAGTGCCCCCCGCCGAGCGGATGGCCGTGGCTGCGATCGTAGCACTCGGCGGGTGCCGCGGCAGCCACCTGATCGATGTACACGCCGTCGACATTGTACTCGGGACCGACGAGCCGCAACACGACCTCCTGCACCTTGTCCTGCCACACCTCCTGGGTCGGGCACATGGGCACGAGGTCTTCCGGCTCGCTCCCGTAATGCTCCACGTAGACCGACCCGTCCTGCTTCTTGGTCGCGCCGGGCAGGGCGGCCGTGGGAAAATCCTCGGTGTCGGAATCCCAGAGGCGGCCGTTGATGTACGGCATCACTCGTATCCCGGCCTCCTGCAGTTTCGCCACACCTTCGGCAAAACCTTCCTTCGCGGGGAAATAGTGGGGGTAATTGTTGTCAAAGGGGATTTCGTGCCACGAGTACCAGTGGACGGCCGTAGGCACACCCATGTACTCGGCGAACTTGAGGGTCTGCGGCACGGCACTGTCGGCCGCTCCGCCAGGGCGGCCCCACACGCACACGTCCATCAGCCACTGCGGGATGTCGGGCCGATCCCACTGCCCGCGGTGAGGCCACCACGCGGCTTCGCGCTCGACCCATGCGCGGTAAAGCTGGGTGGCGTCAAACCAGTCCCCGTCAAACACAGCCAGCACGGCCGGACCCGGCATCTCGAAATCGTTGCCGGGCACGGACGCGTCCGGCGCGGGCCACTCGATGCGGACGTCGATTGCGCGCCCTGAATCGTCGCGCTCCACACGATAATGCTTGGTCGCAGCCACGGGATCGTGCACGGCGATGTACATCCCGGCATCGGTATCGTAGTAGGCTCCGAACTGCATGCTGCCCCATCCGCTCGGATAGCGGGCATTGACCGCGATGCCGTTGACGAGCGGCGCGGGCCACACCGCCCCCGATACCGTTGGCACAAGGAACTGGTCATCGTCCGGCGAATCGCCAATCTGACCCAGAGACAACACCGGAAACGCGATGCGGTTTACGGCGATATGCTCGCTGTCGTTCGCGACACCGAGTGTCATGGCGAGCCCCGGCGTGTCGAGGGTCATGTCGACCGTCACCGTAAAGCCTGCCGCTTCATCGCGGCCCGTCCACACCAAACTGGCTTGTTTGTACGGTTCGTTGGGTGCGGAGGGCTGGGATGCCTCGCAGGTGAAAAACGTGTCCAAGTCGCTCCATACGGATTCCCGGCCGTCGGCATGTTCGACAGTCAAGGTCCACAACGGGCTTTCCACGCCGGACATGAATTCGCGCCGGCCCGGAAGGCTGAACAGGCTCGGGAGCGTGCGCTGGTCCACCGGATCGAACGCGACACTCCCCAGGGTTTCATCGAACACATACAGCAGTTGCGCCTGCCGGGCCTCGGCTTTCGACAGGCTTCGCGTGACAGGCCCCGTCATGCCACTCGAGAGCGACTGAAGCAGCTCGTGCGTCTCTTCAAGCGAGGCTTCCCAGAACGCGCGCCGGGTGTACCGTGAGAAGCTCCATGCCGCGCGCTGCATGCGGCGATCATCCGGTTCAGCGGCGGCGAGACGTTCGGCGATGTCTTTCCGGAGCTCTTCCAGCCGGGGCGTGCTCACCCGAGCCCATCCCTCCGCCGAAGGGGCCGCGGCCGTTTCAGCGAGACTCTCGAGCGCGCCTTCCCGAGCATCGAGCCATGCCGTGGTGCGCAGCGTCTTTTCGAGACCTTCCCACGGAACCCACGGCCCGTGGACATAGCTGCCGTATGCCGGCGTGCCCGAATACAGCTTGACCGACCCGCCGTACAGGCCGAAGACGTGCGTGCCATCGCTCAGAGCTGCCCATGGGGAGCCCTGCAACGACTGGCCATCCTCCTGAAACTCGCCCCGCTGCAGAGGCGCACCGGTCGCCCATTGTTTCAGGGGCCGCGACGGAAAATGCCATTCGGCAAGGTGCAGTTCCGCCCACGCCTGCGGCGTATCCTGGATGCATTCCGCCACGATCTCGATAGCGGGCGAGCCCGCCCGGTACCGGAAGCGGTAGATGGCGCGGGCATTGGATGGCGACGGCGTATCCCCCTGCATGTATCGCGCCCGGATCTCGATCACCGCTTCGATGGGGCCTGATGAGAGAAGGCGGATTTCGGGCTGGGTGTCGCCGCGAATCGCAAACGAGCCGATGTCCTTGGTATAGATGCGGTCGTTGAAGAAATATCCGTCGAACGTCTGGCCGGTCTCGAGAAACGTGATTCTCGAGGGTATTCCCCCCGAGACCCGGGGATCATGCACGGCCTCGACAATGCCGTTGTTCACGGTGATCACCCCGTTGTCGCTGCTCGCCGAGACGCTCGTCTCCGGTGATGGCGGTGCGCTTTCCGGACCGCCCGCAGGATACAGCCGGATGCGCGCCCCGGCCGGGATGGCGCCGGGAACGCGGATCAACAGGCGGTCGGGTCCGTCTTCCATGCCATTGAATTGCACCAGGAGCGGAAGCAGCTCGTCCCCCCGCTCGAGATACGCTTTCGGCGCGAGCTGCCCCGGCTCGCACTTTGCCAGGTGCGCCAATTCGAGGTCGCGCGCGATGAGGCCATCGGCCGGCGGCGATTCGACGACTAGCAGGAAATGTTCCTGTTCTTCCGCGGCAAAGGCCGCCCACGCCAGGAGAACGAATGCAAGAACACAGGCCCGTCTCATGATGCGGTCTCCTCTCAGCATTGACTCGCGAAAATGCGTTCGTTGCCACACACGACGGCATCGACTCGGCCCCAGGACTATGCCAGCCACTCGTCGAGATGTTCTTTCACGAAGGCGTCGTCATTGAGATGCGGATAGGCCTTGTAGACGCGGTCAATTTCCTGGCTTTGGCCGGGCGAAAGCACCTCATCGGGATTGAGGCACCGGGTGGCCGCCATCAACCCCTGGCGGACGAGCACCTCGTGGATCCCCGGAATGCACCCGGCAAACCCGTTCGCCACATCGAAAAACGCGGCATTGCAGTCGGTCACCTCGGCCGCACACGTCAGCATTTCCTCGGGAATGCCTGACGATGCCTTGACGACCGTGTGGCACTGGTTCAGTTGCTCCACCGCGGTCCGGGTCCAGCACGCCCAGTGGCCCAGCAACCCGCCCATAATGCGCAGCACCACGGTCTTTCCGCCCACGCGGACATTGTACGGCGTGAGCAGGTCCACGAGGATGTTGTCGTCATTGCCTGTGTACAGGGCGATGTCGCCGGCGCGGCCCGCTTCGGCTACCCCGCGCACCACGTCAAAGGTCTGATACCGGTTGAACGGGGCCATCTTGATGGCCACCACGTTCTCGATTGCGGCAAACCGGCGCCAGAAACCCGCCGGGAGCAAACGCCCGCCCACCGCCGGCTGCAAATAGAAGCCCATGAGCGGCACGATTTCGGCCACGGCCGTGCAGTGGGCGATCAGCTCGTCGACGCTTTCGTCCTTGAGCGCCGCGAGACTGAGCAACCCCACGTCATAGCCGGTGTCCTTCAGAAACGCCGCTTCCTCGAGAGCCTGGGGCGTTTTGCCGCAGATGCCTCCAATCATCACGATGGGGCGTTTGAGAGTAGCCGCACAGGCATCCGCCGCCTCCTTCGCCAACGTGAGAACGGGCTTGAACAGGCCGTGTTTAGGCTGGCGGATCTCGAACTGCGTGGTGTGGACCCCAACGGCCAGGCCGCCCGCGCCCGCGGCGCAGTAATACCGCGTCAGGGCTCGCTGATGACGCTCGTCAAACGCGCCCTTCCGGGTCAGTGCAAGCGGATGCGCCGGAATGACCGCACCCCGGCGAAGGATTTCGAGGACTTTTTTCGAGGGCATCGGATTGGCCATGTCAGAACTTTCCGTCGCGGGCTTCGTAATGCGTCGGCTTGCCCAGGCTGGCGCCGCCTCGAGCCACCCAGTATGCCACCCACTCGATCATGGCGTCGACACTGACCTGGGGATATCCGAACAACTTGTGGCACGGCGCCGCATTGTTCAGAAGGGCGTTGGGCGATTCCTCGCCCACGATCTTCGGCGTTTTGCCCATGAGCCTGCCCAGTCGCTCGGCCATCCACCGGATGGACACCGTCTCGGGTCCGGCCACGTTCAATATGCGCGCCGGGGACTGGGCCAGCCCGAAACCCTGCAGGGCGACGTTACAGACGTACCCCTGCCACACCACGTTCACGTGACCCATCGACACATCGATGGGCGTACTGTTCCAGACTTTGGTGGCCACGTCATGAACAATGCCGTAACGCAGCTCCGCGGCATAATTGAGGCGGAATTGCAGCACTTTCGTGCCCTCATGATTCGCGACATAATCGAACATCCGCTCGCGCCCGAGCGTGGTCATGGCGTATTCGCCCAGGGGCGCCGTGGGCGTCTCCTCGGTGGCGCCCCCGGTGGCCAACGGCAGGAACGGGTATATGTTGCCCGACGAGAAGGATACGATGCGCGATTTCTTGTAGCGTTGCGCGCAGAGTCCCGAAAGATAGACGTTGATGGCCCAGGTGTTCCATTCGGCCCCCGTCGATCCGAATTTGAGACCAACCATATACAACACGTTCGCGGCATCCGGAAGTCTCTCGAGCGCCCCCGGCTTCATGAGATCGGCCTTGTGGGTTTCGACGCCGAGCTTGTCGAGCTTTTTCCGCACCTCGGCGGCGGGGAAGGCATCGACCCCGATGACTTTCTTCTTCACGCCGGCGGCCTCGATTGCCCGCACGGCCATCCGCGCCATGGTGTGCCCGACCTTCCCGCCCGTCCCCAGGATCAGGAGGTCGCCCTCGAGTCTGGCCATGAAATCGATCAAACCGGGCGTGGGCGTTGACAGCAGTTCGTCGAGTTCCTGTTCGGTTTTGATCGGTTTGACGGCGGTTTTTACGGCAACCGCGTTCTTCCGCGAGCGTTTCTTGACGGTCATAATGCTCCCCTTCGTTTCAACATATGGCGAAAACACGGCCATTCTGCCACATGCAGCCGGAGTGTGCAATTGCCGGACTCGCCTGAATCGCTGGATAACCTGAAGCCAGGTCACTGAAACACTTGCGCCATTGGGCGCTAAAGTTTCCGTCCAATCACCCATTCGGTGAGGCAAGAAACCACTCTGCCATCCCAAGCGCCAACGGCGCGGTAACATAGCGGCCCAGCCTGAAGGGCTGGGTATAGGCATTCCTATACGGTTCCCGGTCTGAAGGACCGGCACATCCCATGACCCGCAGATGTTACGGGCTTTCAGCCCTTTGGTTATTGGGCTATGCGGTTTTCCTGGGCCTTCAGCCCAGGCTGTGATGTTCTCGCGCCGTTGGCGCCCCCGAAATGCGTACAACCGTGGAAGCCCGAACAGTACCTTTTCCGACGGTGCCCGCATTGCGCAGGTCTCCTGAAGTTATCCGATTTCGGGAACTCGCCGCCAGGTTGCGTTACGCAGCCGTAGCGCGTACACTATTGGGGAATATCGCCCCATCACCGGGGCGCCGTGTCCACGCGAAAGTCAAGAACGGAATCATGCGGTTCCTCCTCTACAATATACGCTACGGAAC
>CAZFOG010000118.1:0-15500 GCA_964520685.1 uncultured Nitrospiraceae bacterium | reverse complement strand
ACAATAGGGTGTGCTTGTGTGGGGACAGCCACTTGCGGTATTGTAGTGCCTGGACGGTGGCGGGGACGCTTACGGAACGGGCGGAGTGTTTTGTCCCCGAACCGGGACGGGGGGTACGCTTTCGAGTATGCAGCGCCTTCCTGCGGGTCACGCAGCGAACAGGCGGGTTCAGGAGATCCGGAATTGCGATACGGGATTCTCTCCGACATCCATGCCAACATCGAGGCATTGGAAGCCGTGTTGGAGAAGATTGAAGACCTCGCTGTAGACCAGATTCTGTGCCTGGGCGATGTTGTCGGGTACAACGCCAGCCCCAATGAATGCGCGGATTTGGTGCGTCGACGCGGCCTGCCGACGGTGTGTGGGAACCACGATGCCGTCGCGTGCGGCCGTGAAGAGCCGTGGGGGTTTAACGTCGTGGCCCTCCAAGCTGCCATGTGGACTCGTGACGAGTTGTCAGAGGAGAACGCGGAGTGGCTGGGCGCCCTTCCCGATGCGGTACAGCCGGATGGCCTTATCGGGGTACACGGTGCGCCGGGAGACCGCGATTCATACATGTTCACGTGGGATGAGGTGAGCGCCCATTTCCAGGATACCGCGGTGCGAGGAAGGCATGCGTGCTTTTTCGGGCACACCCACGTACCAGGGATCTTTGCAGCGGATGGCGGTTATACGCCGGTCAACGGCACGAAGTTCGCACTGAAAAACGGCGCCGTGACCTTCATCAATCCCGGGTCCGTGGGCCAGCCCCGCGATGGAGACCCACGGGCGTCATTCGGGCTCTACGACACGGTGGCGCGCGAGTTTTCCCTCGTGCGGGTCCGGTATGATGTGCAGGCCGCCATGGGTCGCATCAAGCATGCGGGGCTTCCGGACTATCTTGCCGAAAGGCTGGAATGCGGGCGGTAGGATTCAGAACACAGGGATTTGCATCATGCGAGAGGCCACAATCGAGCGGGAAACCGGCGAGACCCGAATCGCGCTGAAACTTGTCCTGGACGGAACGGGCCGGGCGGCCGTAAAAACGGGCATCGGTTTCTTTGACCACATGCTAACCCATATCGCTCGTCACGGATTGTTCGATTTAGACATCGCCGCGGACGGCGATCTCGAGGTCGATGCCCACCACACCGTCGAGGATGTCGGCATTTGCCTGGGCAAGGCGTTCCTGCAGGCCCTGGGCGATTTCAAGGGTATCCGGCGCTTCGGACATGCCGTGACGCCCATGGACGAGACGCTTGCCGAAGCAACGATTGACTTTAGCGGCCGGCCGTTCCTGAGGTTCGAGGGGAACCTGCCCCGCGGCAAGGCCGGCGAGTTTGATTCGGAATTGACCGAGGAGTTTTTTCGCGCGTTTGCGGTGAACAGCCGGTCGACGCTGCACCTGGTACTGCGCGCTGGCAGCAATTTGCATCACTGTATCGAGGGATTGTTCAAAGCGTTCGCACGGGCCCTGGATGAAGCAGTCCAGACGGACCCGCGCGTGACAGGCGTGCCTTCAACGAAAGGGATGCTGGAAACGTGATCAAACACATTCTGGTGCCGACCGACGGGAGCCCGGCCGCCGAAGTGGGGGTGTGGTTCGCGGCTGCGTTTGCGACAAAATACGGAGCCAACGTGCGGGGACTTCACGTGGTCGACGTCAAGCTGCTCGAGGGACCGTTCCTCCGGGACATCTCGGCGTCGCTCGGAACCGCGCCGTACGTGAATTACCAGGGCAATATCGCCATGATCCTCGAGGAGCGCGGCAAAGCTGCCCTGGAATCTGTCGACAAGATATGTGCAAGTGCCGGCGTCGAGTGCCGTACGGAACTTGTAACCGGTCTCGTGGTGGGATCGATTGTCGAACAGGGGGAATTGGCCGATCTCATCATCCTCGGGAGGAGCGGGGAACACAGCGAATGGCTCGATGGACTTGTCGGGTCGACCACAGGCGGCGTAGTGCGACGGTCCACGCGGCCTGTCTTGGTAACGGGACGGGAAGAGCCGGGACACGACCTTTTCGTGGCGGCCTATGACGGGTCGGCCTATTCGCGCGCCGCGCTGCACGTTGCCGCGGAAGTGACGCGGGACTGGGGCGCGAAGTTAACGGTTCTGGTGGTCGGTGAGGGTGAGCGCCCGGAGAGCTGGGCCCGCGAGGCGGAGTCCTACCTCGAGCCCCATGAACTCAAGTCTAGTTACGAAGTCCGCCCGGGCGATCCGAGCGAGACCATCGTCGCCTACGCCGAGGAGTGCAACGCCGACATGCTCATCATGGGCGCATACGGCCACACGAAGGTCCGCCGCCTGGTGGTGGGCAGCACAACGGCATACGCAATGAACCACAGCCCCTGTCCATTGTTATTAACCCGTTAACCCCCCGGAGAAACATGTCTACGTCGATCGATCTCGAACAAATTATCGAGCGGGTTGGCGACTTACCCGCCGTGCCTGAGGTGGTTGCGCAGGTCCTCACGCTGACCGAAAACGTGGATGTGGACTTGTCGGCAGTTGCCGATGCAATCCAGCGGGACCCTGCCTTGAGTGCGAAAGTCCTGCGTATCAGCAATTCCCCGTACTACGGAATGCGGCAATACGTTGGGACCCTGAAACTTGCGTTGGTGATTCTGGGCGTTCGCGAAGTCCGCAATATTGTCCTCGGGATTTGCGTGTTCGACACCCTTCGGAGCAAACGGACCGAGTCTCTGCTTGCGGACGATTTCTGGAAGCATTCGTTCATGGTGGCGGCTCTTTCCAAGAAGGTGGGGGAGCACTTACGCTTAGCCCTCCATGGCGAGGATTTTATCACCGGGCTGTTGCACGATATCGGAAAACTGGTCTTGATGCGCCAATTGGAAGAGGAGTACGCCGAAACGTACGCTGCCGCGGAAGGGGCGGGCGAAAAACTCTGCGCCGCCGAGATGGAGGTGCTGGGGTTTACGCACGCCGATGCGGCGGCCGCGCTCGCAACCCGATGGAACTTCCCGAGAACGCTGGTTGACGGACTGCTGCTGCATCACCCGAAACCTGACATTGCGTTGCGTGACGCCAGAGATCCACAGCTTGCGGCTGTTGTGCGGATAGCGAACCTGGCTGTGCGTCAAGCGGTCAAGCGTTCTGAATCCTCGCCCCAAAAAGCTCCTGAAAACCGGGAAGCCTGGGAAGTCCTTTCGGAAGCGGTTCCGGGGCTGGATGGAAACGTGCAGGACAAACTGCTTGCCGCGTTCATTGAAGAGATAGCATCGGAACCTGCACCGCGCCTATAGTAGCAGCCAAACCGCTCCCGGTCTGATTGGAACCTGAAGCGCATATACGGAACCATTATGACGAAGAAGCAGAAGATTGAGATTCATCAGGACGACGAACTGGCGCAGATTGACGAGGAACTGGACTTCGCCCTGGAACAGCTCGAGTCGGCCAACAGCACGGTGGGAGGCCTCCTCGGGGATATCGAGGCCGAAAACAAGAAGGCCGACCCCGATGCGGCGGAATCCGCGAACGCCGAAGCGGAAAATGATGCGAAAAGCACGGAATCCACTGCCTCCTCGGGCTCTTGATCCAGGCGTTCCCGATTCCTTTCTCAATAAGTAACGTGTTTTCTAGCAGTGCCTTACAAATTCTCCTTCCTCAATCCCTAATGTATTTGCTAGAATGAGAGCAGTGCAAGAGGGAGAGAGGAAGGGTTGAGCCATGTTCGTGGGTGACATCCATCCCCAACTGGAGCTTCGAGAGGCTCCGTCACGCCGGGAACCGGCCTATGCGCGCGTCTCACAAGGCGAAGGGACGCTTGGCAACGGTATTCTCGAGGTGCGGATCAAACTCGATCCGCGGGAGCCGGGCCACGCCACAATTACAAACAAGCTGATGGGGGAAACCCACCAACTCAGCTTCAGCCCCTTCGAGGCGTGGTTTTCTTCGGGACCGCTTTCTGCCTTGGAAGGGCGCGTCAGTGGCATAGAGGCCCGGGGCTCGGGGGACGTTTCGACGCTGGTCACGAAGTTGGATTGCGGGTGGTTGCAGGCGCAGATTTCCTATGTGCTCTTCCGGGGCGAGCACTTCATGCGCAAAAACGTGGTATTTCACGGCCTTACGCAGGAGGCATTTCTCGAGCGGGTAACCGTCATCAAGCATACGGTAGACCCCAAGTACGAGGCACACGTACACGATGGAGGCATGTACTACCCGGTGATGTTTTTGCGCTCACAGACCAGCAGCCTGTTTTTCTGCGTGGACTTTCCGGGGTATTTTGTCGTACAAGAGGGCCGGGATTTCGCGTTCGAGTACTTTCCCGGCACGCAGCTCACGCCAGGCCGCAGCCACCAGATGCTGGCTGCTCACATTGGGGTATGCGCTCTCGCGGGGCGCAACCGGAAGAATCCGTTTCATGACACGGCAGCGGACCTGGATGTGGGCGAACAGCAATGGTTTCGCGAATACCTCTTGACCGGCGCATCGCTGCCCGAGCTGCCCTATGTTGAATTGAAAGGGCCCGAGCTGGGCACGGCGGGTCCCAGTGATCTCGAAGTGTTGGATCAGTGCCGGTGGCTCAGTGCATCGCACGTGCTTTTGCCGCGCATGCTCGAGTCCCTGGATTCGTACCCGTTGCGCGAAGTAGTCGAGCAGCGGCTTCGCGGGGAAGGGCTCGATCAGGTGCTGCGCATCCGGCGGGACCGCACCGAAAACCTTGGATGGGTAGCCCTGAACCCGGATGGGGCGCCCGCGACCCCCGATTTCGCCCCCTGTTTCGCGTCCGAGGGATTCTGTAACTCCCTGCTGGAACGCTATTTGCGGCTGATGGACCGGTTCCGGTTCCGGAATATCGAGATAAGCGGCAGTCCCATCGTCGAATGCCATGCGGCAGGCCATGGCCATGCGTCAGGGGTCCAGTCGCTGATGAAGGCCTTCCAGGGCCTGGTCGAGGTGGTCGCGTCGCTCAAGGAAAGCTACGCCCACGTCACGTGTTTGCGCCCTTACGTCAGCTATGGGGCCGGTCTGGCGCGACTGTGTGACGGACTCATGGTCATGGCCGAAGACCATCCGTTGCCGTTGCCGGATATTCATGTAGGACGCCTCTTCGCGGATATGCAACGGCTGTATTTCCGCCGTGCCCACAGTTTTTTGATACCCCGCAGCAAGCTGTCGAATTCCGTGGGGATGGCTCCCGAGGCGGCGTTGAACGCACCCTATCCCGGAGCGGAGCATTATCCCTGGTATCTGTATCACGACAGCGCGGGATGGCGGTATGGCTTGATCTCGGCCATGGCCACCACTCCCCGGCACCGATTTCACGCCCTGCCCCAGGAACTCCCGGAAGAGGACCAGGCGTTCGCGGCCAAGTGGTTGACCTGGGAACGGAAAAACCTGGCGGAGCGTCTGTTCGTCGAGGAGATTCTGGAAGAGCCCGGCCTTGGCCACGTGGACGGGTATGCCTACGCAACGGCGCAGGGCGCTGTGATCTTCCTGTTTAACACAAGCTACGATGCGCGGGAGGTCCGTTTGCGTCTGCATTTAAAGCACGACCTCGAGTACATCGTCCGCGAGCTGTATCCGCGCGAATTCAATTACCTGGGACCGAATGCGGGTCTATTCTCGCGAGACAGCGCGTTTGCGTGCGTGCTGAATCCAAAGGAAGCCCGCATACTGGAAGTGGTTCGGCGTTCCCCGGCAGCAGCGCGCCGGAAACGGCCCGAGGTGTTCGGTGCGCCCGCCAGAATGGAAAACGACAGCCTTCTCGTGCAGGGGCGGCCAGGGACAGCAACGGAGATTGCCGTACGGTGCGAGGACCGCTTTGGTCAAAAGACCGTCGCGTTCGGAGGCGAGTCCTTGCCGGCGAGTATTCAGGAGTGGACGCTTACGCGCCGTCATTTCGAGAGTGGTGAGGACACGTTACCGCACGGCGGGTTTGAAGGAGTGCGGTGGGCCGCCGATATGGACATTCGCCGCGACGCATGGCTCCGTGCCGCGTTTCATACGCCCGAAGGGCTGAAGGACCATATCGATACGGAACCGTTCCGATTGCACCGGCCGTGCTGGGCCTATCCGCGGCGTCTGTTCTTCGTGATTCGGTTCGAGCCCGAGGAGAGCTTCGATCCGATCCGGACGGGGTCCGGTGTGCCGGGGATACCCGAGGGGTACGCGACGCCCTTGCCGCGCAAATGCGGGGTGGACCTGGCGGGAGACAATTACGGGCTCCGGGCCTGGCTCAACGGGGTGCAGCGTGAGGTATATCCCGCGCTGGCGTCGTGGCGTGGCTACGCGCCCAATCCCAACCCCGTGGTCGCGTACTTCTTCGAAGCGGGCAGCACACTCGCCTTCGGCAAGACCAATGAGGTGGTGTTGTTTGCCAACCATTTCGACCCGGCAGCGTTCAGGGGAATTACCATCGAACACTTGCCGGATGTGGTGGCGGAAGAGGCCATCGAGCTCCCGTGACGCGCCGCCCTCTGCATATCCTGATAACAGACCCGCATGTGCGGGGCGGGGGGCAGGTCCGCTATGTCGCGAACCTTGCCCGGGAACTTACCCGGCTTGGTCATCGTGTAACCATCGGGTGCAAACCGGAGTCGGTCCTCGTGGACCATGCGAGGGCGGCAGGGTGTGATCTGAACGACCGGTTCACATTTCGGGGGGGACTCCGGCCGGGGTGCTGGCTTGCTGATGTTCGCGAAATGAAACGGTTTATCCAGGAAGAGAAACCCGACGTTCTCCATGTGAACGGCTCGCAGGACCATTGGGTCGTTGCCGGGACAAATCGCCTGCTTGGACGGCCCCTGTGCCTTGTGCGGACGCGCCACAACACGTATCGCGTACACGATTTGCTGCCCAACCGGGTGCTGAATCGGAATTGGACCGATTATCAGATTGTGGTGTGCGAGGTCGTGCGGGAAAGCCTTGGCCGCCAGCGGGCATTCGATCCTGACCGGATGTGTTCGATACACAACGGTGTCGACTCGGATGAATTCCGGCCCGATGCAGCCCAGCGGGCGGAAGCCAGGGCCGAATTCGGTTATCAGGAAGACGACCTCGTGTGCGGTATCGCCGCCCGGCTGGTGCCGGCCAAGGGGCACGAATATTTGTTTCGGGCGGCCGCGATGCTGAAACGGGATTTTCCGCGGCTGCGGCTGCTCGTGTTGGGCCGGGGGGATTCGGAGTCCGAACTGGTAACATTGGCTCGAGAACTTGGGCTCGATGAGATCATTCAGTTTGCGGGGTTTCGCGAAGACATGGCACGGTGCACGCAGGCGTTCGACATCGGCGCGCAGCCGTCGATCGATTGCGATACATCCTCGTTCAGTCTGAAAGAGCAAATGGCCGAGGAGAAGCCGGTGGTCTGTTCGGACTATGGCGGGCTTACGGAGATTCTGACCGATGGGGTTGAAGGATTCATCGTGCCCGCCGGAACGGTCGAACCGCTGGCCGGGGCCATGAGGCACCTGCTCGAAGACGCCGGCTTGCGCCGGAGCATGGGGGCGGCGGGACGCCAACGGGTATTGACGGACTTTACAATAGAGGTGTTTGCACGGCGCACCGCCGAGGCATATTACCAGGCATTGGAGATTCACGGTGCGCATACTGCATCTTGACGAACAGCGCGGCTGGCGAGGAGGCGAACAGCAGGCGAGCTATCTCATCGAGGGGCTCGTACGGCGCGGGCATTTTGTGGCCGTGGCCGGGCGTCCGGAAGCGGAGTTCATGCGGCGCGACCACGGCGTTCAGAACCTCACACGCGTGGCATGTCCCTTTCGCGGGGAATTGGATTTCGTTACAGCATGGCGCGTGGCAAGAGCGGTCAAATCGCTCGACATCGATATCCTGCACGCGCATACCAGTCACACGCACACCGTGGCATGCCTCGCCCGGAGGTTCGCGGGCCGGGGCAAGGTCATCGTAACGCGGCGCGTGGATTTCGTGCCCAAATCCAGCATCGTCAACCGCTGGAAATATGCGCTGCCCGACCGCATCGCCTGTGTATCCCAGTGCATCGCGGAGATTCTCAACGGATTCGGCGTGCCGGAAGCGAAACTGGCCGTCGTAAACAGCGCGCACGACCCCGCGCGGTTTGACGTGACGCCGTACACCCGCCCCGAGTTGGGGTTGCCGGAGGAAGTGCCCCTGTTCGGCAATGTCGGGGCTTTCGCCGGCCATAAAGACCATGGGACGCTTATCCGGGCGTTCACAATCGCAAAGGCGAGTCTGCCAAACGCCCATCTCGCGCTCGTGGGGGACGGTGAACTGCGCAGGGATATTGAGTCCCGGATCGCCTCGGCAGGGCTTGCCGAAAGCGTGACCCTGCTGGGTTACCGGAAGGACGTGCCGCGCATATTGCCCGTGTTTGACGCGTTTGTGTTATCGAGCAGGCAGGAAGGATTCGGCGGGGTCTGTGCGGAAGCCATGTTCGCCGGGGTGCCGGTTGTCTCCACCGACGCCGGAGGGATGATCGAAACCGTCAAACCCGGCATTACCGGGTTGATGGTGCCCAAACAGAACCCCGAAGCCCTGGCCGCCGCCATGGTCCGGATTATCCAGGACTCCGACCTCGCATCCGAACTCGCCGACCGCGCCACCGGCTACGTCCACGAACACCTCACCGCCAACGGGATGGTCGAGAAGTATCTCGCGCTGTATGAAGAGGTGATGGGGGAGGCGTAGGCGCAAAGCCTGGCGTTCCTTGTAGCGCAGGCGTCTCGCCTGCATCCGGATCTTCAAGACGAAGAATGCATGCGAGACGCCTGCGCTACAAGAGGCAGAACGGGTTACGTTTCTGGATAGGGGCTCGGCCTAGCCGGTATAATTACCAACCGGTTTGTGTTGCGGGGAAGCTCCGCGTGGCATTTTTAAGGATGATTCGCTCCGATGAGCCTGGTGCGTCTGGAAAAGGTATCGAAATCGTACGATGGGGTTCCGTTGCTCGAGAATGTCGATTTTCGCGTCGAAGAGGGCGAGAAGATCGGTCTGATCGGGCGGAACGGCACGGGGAAGACGACGATTTTCCGGCTCATCACGGGGGAATTGGAGCCCACATCAGGTTCGATTGAGCGCATGCGGCGGGCGAAGTTGGCGTGCTTGGCCCAGATGCCGGATCTGCCGCAAGAGGAGACGATCCACCACGCGGTGATGCGGTCTTTCGAGGGGCTGATTCAGGAAGAGAAGCGGCTGCGGGACCTTGAACACCGTTTAGCCGAGGGTGATCACGACGTCATGGACGCGTACAGCCGCCTCCAGGACAGGTTCCGGATTCATGGGGGGTACGACTTCCGGGCGCGGGTGCGGAGCGTGCTCTTCGGGCTGGGGTTTCGCGAGGACGAGTTCGCTCTGCCCGTGACGGCCCTGAGCGGGGGACAGCGCACGCGCCTGATGCTGGCACTGGTCTTGTTGCAGGACGCCGATCTTATCCTTCTGGACGAGCCGGAGAACCATCTCGACATTGCGGCGCGGGAATGGCTCGAGGACTTTTTGAACGAGTCGCCCAAGGCGTTTGTCATCATATCGCACGATCGGCGCACGCTGGACGCTGTCGTGAAGCGCATCGATGAGATCGAGCGCGGGGAGGTGCGGAGCTACAGCGGCGATTACACGTTTTACCAGCGGCAGAAGGGGCTCTTGCGCGAGCAGCACGAGAAGGCCTATTACAAGCAGCAGGAATTCATCGAGAAAGAACAGCGCTGGATCGACCGGTTCCGCTACAAGAACACCAAGGCCAACCAGGTGCAGAGCCGTATCAAACGCCTCGAGAAACTCGAACGGGTCGATGCACCTCCACCAGAGGGCAAGTCAGCGGGGTTCCGGTTTGGCGACGTGGTGCGAACGGGCGAGGTGGTCATTGACGCCAAGGACCTGGCGATGCGGTATGGTCCGCTGACGCTTTACGAGGATTTCTCGTTTCAGGCCAAGCGTGGCGAACGCATCGGCATCATCGGGCCCAATGGCTGCGGGAAGACCACGTTACTGCGGCACTTTGCGGGAAGGCTGCCGGGCGGCGAGGGGGAAGTCCGGCTGGGCCACAAGGTGCAGTTGGGATTCTACGAACAGCACCACGACAACCTGAGCCGGGACCTTGACATCTTTCAGGAAATGCGCAATACCCGGACCGACTGGACACCGGAACAGGTGCGGACGTATATGGGGCGATTCCTGTTTGTCGGCGACGACGTTTTCAAGCCAGTGTCGGCGTTGAGCGGGGGCGAGTTGAGCCGGGTGGCCATCGCGAAACTGATCGCGCGCGAGCCCAACGTGCTGTTGCTCGACGAGCCAACGAATCATCTCGATATTGCGTCGCGCGAGGCCCTCGAGGAGGCGCTCGCGCAGTATCCCGGTACATTGGTGATGGTGTCGCACGACCGCACTCTCATCGACAAGATGGCGGACCGGCTGGTCGTGTTTGAGCCAGAACGGATCGTCACGCATCTGGGCAATTACACCGACTATCGCGAACAGCGGGAGCGCCAGGCCGGAGCGCTCGAGGAGAAGCTCGAAGACCCGCTCAAGATCCGTCGCGTCGAGCGCCGGAAACGCGACAAGGCCGAGGAGCGCGAGCGGCGCAAACGCAAAAAGGACCTGGACGACCTGGAACGCCGTATCGAAGCCATGGAAGAGACCATCGAGGATGTGGAAACGCAGTTCACACAGGTGGATCCGGCCGATCATGAGAAACACCGTAAATTGAAGGAAGAATACGACGGATTGAAAAGCGACTTGTCGGAATTATATGAGGAATGGGAAGAACTGACCGAGGAACTGGCGCAAAGTTAGCGCTGCAAACCCGTCTTTGACCACACCATAACCGCAACAGGGGGTAGATGATGCTTGTACGTGCGAGTTTGACGATGTGCGCAGTGCTTCTGGCACTTGCAGCAAATGCGGGACAGGAGGGGAGCATTTCTTTTCCCGGAGGAGAAGTTGCGTTCGATGGAACCACCGTGTTCGAGGCGTCTCTCGAGAAAATCGCCATCAATGCTCAGGCTCTGACCGTCTCGGCCTGGGTGAATCTCGATGAGACCGGCGATTCCCAGGTTTTTCTCAACACCGGCGCCGCCAATGAGGGGTTTACGTTCTATTTCTATGACGGCCACGTGCGCATGCTGGTGAAGAATCGGGCGGACGGCTATGTCTACGCGTTGGCGCCGGCGCCGAAGCCGGGGGAATGGACCCATTACGCGGGAACCTATGACGGCGAATCCGTTGCCGTTTATATGAACGGCGCACTGCGGGAAACCAAGAAAGCCCAAGGCAAACTTACGCAACTGGGGGAGGTGCTGACCCTCGGCGGGCTGGATTATGGAAAGCGCATTGTGAAGGGAAAACTGGGCGACCTGCGGATGTACGACCGCGTGTTGTCAGAAGAAGAGATTACCGCTGCCGCCGAAGGCGTAATGGTGCCCGCGCCGGTGGCGCAGTGGACCCAGTCCGGACGCGACGGAGGAGCATGGGCCAGCACCGGGGGCTCTGTGACGGCGAAACCCATGGAAAAGGCGAGAGTTCTTCTCAATCGGCGCGAGGATGGGTACCGGGGGATTTGGTACTACAACCAGAAGTCCAATGACGAGTATGTGTACAAGTACAGCGGCGGGTTGGGGACCTATTGCGCGAAGCATATTCCCCACGCGTGGTATGTGCCGGAAGTGAATAAGACCTTCTTCACGTACGGCGGGGCGTATAAGGACACGAACCGGCTCATCCACATGGTTTCGTATTTCGACCATGAGACGGGCGAGGTCCCGCGGCCCCTTCTGCTGCTGGACAAGAAGACCGATGACGCGCACGACAATCCCGTGATCAACGTTGACCCGGAGGGATACATCTGGATCTTCTCGAGCAGCCACGGGACGGGACGGCCGTCGTATATCTCACGGAGCGCGGCGCCGTACTCCATCGAGAAGTTCGAGCTGATGTGGGACGGGAATTTCTCCTATCCGCAGCCGTGGATCATCCCCGGCAAGGGCTGGTTGTTCATGCACACGCATTATACGGGCGGCCGGGCCATCTGCATGACCACCAGCGAGGACGGTGTGAACTGGACGGAACGGCGCTTCCTGTCCCGCATGGCCCAGGGGCACTACCAGATTACGAACCGCTTTGAGCAAAAGGTCGGGAGCGCGTTCAACTACCACCCGCCCGAGAAGGGGTTGAACTGGCGCACGAACCTGTACTACATGGAGTCGGACGACTTCGGCGAGTTGTGGAAGACTGTCGACGGGCAGGTGCTGGAGCCGATGCTGGACGATCCGAACAGCCCGTGCCGTGTGGCGGAATACGAGTCGAAGGGATTGAACGTCTACATGAAAGACATCACCTTCGATTCATCCGGCCGTCCCCTCATTTTGTACGTAACCAGCAAAGGGTACGAGTCGGGTCCGGAGAACATGCCGCGGACGTGGACCGTCGCGCGCTGGACCGGCAAGGAATGGCAGATCCTGCCGTCGAGTATTATCTCCGACAACAACTACGACATGGGCTCGCTGTACGTGGAGTCCGACACGCAGTGGCGGATCATCGCCCCGACCGAGGTGGGTCCGCAGCCGTACAATCCCGGCGGGGAAGTGGCCATGTGGCTGACGGAAGACGGCGGAACGTCGTGGAGTATGGTCAAGCAGATGACGAAGGGCAGTCCGTATAACCACACGTACGTGCGGCGTCCCGTGAATGCGAATCCGGAGTTCTACGGGTTCTGGGCGGACGGGCACGGCAGGGAGCCGTCGATCTCGCGGTTATACTTCTGCAATCAGGACGGGGACGTGTTCCGGTTGCCGTTTGACATGGAGGGGGACACGGCGAGGCCGGACTTGATCGAGCCGTAGTAGAAAACAAAATTCACACAGAGCCGCAGAGAGCACTAAGCCGGAAAGGATGTGTTCTTTGTGGCTTTGCGGTTTTGTGTGGGGGGGGGCTGCACCGGGAGGCTGGATAAATGGCGGGTTGGAAAACCCGCCCCCCGTTGAAGAGGGCCGAGCTGGCGATGGGCGAGCCGAAGGGGAGCGAACCCGAAGGGGCGATTTCGAACACGGGTTGCGCTACCTTCTCTTTCGCAGTATGCTCGCAGTGTGGCGCGGATGTGTATGTGACGGGCTCAAGATGCTGCCGAGCAGGGGGAAGGCCATGAATCGCGTTGGACGGGGTTCTTTGATCGTTGGGGTGTTGTGGGTGGCTTTGTTCTGCGGAGAGGGGGTATGCGGCGAGGGGCCGGTACCGTTTCCCATCCAATCGATGATGGATGTCGATGAAAGCCAGGTATGGGAGGGAACCGTCACTATTAGCGAAACGGGCAGCGCCCATGACGAACGCGACGACAGCAACGGCGAGAAGATCGACACGTACTTCTTCAACCACAGCATAGACAGCACGGTCACGATTCACGCGTGCGGCCCGCTCATGAACATGCACGTCTCGTACTACACGGGGAACCGGAAGGAAACGAAGACAACGCGCAAGAACAAACGCCAGCACGTGACGGTACTTGAAGGTGAAGGTCGGAATAGAAAAGGTGTGAAGCGACTGCAGGCCCGAAGTTCGGAGGAAACGTACAATACAACTTTTTATGAGGGAGAGATTCCGGAATCGAAGCAGCGACACGGCGGCAAGGACGGAGGGGAGATACATCTCATGCCCATGCCGCCGGACCGGTGCATGGTCATCGTGGCGTGCGACATGTTTCTGGCCGTATCGGGACAAGGAAGCAGCGAGAACATTTTTCCGGGGCAGAAAGAGGAGGACCGGAACAGCATCGATTACACCACGTGCCCCTTCGAGCGTGAACCCAAAGGTGAGTTGGGCGAGGACCATCAGCACTTCGAATCCCATCCGATTCCCTACATTACCGGTTTTGGCATACCGTTGATGGGGGAATACAGCGAAAAAGAAATACGGGGCGAACACGTGATTCTCAATACTACGGGAGAAAAGCCCGGGGAAATGACCAAGAAGGTTGTTGCGACGTGGTCGTTCAAACCGCAGGGGGACCCGTGCCAGGCGGTATATGACCTGCTGTACCAGGATCTGGCGTGGGCGGAGGCGTACAACGACCCGGACCTGCGCGGTATGGCAGGGAACCTGTCGGAATACAAAAGCCTGGTGGGCCATAGGGCCGCTGAAATCTACGGCGACTATCTCCCGCCGGGCATGATGGGGGCGTCGGTCTCCATGTCGGTCGACCCTAATACCTGCGGCATCGAGGGTTTGGACAAGGCCAAGGAGCTGGCCGAAAATCGGTGTCTGCCGGATGTCATCGTCGAGGCGGTGCTGGATCACGAATTGCGGCATGCAAAACAATGCCAGGAGGAGGGGGAAGCCTTTCGCGACGTCGAGAACCTGGAGAACCGGGCCCGGTTCGAGATCGACGCGCACATCGCGGGCATCAAACGGCTGATGAAATACGTCGAGGAGCATTGCGAAAAATCGGGGAACCTGTACAACATAGACACGGCCCGGCAGCGCCTCGAGCGCCTGGAAGCGGCAAATCGGCGGTGAGGGGTTGGGATTATTTGTGTATGCTGGGGTTGCGTTTCTTAGGCATCGGAGCCCATGAAATGGAATGAAGGCTTTTATGTGGTCGGCGCAGCTTGGTTGGGCGCCCAAGGGGTAGGCTATGAATCATTTACGAGGGAATTGGATGGCCTTTGCGGTCCTGTGGGGCGTCGTGCTTTGCGGGGAGGCCGTGTGCGGGCAGGCGCCGTTCCCGTTTCCGACGCAAGCCCTGATGGATATTGACGAGAATCAGGTTTGGGAGGGAACGGTCACAATCCACGAGACCGGGGAAGCGCACGACGCGCGTGATGACAGCAAGGATGGCAGAATAGACACCTATCATTACGACCATTCCATTGACAGCACGGTCGCCATTGCGGCGTGTGGTCCGCTCACGGGAATGCACGTTTCGTATGTAAGCAAGAACCGCAGCGACACCCTTACAATCCGCAAGAATAAGCGCAAGCACGTGAATATAAGGGAGGAAACCAGCGAGAATACCGGGCCAAGGACCAGCTGGCCCAAGCCCAATCTTGTAAGCCGGCTCGACGCGGACACCATGGAGAAGACCCTGAAGACGGTTTTTTACGAAGGTGATATCCCAAAATCACAGCAAGACCATGGGGGCAAGGACGGAGGGGAGATTTCATTCATGCTGGTCCCTCCGAACCGGTACATGCTGGTCGTGGGCTGCGATCTGTTTTTGGCCGTGTCTGGACACGAGCACAGCGAACGCATTTGGCCCACGCTGGACGAGAAGACCGACCGGACCAACGTGCAATTCGCAACTTGTCCTTTTGAACGAGAGCCACAAAGCACTGTCGAAGTGAGCGACCTTGATGTCGAGATCACGCGGGTTGAAGCCCACCCGATTCGCTATGTATTGGGCCTCGGCGTGCCATTAACCGGTGAATTCACGAAAGAAGAAATCCGCGGCACGCAAGTTCTGATTGATGAAACAGCGAAACGGCCGGGCGATTTGACCCGCAAAGTCGTGGTTACCTGGTCCTTCAAACCCCAGGGCGACCCGTGCCAGGCGGTGTATGACCTGCTGTACCAGGACC
>CAZFOG010000117.1:0-15544 GCA_964520685.1 uncultured Nitrospiraceae bacterium | reverse complement strand
CGTATTGACATCAAGACGGCGCAGACCGTACGGTAATTTCCATTGGTTTGCCTGGCGGCACCGCCGGATAGGGGAATAGCACGCCGTGTGGAGTCGGATTCTCATAGCCTTTGTGGGTGTAGCGGCGCTTGCTGCGCTGCACAGGCCGCTGGTCCAGGGACTTGATCGGCTTCTGGCGGCCATTGACGCGTTCTTCGAGGCCCTTCGCAGAAAGCGCAGGCGCGATACGCCCCTCGCGCTCTTCCTGCTCTCCCCGGTGTTCGTGATTCTCGGCATTTTTGGTATCGCCCCCCTCTTCTTTGCGGTGTACCTGAGTCTCTTCAACTACAAGCGGCCCGAGCGCCCGTTTATCGCCCTCGAAAACTACACGCGCGCCCTGACCGAACCCGATTTCTGGAAGAGCCTGCTGGTAACCCTCTACTATGTCGCGGGCACCATTCCCATCACGATGGTTCTAAGCTTTCTTATCGCGTCTCTTCTCTATCGGATAGGGCGCGGGCGCGGGTTTTTCCGCACGATCTATTTTCTACCGTACATTACCGCCGTGGTGGCGGCGGCGACCGTATGGGCCGCTTTGCTGCACCCCCAGGAAGGCCCCGTAAACGGCTTATTAACCGCGCTCGGCTTTGAGCCACAGACCTGGGTGCTCGAATCGCGCGGGGTGCTGTGGGTTGTCAGTCATGGGTGGATTGGCATCGATGTCGGCCCGAGTCTGGCCCTCTTCTGCATCATGCTGTTCGAGATCTGGCACTCGAGCGGGTTCATGATTGTCATCTTCCTGGCCGGATTGACCGCGATCCCGCGAGACCTCGAGGAAGCCGCGCGCATTGACGGCGCGGGATGGTTCCAGACAACCCGCGCGGTCACCATTCCCATTCTGTCGCCCACAATCTTCTTTCTTCTCGTCGTGAGCACCATCAAGGCCTTCCAGGCCTTCAACAGCTTCTACGCCATGACGGGCAACGGCCGCGGCCCCCAGAATACGACTCAGAATCTGACGGTCTATATATTCGCCAATTTCTACGAGTATGGACGCATCGGATATGGCGCTGCGGTCGCGACCCTGCTTGCTATCGGCATCGTATTGATGACCGCGCTCCAGTGGCGCGTGGCGGGGAGGCGCGTGCACTACGAATGATGCGGAAAGCGGCAACGTATATCCTGTTGGCAGCCGGCGCGCTCCTGACGGCGTTTCCCTTCGTGTGGATGCTCTCGACGGCCCTCAAAAGCGAAGCGGAGGCCCTGGCGGTGGGTCTGGACATCTTTCCCGAACGCGTCATGTGGAGCAACTTCGCCGTGATGTTTCAGGAGGCACCCCAGTTCGGGACGTATTTCTACAATTCGTTCGTGGTGGCGTTCAGCGTGACGGCGGCCGTCGTTGTGACCTCGATGTTTGCGGGGTATACCTTCGCCCGGTTGGATTTTCCCGGGCGCGGACTGCTCTTCAGCCTGGTGCTCGCCACCATGATGGTGCCGTTCGAGGTGACCCTTATCCCCAATTTCATGCTCATCAGCCGGCTCGGATGGAAAGATACCTACGCGGCACTCATCGTGCCGTGGTGCGCCAATGCGTTCTCGATCTTTCTCATGCGTCAGGCCTTCCTGGGATTGCCCTCCGATTTTTTCGATGCGGCCAAAGTCGACGGATGCGGCCATCTCCGCTTCCTGGTGTGGATAGCCACGCCCCTCGTGAAGCCCGTGGCCGTAACGGTCGGGCTGTTTGCGTTTCTGGGGAGCTATAACTCGCTCATGTGGCCCCTGGTTGTGACCGATAGCGACCGCATGCGCGTGGTTCAGGTGGGGCTCACGCTGTTTTCATCGAACGAAGGGGTTCGCCTTCACCTGCTGATGTGCGCGGCAACCGTTGTCATTCTTCCGACCCTGGCGCTATACTTCGCCGCACAACGGTATTTTCTCGAGAGCGCCATCAGCGCGGGAATCAAGGGATGAGAAACAGGGTATCTTTATTCACAGCGGGGTTTGCCGGCGGACTGGCCGGTCTGCTGCTCGTGATTGGCTGCGGAGGGTCCAAAGAGTTTCGCCCCATCGACCCCAATGCCGCCTTGTTTTGGGACCGGCAGACCGATGAAAACCGCGATCTCCTCGAGGAAATCATTGCCGAATTCAACAAAAGCCATGGAGGAATGCCCGTCAAAGCCGATTACGTCGGCGGGTACAGCGAGATCTTCCGTAAACTGGTGACCAGTATCCAGGCCCATACCGTGCCTGCCATGGCCGTGGGATACCAGAGCATGACCACGGTCTATGCCCAAACCGGCGCCATATTGCCCCTGGACCCGCTGATTGCGGACCCCGAGATAGGGTTAAGCGACGAAGAACTGGCGGACTTTTTCCCCGTCGTGCTGGAAACGAACCGGTACCCATCTCTTGATAATGGCATGTACTCGTTTCCGTTTTGCAAATCCGTGCTGATGCTCTACTTCAACAAGCGGGTGCTCTCGGCGGCGGGCATCCAGGACCCGCCCCGCACCTGGGACGAGTTCATGGCGCAATGCCGCCAAATCAAGGAACGGACCGGCAAGAGCGCCTATGCGGTCGCCGTAGACGCCTCGACCTTCGATGGCATGGTCTACAGCATGGGCGGGGATGTGTATGCTGATGGCAAGACCCTGTTCGACTCGCCCGAATCGCTGGCCGTATTGAAGATGCACGAAACCCTGGGGAAAGAGGGCCTGGCGTATCAGATCCTGGCCCACCGCTACGATGACAGGACCGAATTTGCCCAGGATAAGGCGGCGTTCTTCTTCCGCTCGAGTTCGCATCGTACGTATACGGCCATGCTGATCGAGCCCGAGGACTGGGGAATGGCTGTCATACCGCAGGCGGACCCGGCAGACCCGAAGACGGTCTTGTACGGCCCGAACATCAACATCTTCCGGACGACGCCCGAGCAGGAACACGTTGCGTGGGAGTTTGCGAAGTACTTCACGTCCCCTGAGATAACCGTCCGGTGGGCCCTGGGAACCGGGTACCTGCCAATTCGCAAGTCGGTGGCGCAAGATCCCCGCATGCAGGCCTTCTGGAACGAATGGCCCTACAACAAGGCGCCATTTGATTGTCTCCCGTTTGCACGTTCGGAGCCTAACGTGCCCGGCTGGCAGGAAGTACGGGAACTGATCGAAAACGCCTTGGCCGGGGTGCTCAATGGCGTCCAATCAGCCGAAGAGGCCGCCGCGGAACTGAAGCAACGCGCCGACAAGGTTCTCGATGAATCGCGTTAGGTAAATCGTCCGCAACGGGCGCCCCCCCCAACACCTCACGGATGAGTGCGTGTTGGGTTACCCCGCCCCGACGATTCCCACATCCTACGGATGGCCTTGTTCGTGCTCCGCCGCGAATTCCTCGAGCGCTTCCTCAATCATTTCCTTGTGTTCGCGTTCCGCGATCTCCAGGTCGGTCAGCCGGCGCGAAGCGCGCCGGCGATCCCCATGATCGAAGGGTATGTCGCGCTTGCGGCGGTCATGGCCTGCGCGGCGCTCCTGTGCCCAATTGCCCGAATGATCTTTGAAAAGCCCCGGTTTGTGCGCTTTGCCTGACACGGCAGTAACCCCATTCTTACTAGATGCTACACAACAGCGCTGTACACTGCACGCAGTATAGGGAGCCTCCCCGGCTGCGTCAAGCGGTCCGGGCGCAGCACGTATGGGCTGCCGTCGGTATGATTGCCGCGTGTGCGCACGTGCTCATCCTCCGGCATTATCCGTGATGACGCCTCTTTTCGATGTCTTCAAGATGCTCTCCAACCAGAAGACAAGCTCCTCCCGCACCCCTGCAAGCGAATCGACAACGTCCATGCCATGCGCGCCACCGGCGTACTCCCGCAAATCACAGAACGTTGACGCGCTCCGCTTCAAGGTCTGTGCCGATGACGCGGCGTAGGTGTCGCCTTTGGTTGCGATCAGGAGAGATGGCCGCATCGTATACGCCTCAAAGGCCTTCCGTATGGTGACCCCGCCATACTCGAGTCCCGGCGAGATCAGCACCAAAGCCTCGATCGTCTCGTCCCGCGCCGCATAGTGGGTGGCGAGATTGGCTCCCATGCCCGCTCCGACGATGCCAAGGTTTTCCGGATCGACGCCGTTGGCGGTCAGTGCGTTTCGGGCCGCCTGAATGTCGAACACGGCCCGCAGCCAGTCCGACGCCTCGAATTCCTGGTGCGACACCTGCCGGCCTTCTGGGCCCGTGCTCGCACCATGCCCCCGCATATCGAAGGCGATAGCCGCGATGCCGCTTTGCTGCAGCCGCCGAGCGAACGCGCTCCATTGCGCCGCGTTTCCCCCGCTGTCGTGGACCAACACCACGCCGCACGAAAGCGACGACGGGGCGGGATAGTACGTGGCGGACAAGACTGCGCCGTCATCCGTCGTCAGCGTCAGAGCAACGGGAGCATCGGGCGCAGGCCCTGCACCGCGAGGCCCACACGCGGTCATACACACCGCAAGCACCGGCACGGCCATACGCAACAGATGGTGAAAAAGACGCTCACACACGTTGAGGAAAGGACCGCGGCGGGCCATCCCCGCTACTCCGCATCAACCCAGACCAAACACGCTGGCAAGCTTCATGGCGAGACTCATGTCGCCCTGAATCTTTAGTTTGCCGAGAAGAAAGGCGGTCTGGCCGCTGGTCTTTCCGCTGACGATGTCCATCCATGTGGCGGCATCGGTTGTCAAGGTGATGTTGGGCCCCTCGACATTTCCTTCGTCCACGCCAACATCGCCGTCGGCGATCTTGACATGCCACTTCCCACCGCCGTCGCCGGTGATGTCAAACTGATAGATGGCGTTCATGCCTGCCGCTCTTTCAGGGTTAACCTTCCCCTTCAGCTCCGAGAAAAATCCTGCCACTGTGTCGGCCATAGCGTCTACTCCCTTTTTGGCAAGTTGCATTTCGCGCCGCCATTACGTGCTGTAATGACCCGCGCCACTCCCGTTCGTCATCGATCATATCGTCGAAAATGCATCATGAAGACGCCGATCGATGAACCATATTTACTCTAGCACAGGCTCTGGGCAAATCAAAGAGCGGCAAAAAAGTTTCGATAAGGCGATCAAAACACTTGCTATTTTCGCAAACGTCTGCTACACATTTATATGGATAGCACGACGAAGCGATGCTAGAAGTAGAGTTGAAGACTTGATGCAGACGATGCGCGTTGCGCAAAACAATGCGTTTTCGTTTTGCAAAATGGGGATGAATCGCTCTTCAAGCATGCGATGCTTGCCGCGATCGAGGTGGAGAAACTGAGGTCACCAACGAGGGAATCTGACACGCATAGCGCGCGCACTGCCCAAGTGCACGCGCGTGCAGGTGTCTCGGCAAAGATGCAGATTCGCCGAATCTTCGGGGGATGGGAATTGACAAGGCCTGTGCTGGGGAACGCAAGAGACGCGGCATCACCGTGGTTCCCATGCTCGGATGGCGTTGCGTCACGCGCAGGCAAGACCGTCCCACTTCGTAATTACCCGAGGCATGGAAGGACATGTTCCGGCGCGCATCCCGGAATGTTGCGCACGTGCCACACGGCCATACCGAGCCTCCGGCTCGTTGGCATAGGGCTCCATGACCACGTCATGAGCCGTGTTAACGGTCTTTTTGTCACGTCCTTACGAGAAGGGCTGGCAAGCGTTAACACATGTTTCGGGGTTTAGTTGCGAGAAAGGAGGAACACCATGGCCCCAGCGAAGAAGAAGGCAGCGAAGAAAAAGGTAGCCAAGAAGAAGCCGGCCGCCAAGAAGAAGGCTGTCGCCAAGAAGAAGGTAGCCAAGAAGAAGGCAGTCGCCAAGAAGAAGCCGGCCGCCAAGAAGAAGGTCGCCAAGAAGAAGACAGCCGCCAAGAAGAAGACCGCTGCGAAGAAAAAGTAGCCTCTTCGACAATTGACCGGGGGCTTTTGCTCTCTAAAACGGTCCAACCGTTTTCGAGGGTAGAGGCCTCCGGTCTCTTTTGGCAAGCACCCTGCCTGGCTCCAGCCTCAATCGCCATCACGCTCTTGCGTCTCTCCTCCTGACCGGCTAGACTGCAGCGGCTCGAGCATATCGAGCATGTTCGGGCGTTCCAGCATCTGGCGGCTCCCTATGGAGGAACATCTTGCAGGAAATGATTCGACAAGCACTCGTTGAGGCGGTAGGCGACTCCATGAGTCCAGGCGCCGTTGCGTACGTTGGGAATCTTGAACAGACTTTCTTCTTTGAAGCCGTTGGCAACGCACAGATAGAACCCGTCCGTGCTCCTGCGCAAACCACTACCATCTATGACCTGGCTTCGCTCACCAAAGTCGTGGCCACGACGACGGCGCTATTGATGCTGCGCGAGCAGGGATTGCTCGAGCTGGATAAATCCGTCGCCGATTACCTGCCTATTCCAGCGTTTCGCGGTATCACCGTGCGGCATTTGTTGAATCATACGGGAGGTCTGGTGCCCGGGCGCCCCTTCTATCGCACCCATTCCACCCTGGATACCATGTTGGACGAGTGCGCGACAGCCGGCATCGAGACCGGCCCGGGGCGCACCCGGCGATACTCAGATTTGGGGTTCATGATTCTGGGCCGTGTCGTCGAGCGCGTGGCGGGCCAATCCCTGGACCGTTTTTGCACGGACCGCATATTCGCGCCGTTGAAAATGTCCGAGACGTTCTTCACGCCGCCGGAGCGGTTCCGCTCGCGTTGCGCGCCCACCGAACGCTGTTCGTGGCGCGGCCGGATTGTGCAAGGCGACGTGCACGATGAGAATGCCTACGCGGCCGGCGGTGTGGCAGGGCATGCCGGTCTTTTTTCCACCGCCGAAGATCTGGCCCGTTTCTGCAGAGCCTTTCTGCGCGGCGCACTCGTGTCTGAAACCACCCTCGATGAGATCATGGCCAAAGGTCAAGTTCCAGCGTATCCATGGCAGGGACTCGGTTGGCTGATTGACCCCTGGGACTCGAAAACGACCGGGTTTCTGCCCTCGAGGCAGGCTATCGGGCACACGGGCTGGACCGGCACCAGCATCTGGATGGACCGCGACAGCGGAATCTTCGCGATCCTGCTAGCGAATACATGCCATCCCAGCCGGAGTGCGCGCGACAGCAAGATCCTGCGAAATACGTTCCACCGGGGCGTTGCCCGCGCGCTCTATCCCAATCGCACGAACACGCATGCGGGGATTGACCGGCTGCTGAATGAGAACTTCTACGTGCTCCGTACGGCGCGGCGCGTGGCACTTCTCACGAACCATGCAGCCGTGGATGAGATGGGCCGGCACATTCTGGATGTCTTCGGCCTCGGGGCATCGCACAAGCTTCACGTGCTGTACAGTCCTGAACACGGAATCCGGGGCAATTACGAAGCCGGGGCGAATGTGGCGTCGGAACGGGGCGACGTGCCCGTGATCAGTCTCTACGGCAAACGGACGCGGCCCTCTCAGGCGGAACTCGCCGAGATCAATTATTTCCTGGTGGATCTGCAGGATATCGGATCACGGTACTACACCTACATGGCGACGATGCGGGACTGCCTTGCGGCGTGCGCCCAAGCCCGGAAGCCCGTGCTCATTCTGGACCGGCCCAATCCCCTGGGCGGCACCGTGCTCGAGGGGCCCATCGCGGAGCGCACCGGTTCGCCGGTGTGCTGCGCGCCCATACCCATCCGTCACGGGATGACTATGGGAGAGCTGGCCATATTCTTTCTGCGCGAGGAATTCAGCAACCAGAAGCTCAACGTGACCGTGCATCTCCTCGACAGTTGGCGGCGCGATTTGCTCTTCGATGAGTGTGTCTATCCCTGGGTTGCGCCCTCTCCGAATATCCCGACCCCGCTGACCGCTCTGCTGTACGTGGGAACGTGCCTGTTCGAGGGCACAAACCTTAACGAAGGGCGCGGCACCGAGACCCCCTTTCACGTTATCGGAGCCCCCTGGCTCGACGCCGAGGGAGTGCTCGAGAAGCTTCGGCCCGGCGAACTGCCCGGGTGCCGCGCAACCGCGTGCCGCTATACCCCCCGTGCCGTTCCGGGAAAGGCCACGAATCCGCGCTACCGGGACGAAGAATGCAACGGTATCCGCCTCCACGTCGTCAACCCACACGACGTACGGGCGTTCACGGCGGCAATGGCCCTGCTGCGCGCAATCCGAAACCACCATCCCCGGCAGTTCCAGTGGGGGCCCACCTTCGACATCCTGGCCGGCGGCGACAGACTGCGTTCCTGGCTCGAGCGCGATATGCCCGTGGCCGACGTTCTTGCCCAGGTCTCGCCTCAGCTGGACGCCTTCGCGGCAACCCGGCCGATACGGTACGAATAGCTCCCGCCGGTCAACGCATCTCTTCTTCAGTCGACCGGCGCGTCATTGCGGTAGAGTACCGTGTAAAGCACGTCGCCAGAACCCGCCCGCGACCCGTTCTCGTGGCTCATTGCCGTCTTGACATCGACGATCTCGATCGCGTTCTGGCCGATCCACTGATTCACTTCGGCGTCAAGCGCCACCAATTTGTCTTCATACCCTTTGAAAGTCTTTACGAAGATCACGAGTCTCTCCCCATCCTGCTTCCATTACGCCGCTTTCCGTAGTCTACCAAGAGAAAAGGAGCCCAATCGAATCCCTAGTCTCTCCCCATTGGCCCGATTTCCCGCGAAGACGTCCACCGCGACAGCGCCACAACCGAACTTCACGCTTGCCCTCCCCGGCCGCCCAAGTGCCGATAGTGCAACAGCGTCGTCAAAATCAAGGTGTGTGTTTTCCCCCATGTTATGATGAAATGGTACCGGTTGTGGCGGTGTTTTCCTAGCAGAAGAGGGTCGATGCATGCGGTTTCTGATTTTCGGCACGGGCGCAGTGGGGCAACTGTACGGAGGATTCCTCCATCGCGCAGGCCATGACATTACCTTTCTGACGCGCCCGGAACGGCTCGCCGGACTTCAGGAGCGAGGGATCAGGCTGCTGCCCGAAAAGGATCAACCGGGTTCAGTCATCACCATACCGGACGCCCGTTTCATCGACCATCTCGACAGCTTGGATGCCTTCGATTTCGTCTTCGTATGCGTGCGTGCGGACCAGCGCGAAGAAGCCCGCTCGACTTTTCAGGGCCTGCACTGTGCGCAAAAGGGCGCGATTGTCGCGTTTCCCGCGTGGCGTGCCACTCTCGATTCCTGGGGCGAGTTGTTTGGCAGTTGCCACTGCATGTACCCCGGCATCATGGCCCTCTTTCGCGGTGACGATGTGGTCTACAAGCTCAGCAAGACGAAACTCGCCCCGCTCTCTGGGACGCTCGCCGAGGAATCCGAAGCGCTGAGCACCACGCTGGCCGAGGCGGGGTTGCCATCCGAAATGGACCCAGCCCTGATGCAGCGGTTTCAGATCATCATGGCCATGGGATTCCCGGTGCTCGCGGCCATTTCGATGCACAAATACAATCCCGAACGCTTCGCTGACGATGCCGCGGCCGTACGTCTCGCCGCGCAAGGCAGCAAGGAAGGACTGGCCGTCCTGAGAGCTGCGGGTGAGCCCCTGGGCGGATTGGCCTATGCCGTGCGCCTCACACCCGCCTTTCTGGTGCGTTTCGGCCTTTCCTGGGTCGCTTCCATGCTCTCCGGGTTCATACGCGAGATGCTCGAGGTCCATTTCACCAAAATCCACGCCCAGACCGTCATGCTGCTCGAGGAATTGACGGCCCTACCCGGCGCTGAGACGGTCGACCATCCCGCTATCGACGAATTATTGCAGCGAGCCATGGCCAGAATGAGTGGCGGAAGTCTCCGGTACTGACGTGCCTGCCAGCCCGGCTTTTGCTCGAACGCCTGGCTTCCGGGGCGGATTGAAGCTCCTCTCGACAACAAGACCCGCGCAGGGCAAACCGTGCGCGGGCCGTTGAACGTTCGTCAATGAAGCGTCAGTTGTCTTCCTTCTTGTCACCGCCGTCTTCGCAGGGCGCTTGGTGCTCCTCCGGGACCGGCCACAGCATGATGTTCCGGAACTCGATGGGCGTCCCTTCGCTTTGGAGACCGATATGGCCCTCCGTCACGGTGGTTTCGGTGGCCACATTCTGGAGCAAACCGTTCACGTAAATCTTAATGGTGTTCCCCGAGCAAATGACTTCCTTCTTGTTCCATTCACCCACGGGCTTCTCGTTGCTCTGCGTCATCTTGGGTACACGGCGGTCACCGGGCTTGTTCGGCTTGTGCTCCTTGAAATCGGTCCCGTCGATCACCCAGAAATCGCCCGCGTCGCCGCTGTGCAACTGCGATTCGATGCTCTTCGGCCACACTTTGTCTTCGCCGTTTATATGGAGCAGGCAGCCGCTATTGCCGCCTTTGTCCGGCCACCGCCACTCGAAGGTGAGCTTGTAGTTCGAGAACTTCTTCTCCGTGCGCATGTAACCGGCCGGTTCGCCCGCGCACCGCACCACGCCATCCCTCGCAGACCACACCGTCGCGGGATCGACGTTCTCGTTGGGGATAAAGAGTTTCCACCCCTCGAAATCCTTTCCATTGAACAGCACGTACGGCGTCGCTTCGGAAGTGCCGTCGGCCTGCTCCTCGCAAGCCTTTACTTCGGGTTTCGGAGCAACGCTTTCCTCGGCTCCCCAGACGGTTGGTCCAATAACCAGTGCCAACGCCATAAACACGCCGATCAGCTTACGCATAAACAGTTCCTCCATATACACTTGTTTCCGCAGCACCGTTCCAGGTGGCGCATATCATAGCATAGATTCATTCCGCCAGCAGGGCCGACATGACTGCATCGACTCCTGGCCACGGGGCGCCGTTCACGACCCGAACATGCGGACCCAGGGGCGCCCATACGCGCGGGTCCGTGGGACCAAACACCGCGACGGTCCGTAGCCCGCATGCAGCCGCCAGATGGGTGATTCCGCTGTCGTTGCCCACATAGGCGCGGGCAGACGACAACACGCGCGCCAGGGCTCTCAGAGAGGGTTCGGCAATCATTTCCGCCCCCCCAGGCAGCGCGAGTTCTTCCTCGGCAGGGCCTATACACCAATGCACCCTCCTGCCCAGAGCGTGAAGCCTCTCCGCAAGCGTTTTGAAGCGCGGGAAAGGCCAGTTCTTACGCTTGCCGCCGCTGCCGGGGTGAAGGATAACGTCACATTGCCTGTCCGTTCGAGGCAAGGTCAATTGGCAGGGTTCGGGGGCATCGAAACCGAGGCAATCCAGATAATACTCCGAGGCGTGGCGCTCCCAGCCGTTGGGCGGGAGACCTGGAAACACGCGAACGTCGCTCAATCCGCAGGACCGCATGGCCCGTTCCAGTTCACCGCCGTCATCGCGCATCCACACAACCGCCGCGTCGAACTGCCTGAGAAATGCCCTGATGGTTTCCGACGGCGCCGCGAACAGGGAATCGAAGCCGGTCGATTCGATGTCGTGCACCTGCTCCGCAAATCCCGCCTCGAGGGCCAGTGCCAGCCGGCCGGGCCGCCCGAGTAACTCGACAGATGCATCACGGGCAAGGCGCTGGACGGATGGGCAACTCAACAGGAAATCGCCAATGCCGCCCGTGTGCACAACAAGGATCCGCCGCATGCTTCTTCACTCCTGGGTGTTCTCCGCCAAGCCATCCACGATTTCGTATACAACCACCCGTCCCTGGGGATAGGGAGACAGGTCCGCGCGTATCAGACGAAGCGGCGGGGGGGCGTTATCGGGATTCAGCAGGGGGCGCAGCCCCGGCGCCATCTGCGCGGTGTAGCGTTCGTCCACAACAAAGTACCGTGCTCCCGCCTCACGGGCACGAGCGATGGCTGTGTCCACCGTATCTTCGGCCGCGGGTCCCGTGGTCTCCATGCCGGCGTAGAACCCGATCTCGGGTTTGCGCACAAAGATCAGGCCCGGCTCGAGATGCTCGCGCATCCATTCGCCCGCGGCCTTGTACTCGCGCGGTTCGCGCGGCAATTGGCCCAGGTGCTCGCTCAGTACCGTGACCCCCGTGTGGGCAATCATGAGCAGAACCGCGCCGCCAAGGGGCGCCCACCGCAACCACCGGTGGCGAGTCAGGCCCGCCGCCTGGCCCGAGATCAGCAGAATGCCCCGTGCTGCCCATAACGCCGCCGCCACGACCACCACCATGAGGTAGCGCGGGGCAGGGTACGTGCTGAGGGCCGCGCAGGCGCACTGAATGGCACACAGATACGCCAGAAACGCCTCGCTCCGCATGTCGCGGCGCTCGTCGCCAGACGGGCGAAACAAACCCACTCCCGCGAACAGGAGGGAATAGGGCCCGATCATGACGGGCAACACGTTATTCGGGATCTGAAGGGCTGCCCGCGCGACTGCCCGCCACTGGCTGACGACGAATCCCGCCGCCCCGGAGGCGCTCGTGACGCGGGTGCTTACGGACAGCACGCCCGCCGTCTGCTTGACGTATATCGCGTACAGGGCGAGCAGGGCGCCGCTTACGGCAACGTAAACGATCAGGCGCCTTGCCGTGGCGGTCCCCGAGCGAAAACACAGAAAGAACCATGCCCCGGCAGGCGCAGCCATCAACAGTATCAACCCTTCTGGACGCGCGAGATGAAAGGCGAAATAGCACAACGGCGCAGCAAACATCCAGATACCGCCCCGCCGGACGGCATGCACCATCGACACCGCAGCCGCAAACCATAGCGTGGCTGCCAGGGCTTCGGGCGTCACGCGGCCGCCGTAATCCGCCAGCCAGGGCCAGAGCGCGGCCAGCAGCGCCGCGATACGCGCCGTTCGAATCCCGTGCATCTGGCGCGACAATGCATACACCGGTACCACCAGCAATCCCGAGGCCAGGAACGACACCAGACGGCAGGCCCATTCCATGTTGCGTGTGATGGGATAGAGAAGACTCCCCATGAGCGGAAGCAGCACTGGCAGGCGCGCATGCGGCGCAAACCAGTCGCCTTCGGCGAATCGTTCGGCCAAATGGATGTAGTGCACGGCATCGGGCGAATCGACTACGCGGGGCATGGCCAGCACGAAGAACAGACGAAACGCGAAGGCGCCCAGCAGCAACGCCCCCATATCCCGCCAATGCGTCTCTGGCCTGTCGGCAATCACCCGCCTGTGTCCCGTCAGCAGAATTGTTCGAGAAAGGCCGCACCCCGCATGAAGCCTTCTTCAGGCGACTGCGTGGCGTCCTCGTGCTCGATGCTCAGCACGCCGTCGTAGCCCGCCTGGCGCAGATGACTGACGAATTCGCCCCAATTGATGTTGCCGAAGCCGGGAATGACGTAGCGCCACCAGCCCGACCCATACACGCCGACATACCCCCGGGCCGCCTTGTCCACCAGGGTATCTTTGGCATGCGTATGAAAAATCCGGTCCGGGAACATCGAAACGGGCGCCAGATGGTCGCATTCCATGTGATAGAGGTGGCTCGGATCGTAATTCAACCCGAAGTTCTCATCCGGGATAGCCTCGAACAGCGCGTCATAGGTATCCAACCCCTGCAGGCACGTCGCGAAGTAGTTCTCGAGGGCGATCCTGATGCCCTTTTTGCGGGCGCGCGTCAAAATGGGCTTGAAAGCCTTCGGCAGAACCGTGCGAATGGTCTCGTGCTTCGTCATCCCGGGGGCTGGTCCCCCCGTGAGCATGCAGACCACGGGGACATTCAACAGCGCCGCGGCGTCAATGCACTTTATTGCATGGGCCTGCACGCTCTTGACCGCTTTGGGCTGGGTCAGGTCCATCGTGTAATACGCGAGCGAACTGATCTCGAGCCCGCGCTCGATGAGGTCTGCCTTAATCCGCTTTGCCTGTGCAGCGTTTATCTTCTCGGGGTCGATATGCCGGCTCTTCGGGCCGGCCCAGACCTCGAGGCAGGGAATTCCCGCGTCTTCCGCAAAGTTGAGCACGGTCTTCAGGGATTCGTTACCAAACGGACAGGTCAACATTCCAACTTTCATGGCGTTTCTCCTCCACTCCCTCCGTCAACGCTCCGGTACTCGATCAATCAGACATCCGAAGCAATACTTTTACCGCATCGCCGGACTGGGCATGTTCGAACGCCCGGTCGGCCTCTTCCAATGGATACGTGGCTGTTATCATCGGCTTGACTGCCACCGTTCCCAGCGCCAGGGCCTCGATGGCCGGCCGGAACGGGCCGCATCGCGACCCGACGATCTGCACTTCGTTGATGACGGGGAGGCTCAGGTCGAGCGGCGAGTTCCCCGCCACGGTCGTTTTCAGCACGAGCACCCCTTCTGGGCGTACCAGGCGCAAGGCCCGGTTGATTCCCGCCGCAGAACCCGTTGCATCCACTACGATCTCGGCGCCCGGCTCGAGAAAATCGTCTGCCAGGACCGTCTCGATGCTGAGAGGGGCCAACAGGTCGAGTTTCCACCGGTGTTTGCCCACACAGACCAGATTCTTGGCCTGCAACCAGAGTACCTGCGCCACCAATAGCCCCAGTTTTCCGTCGCCAAGCACGATGATCCGGTCGTTGGGGTCGATCTCGACCTGCTCGGGGATGCGGAACGCGGCCGCGGTGGGTTCGGTGAAGACCGCCACATCGTCGGGCATGGTATCCGGCACAAGATGCAGGTTTTCCTCGGGGAGCACAAGGTATTCGGCGAAAGCCCCGTCGCGGCCCTGGATGCCCAAAACTGTACGCTGGCCGCAATGATTGGGCATCTCCAGTTCGCAGTACTTGCACGCCCCGCACACGCAGTTGATTTCGCCCACCACGCGTCTGCCGAGGAGGTGTTCGTTGGATGCCTGTTCGACCACGCCAACGAATTCGTGGCCGGGTATGCCCTTGAATCCCATGTACCCCCGCATGATTTCGAGGTCCGTGTTGCAGATGCCGGCGCACCGGACCCGGATCAGCGCCTCGCCCGGCCCAGGCACAGGCCGGGGGACGTCCGCCATGCGGGGTTCACCGTCGAAGACCAAAGCGTTCATGAAGCGAATTCCTGGTAAGCAGTCGGTCGATTCCGCGTCCCTATTCAACAACACCCCCGGTAACCAGTCAAGGAAGGCCGTGTTGCGTCAATGTCAGTCAAAAATCATATTGCCCCACTCCGGCATCCGGTCCGTCTTGGTATCATACGCCCACGCCGACCATTCTTTGTGGACGTTGTTGCGAAAACGGGCGAAATTCATGGGCCATGCCTCGCTGCGTTTCGGCTGAACGCCAAGAACCTTAAATGGAATGGCGAATTCGGCCGCCCATCCCTCGTCATACGACGCCGTCGCCACCTGCCACTCCCCGTCCCACGCCGGCTCTCCGTCGCAACTGTCGAACTGTGTTCCAAGGGGATTCACCGCAAACGTAAACGCCTTTCCGCTGGGCACCTGCAATGTTACCATCACGTGCTCGTCGCCTTCGAGCGGCGCGTCCCGGCCGGTCTGGGATGCCGCCATGGTTGTCATGCGCGGTTCCCGGGCATAGGCGGCGATGTAGAGGGTGTCGCGCGACGCGCTGAGCCAGAATGTCGTTTGCGCGGCGGCGAAGATCTTGCCATCGGTCAGCACAAACCCGTCCACCTGGGGTTCCAGGGGCCAGCATTTCTCTTTGAACGACGCGTCCAGCACGGGTGTCACGTCCGAGCGTCCACAAACCCCGACGG
>CAZFOG010000116.1:1869-15816 GCA_964520685.1 uncultured Nitrospiraceae bacterium | reverse complement strand
ACCGCGCCGCACCCTGCATCCGGCGTATTGGCTTCCGCGGCGGTGCATACGCCGCTTAAGCCCATTCTATCGCCCGAACCTTCCCCTCTCGCGGCATTTCAGCAACTTGCGCAGAATCTGCCCAATGGCCGAGGGCCGCTCCGCGCTCCTGTCGCGGTAGACAGCGCGCCACCCCCGTATCTCTTGGTTTGCTCTCTCCTGATCTAGTTCGTTCCGCCTCCATGCCGCGGTTGCTCCACGTCATCGCTGCCTTGACACGGCTGCGCTGACGCTCCTTCAGAATCAACCGCGGAAAGATTCCTTTGACGCACAGGTTTTCGCGCCCCGACCGCTCCCAAGGGCGCAGGAGTGCAGGAACATGGAAAACAGCAGAACGGCGCGACGGCGGAGCCTCCTATACCTCGAGCTCGCAGGCATTGGGCTGGCTATTGTGCTCGCGCTATGGGCAGGATATGCCTTGCGCGGGCCTTCCGCGCCTCCTCCCGCGGACCCTGGCCACGAGCACGTCGAGCAGGAAGACCAGGCGCAAATCTGGACCTGCTCGATGCATCCGCAAATCCGCCAGAACAAACCCGGTAAATGCCCCATCTGCGGGATGGACCTTGTCCGCGTCGAGGCAACTGCCGGAACCGTGGGACCGCGCGAATTCACCGCCAGCGAAGGCGCGAAAGCACTCATGAACATCGAGACCGCGGAAGCCGAGCGGAAATTCGTGATCAAGGACGTGCGCCTGACCGGCAAGATCGACTACGACGAGACCCGTCTTGCCTACATCACCGCGTGGGTGCCGGGCCGCATCGATCGCATGTACGTCGACTACACGGGTATTCAAGTCAAAAAAGGCGACCACATGGTCTATCTCTACAGCCCGGATCTGCTTGTGGCGCAGGACGAGTTGCGCCGCGCTTCGCGGGCGATCGCGGAACTGCCGGCAAATGCGCCCGAAGCGCTGCGGCGCACGGCCGAATCGACCCGGAGCGCCGCCCGCGAAAAACTGCGCCGGTGGGGCCTGGCCAACGCACAGATCGAGGATGCGGAGAAGCGGGGCATTGCGTCGGATCACGTTACCATCTACGCACCCATGGGCGGCACGGTAATACATCGCGACGGCCAGGAGGGCATGTACGTCAACGAAGGTACCCGCCTCTACACCATCGCGGACCTCGAACACCTGTGGGTGAGGCTGGACGCGTATGAGTCGGATCTGACGTGGCTGCATTACGGCCAGAAGGCCGCGTTCACCACCGAAGCCTATCCAGGAGAAGAATTCGAAGGGCGCATTGCGTTCATCAATCCCATCGTGAACAAGAGGACCCGAACGATCGACGTGCGCCTGACCGTGCCCAATACCGGCGGCAAGTTGAAGCCCGAGATGTTCGTCCGCGCCGTAGTGCGTGCACAAATCGCCACCGGGGGCCGGGTCATGGACCCGGATTTGGCGGGGAAGTGGATCTCGCCCATGCACCCCGAAATTGTGAAAGACGGCCCGGGTTCGTGTGACATCTGCGGTATGGCGCTGGTCAAAGCCGAGGACCTGGGTTACGTGCCCGCCGAGGCCGTAGCGTCCGACCGCCCGCTGGTCATTCCCGCCACCGCGCCGCTCATCACGGGCACCCGCGCCGTGGTGTATGTCGAAGTGCCGGCTCGTGAGACGCCCACCTTCGAGGGACGCGAGATCGTCCTCGGTCCGCGAGCGGGTGACTACTACCTCGTGCGAAGCGGATTGACCGAGGGCGAGCGGCTCGTGGTCAAAGGCAACTTCAAGATCGACAGCGCCCTGCAGATCCAGGCGAAATCCAGCATGATGTCTCCCGAAGAACAGACCGCGCCGGGGGAACTCATCGACGATGCCGCAGAGCACGAAAGTCCCGTGTACGACGCCCCGGAAGCCTTCCGCGCACAACTTCGCGCGTTGTATGACGTCTACGCCCGGTTCGGCGCGGCCCTCGCCGGTGACGATGCCGAGGCTGCGAAGGCCACGGTGAGCGAATTGTCTGCGGCATTCGACACTGTCGACGCGGGCCTGCTTGCCGAAGAGCAGCGCAACATTTGGGAATCGGCGCAGGCAGTGTTCGCGGACGCTCTCGAGGCCATGGGCCGCGCCGGAAGCATCGAGCAGTTGCGCGCGCAACTACCCGAACTTACCCGGGGCCTCTCGCAGGCGATTCAAAGCTACGGCATCGCGGAAGGCGCGCCCGTTTACCGCGCCCATTGCCCCATGGCGTTCGAAAACACGGGGGCCGACTGGCTGCAGCCGGGCACCGCGCTCCGCAATCCGTACTTCGGCAGCATGATGCTCGAGTGCGGCTACATCACCGGCCGTCTCGATGCGCCGCTCGATAGCATGGACCATGAGGGGCACGCCCATGAATAGCGCGGACAAACAGGCTGCTCCCATCCGCACCATGAGCTGGCTCGACCGGATCATCTGGTTCTGCCTCAATAACAAGCTGGTGGTGGCATTGCTCATTGTGTTCTTCGCGGGCTGGGGGATCATGGTCGCGCCCTTCGATTGGGATACCGGCTGGTTGCCGCGCAGCCCGGTGCCCGTCGACGCCATCCCGGACCTGGGCGAAAACCAGCAGATCGTGTTCACCGAATGGATGGGCCGTTCGCCTCAGGACATCGAGGACCAGATCTCCTACCCCCTCACCGTGGCTTTGCTGGGCGTGCCGGGCGTCCGAACCATTCGCAGCTTCTCGTTCTTCGGATTCTCGACGGTATACGTGATTTTTGAGGAAGACATCGACTTCTACTGGTCACGCAGCCGGTTGCTCGAGAAGCTCAACAGCCTCCCCGCCGGCACATTGCCCGACGCAGTGCAACCCTCCATTGGACCCGACGCCACGGCGCTGGGCCAGGTGTTCTGGTACACCCTCGAGGGCCGCGACCCCGACGGAAACCCCGCGGGCGGGTGGGACCTCGCCGAATTGCGCAGCATCCAGGACTGGCTGGTGCGATACGCGCTCCAGTCGGCCCAGGGCGTGAGTGAAGTCGCCTCGGTGGGCGGATTCGTCCAGGAGTACCAAATCGACGTCGACCCGGATGCGATGCGGGCCGCGAATGTGAGTCTCGGCGAGGTTTTCGAGGCGGTCCGCATGTCCAACGTCGACGTGGGAGCGCGTACCATCGAGGTGAACAAGGTCGAATACGTGATTCGCGGCCTCGGGTTCATCGAGAACATCGACGACATCGAAGATACCGTCATCAAGGTGAACGACAACGTGCCGCTGCGCGTCCAGGATGTTGCCCACGTGTCACTGGGGCCGGCGTTGCGGCGCGGCGTGCTGGACAAAGAAGGGGCGGAGGCCGTGGGCGGCGTGGTCGTGGTCCGCTACGGCGCCAATCCCCTCGAGGTCATCAAGAACGTCAAAGCGAAAATCACCGAGATCACCCCGGGGCTGCCCAGCAAGGCTTTTATTGACGTGTCGAAGGCGGACCGTGCGACCGTCGCGGCGTTCGCGGAACGCCACGGCTTCGACGCCTTCGACGGGGCCGCGATTAACCAGACGGCCTGGTCCGAGTGGTTGCGCGCGAACGACCAGAGCGACTGGCCGGAGTGGGCAACCATCAGCAAGGTGGCCGTTGTCCCGTTTTACGACCGCACGGGGCTCATCCACGAGACGCTGGGCACGCTCAGTTCCGCCCTGTCTCACGAAATTCTGGTCACGATTATCGTAGTCATCGTGATGGTCCGGCACCTGCGCAGTTCGGCCCTCATCAGCCTGCTGCTGCCCCTGGCCGTGCTGATGTGTTTCATTGCCATGCGGGTGTTCAGGGTCGACGCCAACATCGTGGCTCTGTCAGGCATCGCCATCGCCATCGGCACCATGGTCGATATGGGGATTATCATTTGCGAGAACATCCTCAGGAAGCTCGACGAGACCGGCCCCGATGACAGCCGTCTCGCGGCCGTGTTTGAAGCATCGAGCGAGGTGGGCAGCGCGGTCCTGACGGCGGTGGCCACAACCGTGGTCAGTTTCCTGCCCGTCTTCACCATGACGGCGGCCGAGGGGAAACTGTTCAAGCCCCTGGCCTTCACGAAGACGTTCGCCCTTATCGCCTCCGTGATTGTGGCCGTCGTGCTCATTCCGCCCATGGCCCACATGCTGATGGGCAGGGACGCTCTCGAGCCGCGAATGCGGCGCGCGTTCAGCGCCCTCGCTATCGCTGCAGGTGTCGCGGCTCTGTTCCTGGCGCCGTGGTGGGCGGGGGCCATACTCATCGCGTTTGGACTCTATCATCTGGTGCGCGGCGCCGTGCCCGCGCGCGTGGCCCACGCCGCTTCATTCGCCGCCAGTGCCGTCGCCGTCCTGGTGGTCGCGGCGCTGCTAACGAACGCTTGGAGTCCCCTGGGACCCGACCGCGGATTCGTGCGCAATTTCCTGTTTGTCGCAGTGGTGATTGGCGGGCTGCTCGGCTTCTTCCACGTGTTCCAGCGGTATTACGCCGTATTGTTGCGATGGTTTCTCGACCACAAAGCCGTCTATCTCACGGGCGCTGCCCTTGTCGTGCTGGCGGGATTCACCGCGTGGCTGGGATTTGACCGCGTGTTTGGCTTCGTGCCCAAGGGGTTGAGCCGGGCAGGGATTGCCGAAGAGCGCGTCCGCGGCACGCGCCCATGGAGCGCCGCAACGCATGCCTTCCCGGGTTTCGGGAAAGAGTTCATGCCGCCCCTGGATGAAGGGTCGTATCTTTACATGCCCACGACGATGCCTCACGCCTCACTCGGCGAGGCCCTCGATGTGCTGCAGTACCAGGACCAGGCGCTCGCGTCGATCCCGGAAATCGACTCGGTAGTCGGCAAGATCGGCCGGGTGGACAGCCCCCTCGACCCCGCGCCCATCTCGATGCTCGAGACGGTCATCAATTACAGGCCCGAATACATCCTCGATGATGCCGGCCACCGCGTGAACTTCCGTCATGACCGGGTTCGCGGCGAATTCGTGCGGGACGATGCCGGCCAGTTGATTCCCGACGCTCGCGGACGCCCCTACCGGCTATGGCGGGACGAGATTCGGAGTCCGGACGATATCTGGGAGCAAATCGTGCAAGCCGCGGAAATTCCGGGCACGACTTCCGCGCCGAAGCTCCAGCCCATTGCCGCGCGGCTGGTCATGCTCCAAAGCGGCATGCGCGCTCCTATGGGCGTGAAGATCAAAGGGCCGGACCTCGAGACCATCGAGGCGGTCGGTCTCGAGCTCGAGCGTTTGCTGAAGGAGGTCCCGAGCGTCGAGGCGGATGCCGTCATCGCGGACCGTATCGTGGGCAAGCCCTATCTCGAGATCGACATCGACCGGAAAGCGATGGCGCGCTATGGCGTGAACATCCGGCAGGTGCAGGACGTCATCGAGGTCGCCATCGGCGGGCGGCGCATCACGACCACCGTCGAAGGGCGCGAGCGGTATCCTGTCCGGGTGCGGTACATGCGCGAGTTGCGCGATCAAATTGAGACGCTGGACCAGATCCTGGTTCCGACCCCGGCGGGCGCGCAGATACCGATCATCCAGCTTGCCGATATCCGGTACGTGCGGGGACCCCAGGCCATAAAGAGCGAAGACACCTTCCTGGTGGGGTATGTCCTGTTCGATAAGAAACCGGAATTTGCGGAGGTGGATGTCGTCGAGGACTGCCAGGCGTACCTGGAAATGAAACTCGCCTCGGGCGAACTCGAGTTGCCGGCCGGGGTGAGCTACCGGTTTGCGGGCAGTTACGAGAACCAGGTGCGCTCGCAGAAGACCCTGGCCGTGGTATTGCCCCTGGCGCTGTTCATCATCTTCCTGATCCTCTACCTCCAGTTCCGGTCCGTCGCGACGGCGCTCCTGGTGTTTTCGGGGATCACGCTCGCCTGGTCCGGCGGCTTCCTCCTGATGTGGCTCTACGGCCAGCCCTGGTTTCTCGATTTCAGCGTATTCGGAACGAACATGCGCGAACTCTTCCAGGTGCACGAGATCAATCTCAGCGTCGCGATATGGGTCGGATTTCTCGCGTTGTTCGGCATCGCGTCGGACGACGGCGTGGTCATCGCCACGTTTCTCGACCAGAGCTTCGGGAAACACCGTCCCGAATCGATTCGCGGGATTCGCGAAGCCACCGTGGCCGGTGCGCAACGCCGTATCCGGCCCTGCCTGATGACTTCAGCGACGACCATCCTGGCGCTCATTCCCGTGCTGACATCGACCGGCCGCGGCTCCGACATCATGGTGCCCATGGCGATCCCCTCGTTCGGCGGAATGCTGGTGGTCTCGATGTCGGTGTTTCTCGTGCCCATTCTCTATTGCTGGGTACAGGAGATGCGTTTTCGGACCGTTGGAACCGCGCTTCCCCCCGCGGCGGAAGCCAAACCGGCGGGTGGCCCACACGAACCGCCCGCGGATAAGGAGTAACGAGACATGCTTGCCATGCTGATCGCAGCAGTAGCCGCCACTACCGGCGTCGAACCGGCCGCGTTCTGGGCCGGTAACGACGAATTGCGCGGGCATTTGCTCGAGGCGGGAAATAACAACCCGGCCCTGCTCGCACGGTACGAGGAGTGGCGCGCCACGCTCGAACGTATCCCCCAGGTGACCTCGCTGGACGACCCCGTGCTCTCGTACGGGCAATTCCTCCAGTCCGAGACATCGCGGGCGCGGTTCGCGATGAGCCAAAAGTTTCCGTGGTTCGGCACGTTGCGAACGCGGGGCGATAAAGCGGCCGCCGAGGCCGATGCCGCGCTCCAGGCGTTCTTTTCCGAGCGCAACCGCGTGTTTGCCGAAGTCAAAGCCGCTTATTTCGAGTACGGCTACCTGGCCGAGGCGATTCGGATAACCGAAGCACAGCTCGAGATCCTGAAATACATGGAGGACATCGTGACGTCCAAGCTCGCCCTGGCCCTGGCCAATCAGGACGAGCTGCTTCGCGCCTCCATCGAGCGGTCCAAGGTCCAGGATCGGCGCGACGGCCTGCTCCAGCGCAAACCCGCGCTGATGGCCCGTCTGAACGAGACGCTTGGACGGGATGTCCTCGAAGATATCCCGTGGCCGCAGTCCGCGGTGTTTCCACCGGAATTGCCCGGGGCCGGGGCGCTTATGGCCCAGGTCGAGCAGGCCAATCCGGACTTGCGGGCCTTCGACCATCTTCTCGAGAGCCGCGAGCGGGACATCGAGCTCGCGCGGAAAGAGGGCTATCCCGATTTCACGCTTGGTCTTGAGTACCTCGCAATGAGCAAGCCGCGGCAGGTTCGCCCCGATCGGCCCTACCCGGCCAGTCTGAACGCAGGCTACCGGGTCCTGAACACGCTGACGGGAAGCACGCCCTTTAACCCCGTGAACACGGCCATCGATGCGTATGCCCTCGGCACCAGCCGGGAACCCATGGCGTACTCGGACGGCGGCGATGACAACATCATGGTCTCGTTCACCCTGAGCGTGCCGGTCTGGCGTAAGCGTATCAAGGCCGGTATCGAAGAGGCGCGGCTGATGCAGCGCGCCACCGAACACGAGAAACGCCGGCGCGAACTGGCCCTCGAGAGCGCCGCGCGCATGGCCGTATTCGAGGTCGAGGACGCCCAGCGCCGGTATGCGCTGTACAAAGACACCCTCGTGCCCCAGGCCGGGCAGACGTACGAAAGCCTCCAGAGCCAATACTCGGCTGCCGAGGAGGGCGCGGATTTCCTCGACCTCCTCGACAGCGTCCAGACCCTGTTGGCGTTTGAACTCGAGCAGGTGCGTGCGGGCCGCGATTGGCAGTTGGCCGCGGCGCAGCTCGAGTACCTTACGGGCGGTCCGTGGGAGCAGTCCGGCGACACGGCCGCTCTTGGCAGTGACGATTCCCTGAGTGACGAAACGAAGTTCCCCATAACCGTCAAGCGAAACGACGAAGACGAGGAGGAATGACCCGATGAAACGAATGAGCACGATGTTGATGATAGCGGGCCTGGCAGCCGTTGCCGGGCTGGCCTGGACAGCCGGTGCCGCCGAAGAGGGCGCCAAGCCTCCGAAGGGCGATATCTACACGCTGACGACGTGTCCCGTATCCGGAGAGAAACTCGGCTCGCGCGGCGAACCGGTCGTAAAGACCTACGACGGCCGCGAGGTGCGGTTCTGCTGCCAGGGCTGCGTTCCGAAGTTCGAGGAAAGTAAGGCAGAGTACTGGAAGAAGATCGATGCGGCCATGGTCAAGCAGCAGAAGGAGCTGTACCCCCTCACGACCTGTGTCGTAAGCGGCGAAGAGCTGGGTTCGCGGGGCGAGTCCGTCGACAAGGTGTACAAGAACCGCCTGGTGCGGTTCTGCTGCGCGGGATGCCCGGCCGCCTTCGAGAAAGACCCCGGCAAGCATCTCAAGAAGCTCGATGCAGCCGTCGTCGAGAAGCAAAAGGAGGGCTACCCCGTCGAGACGTGTGTCGTGACCGGCCAGAAGCTGGGCTCGATGGGCGACCCGTTCGAGTACGTCACCGGGAACCGTCTCGTGCGGTTCTGCTGTAAGGGCTGCGTCAAATCCTTCGAGAAAGAGCCTCAGAAATACCTGAGCAGACTCGATAACAAAGACACCTCCGCGGCGGGCGGCTGATCACCGGCCCGGGATAACACCCCTGTGCACGGTATTGGAGCCGGCGAAGCGCTGACGGCGCGGACCATCTGCGCGCCGTTGGCGCTGGCCCGGCAACCCGGGTGGACTGGGTGGACAGGGAGAAGACCCGCGAATGTCTCCGGCCTGGGTGGCCCGAGGTCTGCGGAGCGGATGCGGCGGTTTGCCGTACCCAGAAAACACATCCGCTCAGCGGGCGATTCGCGGATTTCGAGATGGCATGAGCATCTTGCTCATGATTCATTCCGGCATCGGAGGGCGGGTTTCCCTATCCGCCTTCCGGAGGCCTCTTTCCGGCAACCAACCGGACTGCGCACACAGTAGGCGCGACAGCATTGACCGTTCCGGCAGGTTCTCGTACCATACGTGAAGGCGCGGGAACGCAAGGGAAGAGACCCGGAGAACTGTATGACCGCATCCAGAAACCCGGCCGTTGTGCTGCTGAGCGGGGGGATGGACTCGTCTGCACTCCTGCATCACGTGGTGAAGACGCTGCGCCACCAGCCCGTCCATGCCCTGTCATTCCACTACGGCCAGCGGCATGTGCGCGAACTCGAGTGCGCGGAATGGCAGGCCCTTGCGGCAGGCGCCGAACACCATCGCGTGCTGGATGTGTCGTTCCTGGGAGACCTGCTCAAGCACGGCACGGCCCTTGTCGGCGGCGGCAGGGATGTGCCCGCTCTCGCGGATGTGGCCGAAGCAGACAGAGAGCAGCCTTCCACCTACGTGCCCAACCGCAACCTGGTGCTGTTGTCGATGGCGGCCGCGTACGCCGAAGCCCACGGCATCGACCGGGTGTATTACGGCGCCCAGGCCCAGGATCAATACGGCTATTGGGATTGCACCGCCGAGTTCGTCGAACGGTTGAACCAGGTGCTCGCCCTGAACCGCCGCACACCCGTAGTCATCCATGCGCCGTTCGTGGCCATGGGGAAGGCGGAATCGCTGCGAATCGGTCTCGAGCTGGGGGTCGATTACGGCCACACGTGGAGCTGCTACCGGGGCGGCGGAAAAGCTTGCGGCGCCTGCCCGACGTGCATCGAGCGGTTGAATGCCTTCCGCGAAGCAGGCCTGGCCGATCCCCTGGACTACGAAACGAGCGCCTGACCGTGCGCACGAGGAGGGAGCCATGCTCGTCGTTCATGTCCATGTTCATGTGAAACCGGAATGTGTCGAGGCCTTCCGGGAGGCGTCCGTCGAGAACGCGCGCCACAGCATTCAGGAACCGGGCATCGCGCGGTTTGACGTGGTCCAGCAGTTGGACCATTCGACGCACTTCGTGCTGGTCGAAGTCTACCGCACCGGGGACGACCCGGCGCGCCACAAGGAAACACCGCATTACCAGAAATGGCGCGACACCGTGGCGGACATGATGGCCGAGCCGCGCCAGAGCACTAAATTCGCCGCCTGTTTCCCCGACGACGCCGGCTGGTAAGCGAACGGGACCCGGCAGCGTCGTTCAACTCGAGGAGGGCTTCGCATGCTGCTTGAATTGGCGTTCCTTTTGGCTGTGCACTGCTCGGCCGCGGAGGAGGCATTCCTGACGAGCCGGATTCAGGTGGAATCCGGTTTCGAAGGCGCCGTGACCGTGGTGAAAGAAGACGCGCAGGAGAATTTCAACCATGTGCTTGTCGAGATTCCCTATCGCGACATCCACGGCAAACCGAAGAAGGGCCAGGCCCGGCTCGTAATCGCTCGCGAGGCTCTCGAGAGGAACGAGCGGCTGCCGGCGTTCTGCCACGTCCATTACGAGAAGAGCGTGAACGACGCCACGGTGTGGTGCAAGCGAGACTGGGCGGTCCTCACGGCGCACTACGGCGACCCGGCAAACGGCGAATACCCCCTCGAGTTGTGTACCGGCGACAGTTACAACCTCGCCAAGGCCATGATGCAGTGGGTGCGGCGGCAGCCCTTTATCGACCGGTCGCGCCTGCACATCGAAGGCGGCAGTGCGGGTGGCTACATGACGCTCGCCATGAGTGCCGAGATGTTCCCCGTGACCTCCGCCGTCGCCGAGGCGCCTGTGGTCAACTGGTCATACAACCTGGCTTATCTCGAAGCCAACAAGGCCGCCGCGAAATGGCCCCAGCAAGACATTGCCCAGTCGCCGTTGCCGGTGGTGTGCGCGGTGACCATGCTCGCGGACTGGTCGGTCAACACGTTTCAGAAACCGGTGGATGACGAGGTCTGGTATTATCTCAGCCCCATCGCCTACACGGACGCGATCACGAACCCCGTTATGGCGCTCTTCGCCACGGGCGACATGCTCGTGCCGATCGAACAGGTTAGCAGCCACCGCGTGCGCCCCTACGAGCCAGAGCATTTCCCCGAAGGATACACCCGCGATTTTGAATCGCTCACGCCGGTCGAGGCAGCGCGGGTCACCCTGGAAGAGTGTGTTTCTGACGATCGGTGCTCCGTGTACACCTTGCCATTGCAGGAGAATACGTACGAAATCACCCTCGAGTACTTCCTCAAGAAGGCCGAGCCGCCAGAAGGCCCTGAGGAAGTGGACCGGCCCTGGTCGAAAGACAAACAGTGGTCGATCGTGGTGTACGACGAGGGGCCGCCCGTCCCGTTTGCCACGCACACGCGCTACATGTGGCGCACTTCGCCGGACAGCTTCGTGGACCATTATCGCAAGGCGACCCCGTCAGCAGACATTCTCAACGCCGCAAAACTGGCGCGCCTCCTCGAGCGCTATACCGGGATTGACGATGACCGCGTGACCATCGGCGCGGACAGTGCCACCGCGAACCGCGGCAATTTCGGGCGCCTCGAACAGCTCGACGTGGTGACGGGACTGCTCGACTACGCCGCCATGGGTCCGGGTCACGCGGAACGGCTGAATATGCTTTACGGCGAGGCGCCGTCGCATCCTTTCGGAGACGGCCTGGACATTGCGGCACTCACGAACATCCGCGCCCAGTTGTTGACCGAACTCGGTCTTAAGGCGCAGCCATGACGGGGCTTCTCGTGGTGCTGGCAGCGGCAACCGCGGCAGCCCGGGCGGAGGGTGTGAACATGACGGACGCGGCGCATCACGTCGATTTGACGGCGGAGGCTCTCACGGCCATCATCGGCGATAACGAGCCCATGGGCGAGCACCACCGGCAGCATTACAACGGCGTGTTTGCCATGACCACGCCCAGCCTCGCGGAATCGCCCTTTGTCCCGGCGTACGCGGGCCTGAATCTCGAGCACTACTTTGACGCGCGCGGACGGCACGAGGATGCCACGGTCTTTTTCGAGCCTCGCCACGCGCCCATGGAACTGCGGCATCTTGACAAGAACACCGTCGAGCTGTACCAGGCTCCCACACCGTTCTATGGGGTCGAGAGCTGGACCCGTTTCGCGGTCTCCGCTCCGCACTACATCGATATGGTCTACCGCTGCATCCCCCGGAAGGATGACTTCACCGGCGGATTCATGGGGGTGTTCTGGGCATCCTACATCAACGCGCCCATGAACAAGAGTATTTACTTTCTTGCGGCCGGCTCCACCCTCGACACGCCCCGGTGGGTGCAGTACTGTACGCAGGTCCACGGCCACGCCAGCACTGTCTTGCGCGAAGACGACACGTTTTCCCCCGATTTCGGAGAGAACGAAGGACTGCTCTTCAAGGATTTTTCCCCGTTGCGGTACTCAGAGCCGTTCTACTACGGGCACGTTCGGGATCATGTCCTGCTCTTCATCTTCGAGCGCGGACCCCTGGTGCGGTTCTCGCATTCGCCTTCGGGCGGCGGCCCCACCCCTGCCGGCGATGACACCAGTCCCGCGTGGGACTTTCAGCTTATCGTTCCCGACTACGAGGTTGGGCACGAATACGGCCTGCGCGTGCGCCTTGTCTACAAACCGTGGGCCGGACGCGATGACGTCCTCGACGAGGTGCGCAAGGCCTATGCGACCGTATTGAGCCAGGAATCCCGGCCATCCCGGCCGGGATGACGCGGAGCAGGCCGATTGGCTTGGGTCGCAGGGGCGCAGTTCGCTGGGAGTAGTGCAGGCGCTGCGCGCCGTCGTTGGCATGTGGACATCGAGCACCCCTGCGCGTAGAATCCGGCCCATCACACGGCACAAACCCCTGAAGACACACCGCAAAGATGCAGGAGCGAATTGATACGGCCATCGTGGCGCGCATCCGCCGCGCGTTACTCGCCTGGTACGGGCGCAACGCGCGCGACCTGCCCTGGCGCCGCACCCGCGACCCCTATGCCGTGTGGGTCTCCGAGATCATGCTGCAACAGACCCGCATTGACCAGGGCACACCCTATTTCGAGCGGTTTCTGTCGGCCTTTCCCACTGTCGGGGCCCTGGCGGCCGCATCCGGGGACGCCGTCCTCAAACTCTGGGAAGGATTGGGCTACTATTCGCGTGCGCGCAACCTGCACCGTGCGGCAGCGATCGTGGTTCGTGAACGCAACGGCCGTTTTCCGCAAACCTGCGAAGACTGGCAGTCGCTGCCCGGGGTGGGCCGCTACACGGCCGGGGCCATTGCAAGCATTGCGTTCAACGAGGCCGCACCGGTTCTTGACGGCAACGTCAAACGGGTCCTCGCGCGGCTCTTCGACATCGCGGAGCCCGTCGACCAGGCAAAGACAATTGAGGGGCTTTGGGCACTTGCCGGAACACTCGTCTCTCCGCGCCGCCCGGGCGATTTCAACCAGGCCATCATGGAACTCGGCGCAACCGTCTGCACACCAAAAGCCCCGTTGTGCGGAACGTGCCCGTTACTGGCGGTCTGCCAAGCTGCCGCCCGCGGGACGCAATCCGAGCGCCCCGTCAAGGGCAGGAAGGCCGCTACGCCCCATTATGAAATCGTCGTCGCGGCCCTCGAAAAGAACGGCCGTTTTCTGCTCGGCAAACGGCCGCCGCACGGTCTCCTCGGCGGGCTGTGGGAATTCCCCGGCGGAAAGGTGCAGGCGAAAGAAACCCACGAACAGGCCCTTAAACGCGAGATCCGCGAGGAACTTGGCGTCGAGATTCGGGTCGGCGGGCTGGCCGCCGTGGTCAATCACGCGTATTCGCATTTCAAGGTCACCCTGAACGTCTACCGCTGCACCATTGTGTCCGGTACGCCCAAACCCGCGACCCATACCGCGCTCAAGTGGGTCCCCCGCGCGCATTTCGGCCACTACGCCTTCCCCAAAGCCAACCACAAGTTTCTCGGGGTGCTCTGAGTGCATGCCGTGTGCGCACGGCTGGAGCCTGCACCGGGAGGACGCGCAGTTATTCCCCGCCGAATCCGAGGGCGTGCCGGGGGGCGTGGTGGAGGCCAAACCCTGCGATCAGGGGACAGGCCCGGCTCTCGGTGATGGTCAGGCGCACCTTCTGGGCGGTGACGTCCGGGAACCGCTCGAGTTTCTTGTGCCCAACGGTCGT
>CAZFOG010000116.1:0-1769 GCA_964520685.1 uncultured Nitrospiraceae bacterium | reverse complement strand
TGCTGGCGGTGGCAGTCTTGCCGGCCGCGAAATCGGTCGCGAAGGTCTCGTCGAGCACGGCCCGCCATTCTTTGAGACGCTCGATGTCGAGGTCGCAGAAAAGCCCCTTGTTGTTGGGCGGCACGTTGAGCAGCAGCCCGCTGTTGCGTCCAACGGACCGGTAGTAGATGTCGAGGAGGTGGTCAAGGCTTTTAACCTTGTCGTCCTGCTGCTCGTGCCAGAACCAGCCGGGGCGGATGGACACGTCGCACTCGGCCGGATACCAGATTTCCTTGCCGTCGCGGACCTGCACGCTCGATTCGTCCTCGCGTGCGAATCCGTCTTCGTTGCCGACCCAGCGGATATCGGGACCGCAGATGGCGATAAGGGCCTTGGGCTGGAGTTTGCGGATCAGGTCGTAATAGCTCTGCCAGTCGTAGACGTGGCCTTTGCCGCCCGCGCCATCGAACCACACCTCCGCCACGTCGCCGTACCGGGTGAGCAGTTCGGTCAACTGATTGCGGAAATGTTCGTCATAGGCGGCATTGTCTTCGTACTTGGGCTCGTGTCGGTCCCAGGGCGACAAATAGAAGCCCACCTTGAGGCCGTATTTACGACAGGCATCGACAAACTCGCGCACGATGTCGCCTTTGCCGTCTTTATAGGGCGAGCTCGCGACATCATGTTCCGTGTAATCGCTCGGGAACAGGCAGAACCCGTCGTGGTGCTTCGTGGTCAGGATCACCAGCTTGAACCCCGCTTCCTTGGCAACGCGCACCCATTGTTCGGCATTCAGTTCGGTGGGATTGAAGATACTCGGGTCTTCCGTGCCGTCGCCCCACTCGCGGTCCGTAAACGCGTTTACCGTGAAGTGAATGAACATGGACAACTCGTCCCGCTGCCACGCGAGCTGTTCGGGTGTGGGGACGGGCGGGCATGGTGCCGGCAGCTCGGCCGCGAAAGCTCCGGGCATCGCGCCCGTCAAGGCCATCGAACCCACAAACACGAGGGCTGTACTCCGCATTGATGTGCTCCCAATGGTGTTGCGCCGGTTTGTTATGCCCCATTATCGCAGGCGGAAACCCGGGGGACAACTTGCCGCATGTATCACATTTTCTCGGCCGAATTCCCGGCACATCGCAGGAATCTTGAAAGTTGCGGGTTTCACCTCCATTGTCCCTGGGCCTCCGGCTGAGCAGGGTGAGCCATGCCGGCAGAAGAGGTTGAATGGTCAATCCCGGTTCCGGGAATTTGGTCTCTTCAGTCCCTTCCTGGCGCGCCAAGGACATTCCGGATACAGGCGTAAGCCTGCATCCTCTCGGCATCGGGGAAATCGTGCTCGGCCTCGGGGTAGACGGCGAGCAACCGGTCTTCGGCGCCGCATAACCGGTAGACCGGGCGCGCCGCCGCGACGCAATCCCGCACCCCCGAAACCTCGAAATTGTCATCGTTGACGGGCGCGTTGATGAATACCGTGCGCGGGGCCAGCGCGCCGAGAATCCCCGGAAAGTCAAACGGCATCTTCGCGGCATCGCAGTTGTATTCGCTGGCAATGGCGGGCATGTAGCCGTCGTGGGACCAGCCGGTGAGGTCACCGCCCATGTACTTCGCGAACAGGGTAAACCCGCAACTCGTGACCATCACCTTGATGCGCTCGTCAAACAGGCCCACAAACAGCGTGTTATGCCCGCCCAGCGAGTGGCCGATACAGCCGATGCGGCCGGGGTCGACCTCAGGGAGGCTCTCGAGCAGGTCCACGCAGCGCATGTGGTTCCAGATCCCCTTCATGG
>CAZFOG010000115.1:0-15822 GCA_964520685.1 uncultured Nitrospiraceae bacterium | reverse complement strand
CGGCCACGGTCAGCAGCGGCAGCATGGAAAACCGGAAGGTCTTCCCGTTAAAGAACCGCCGCCGCCCGATGCGGCGCCAATATCCCGACGCAGGCGCAATCAGCAGAATCTTCATGACCGGTCCCTCCATCGCTTGACTTCAAGCAGTTTATGTGTGAACTAATGGGCCATGGCCAGACCCGCTCCACAGGCGGGCGGTCAGCCCTCCCTACACCTTAAGCCTCGCCAGCCGGGCGCGAACCCGGCTCAGCATCTCGATGAGCCTGTCCAACTCGTTTGCTTCCAAGACCGACATCACCTCGTGCACCGCCGCCAGATAATCCGTTTCCGTGGCTTCCAGCAACGCACGGCCACGCGGCGTAAGCTTCACCAGGTTGTAGCGGCGGTCGTCGGCCGCGGGAGTCCGTCGAATCAGGCCGGCCTTCTCCATGCGGTCCACAATCGAGGTGATGTTCGCGCGGTTCACGAGGAGCATGCAGCTCAACTCCACCTGGGTAAGACCGCCCTGTTCGTTGCACTCGTGCTTCAGCAGGCTGAGGACATTGAACTGAACATCGGTCAAGGCGTGGTCTTTGAAAAAGTCCGTCGCACGGCGCTTGATACGATTCGCGGTGAAAAAGATGCTTAACAGCCCCTCGTGCTCCCTCGATGCGAAGGGGTGTTTGTGCCCAAGCTCGTTCTGAAGTCCCATTTGTTTGTCCTCAAACTGTTGTTATATAAACTGTACATGAGCGAAGCAATTTTGTCAAGGGCATTCCATTTCGGGGGCGTTTGTAGGTTAAGTGGTTTTAATTCAGTAGCTTATGATCAGATGTGTATCTCGCAAGGAGCACCGTTGCCGACGAACACAGTGTATGCAGCACCCTTTTTTGACTATTCGCTCTGGACGAAATCGCACCCGGTGGGTGGCCCGGTGATGGCCTTACGAAGGCTCTGGACGTCCTACTGGCCTGATGGATTCCGCATGGGCCCTCCATGCTTTGCGATTGATCTCCGCGACTCTTCCCACAAAGACCTCGTACGGCTCATCCTTGATATTGACGAGGCCGAAAATGCTGTTTTCTCCGTCCCCTGCCCGTCCTTCAGCGGGCTGGTCTGCATGCTCGAACCAGTGGGCGCCCACAAACCAGGGCTGGGGAATCCACGACATGACCTGTTTCTCGTAGCGGGCCGCCCGCTTCTGTTCCGTCTTGACGACCGGCTGCGCGGCGTACGGCGGAGGCCAGGTGTTGTGCCCCTTCTTCTTAAGACGCGACGTGAATTCCGTAACCATGAGCGGTTTTTTCCCCACCTCGTAGTACGCGTCCAGATTCATCGTTTGGGGCATCCGGTCGATCTTGGAGCCCTGCCACCAGAAATAGAGCCCTCCCAGAGAGAGCGTTTCATAGTAATTGATGGAGATGACGTCGCAATACTCGCCGCTCGCCTGCACAACTGCCTTTGGCACGGTATAGGGCATGAAGCGGCAACCCAGGACCAGCCTGCCGGGATCGCGCCTCCGGACCGCTTCTGTCGTGACGTTGAAGTACTGTCGCGCGATCTCCAACGTGAACGCCTCGCGGTCGGCCTTGGACTCTTTCTTGTTTCGCGATGAGAGCGCAGTCCGATCCTGTAACTCGGACCAGTTCTTCAAGCGTGGCTTCCACACCTTGTTGAAGGCCTCCACCGTTTCATAGCGCTCCTTCATAAACGCTACGAATTGCTGCTTACCGGGCGCGTCGGCCGGCATAGCCACATACCCGTCGAACAATTCAGGCATGTGATTGTGGTCCGGCGCCCATGGCAGCTCGTTGTCGAGAAAATACCCAATGATCATGGGATCTCCGACATGCTCTTCGACGGTTTGGGCCCTGTCTTGGACAAAATCCTTAAACTCGGATGAATAGAAGTCAGGCATCAAGCCTTTCTCATCCCAGCAGCTGAACCAGAAGCTTCGCGACAGGTTCAGAATCGGCGTCCGTGGAAGATAGGGGTTCACTTCCTCAGTGGACCACGCCCCGATCGTGTTGAATCCCCATTCCTCGAGCCGTCCGCACGCCGCTTCCGCCCACGCCTCGGGTGTGCCGTACTTCGCCAGCACGGCCTCCTCGTAAGGCCGTTCGCCGGTCACTTTGCCCGTGCAACCGTGCCATGTGACATGGTTGACGCCCATTGAGAGAAAAGGTCTACCTTCCGGGGTCACAAACCACCACCGGCCGTTCTCTTCCTCGAGACGAAAATAGTCTCCTGGCTCGAACGCGAGGTTGGCCGCGTCCTGGGCCGGCGGCGCCTCGTCCGACTTGATCGGGGCATTTCCGCAGCACTGCAGGGCCGAGACTGCCAGGAGTATGAGGAGGCAATAGCAGATCGAATATGTGGCGCCTGACATGCTCACGTCCTTTCCAGCAGGGATTGGCTCCGAGAACAGAAACGCGCGGAATCGCATCGATTTCACGGGGTGTCACCCATCAGCCAGTTCACATCGTATACACCCAGACTTGTACGGGCGGTTCCCTCGCGCTCGTAGAGACACCCAATGCGGCCGTCGGGCAGAACGGTGAGGCAACTGTATCCGAAGTACTCGGGGTAGATCATCCGCTTGATGGGCCAGGTTTGACCGCCGTCCTTGCTGATGAAGATGGTGCCGTTACGCCGCTCGCTGGTTGTGTTGGGAAGCGAAACCAGGATTACCTGCTTGCCGTCTCCCGGGTTCATGCACGCGATAATGCTGCCCATGCACTGGGGCGCCATCAGGCCGCAATCTTCGCGCATGGTCTCCCAGGTTTCTCCGCCGTCGTGGCTGACCGAGACCATGCGGCAGGGCTTCGCGGTGATCCCCCGCGAATTCATGAGGATGCGCCCGTCGGCAAGTTCGACGATCTGGGCTTCGTTGGAGCAGTCCTCGGTCTTGTCCAGGGGAACGCGCTCGCCGAGTTTCCAGGAACTTCCCCCGTCGTCGCTGAACGCGGCCCGGTTGTGCCAGAAGCGATCGCCGCCGCCAATCGGCATGACCTCGTAAAGCGGCCACACGATGCGGCCTCTGCGTTCGCCGTACTGCAATTCGATGCCGATCCCGGGGCTTCCGACGCTCACCACGTCTTCCCGGCGCAAAGAGCGGGTGACGTCTTCTGGCTCGGACCACGTGACACCGTCGTCGTCGCTGCAGGTGAGGAACGACTGCGTGTTGGTGGGACCGTCGTAGCCCAGGTCCGCCATTTCGGTGTGGCTCGATTTACTCGTGTGATAGCCCTTCGGATAGCGCTGGAACAGGAGCAGCACGCGGCCGCTCTTCAGGGCAACTGCGCAGGGATCGTTGAGCGAATCCCCGCCCATCTCCGAAATCACCTGGACGGGCCCCCAGGTCTTCCCGCTATCGGTGCTTCGCTTCACGATGATGTCATTTTCGGAATGATCGCCGGCCTGGCGCCCTTCGGCAAAGGCCAGCAACACACCGTTCCGGGTCGTTACGATGGCCGGGATACGGATTTGGGGATACCCGCCGTCGCCCTGGATGAACACGTCGACGATGGGCTCGGTGGGCTTCTGCATATCCGTCTCCTCCCCTTGTTCGGCCGCGTGACTCACGGCCTGCCCGCTGAGTGCGATTGCGCAAGCCGCTGCCAGGATGAGGATGTACCGGTTGGTGACAGTTCGCTGCATGGCGGATTCTCCTTCGTGCTCGAGAGGTACGCGGACCCGCTCGAGCATGCACGATCCAAAGGTGCGCCGCAAGTCTCGACCCGTGGTATGATGCTCGCACACCCGGAAGTCACGGATGGGGGATACCGATTCCCGAGGAGCACCCGTCATGAAGCAGAAGAAGACCACCTCTCGCCGCAGTTTCCTGAAAGCCACCGCAGCCCTGGGCGCTGCGCCCTGGATTGTGCCGTCCACCGTGTTTGGCGCGAATGCCCCCAGCAACCGGGTCACCGTGGCGCACCTCGGGGTCGGCAGCCGCGCCAGTGCCCTCATTGGCGGGTTTGTGCGCCACGAAGACGTGCAAATCCTCGCCCTGTGCGACTGTTTTACGAACCGGCGCGAAGAAATGCGCGAGAAACTCAACGCCAAATACGGCAGTGATGTGGTTAAAGCGTACGCCGACTTCCGCGATGTCTTGGCCCGCGACGATATCGACACCGTGGTCATCGCGACGCCCGACCACTGGCACGTGCCCCTGGCGATCGCCGCGGCGAAAGCTGGAAAGGACATGTATGTCGAGAAACCCCTCGGGGTGAGCATGCCATGGGCTGCTCGCCTGCGCAAGGACCTCACGGCCAACAAGCGCGTCTTCCAGTACGGTACCCAGCAGCGTTCCGACGCCAAGTTCCGCGTCGCGTGCGAATTGGTCCGCAACGGCTACATCGGCGAAATCAAGCGCATCGAGGCATGGTGCCCGGACATGAGTTCGCAATTCGACGCGTTTAGCGCGAAACCCTACGGCTCGACGGAACCGGCCGAACCACCCGAGGGCTTCGACTACGACATGTGGCTCGGGCCCGCGCCGAAGAAACCGTACACGGTCGACCGGTGCACCCAGTTCGGCGCGTACCACATCTACGACTACGCCCTGGGGTTCATCGCGGGCTGGGGCGCACATCCCCTCGATATTGCCCAGTGGGGGCTCGGCAGGGACCATACCGGTCCCGTCTATTACGAGGGCACGGGCAAGATCCCCGCAGGCGGGCTGTGTGACAGTGTCGAATCGTGGGACATCCATTGCGAATACGAGGACGGTCTGTCCATGCGGTTCATGGGGAGCCGCGTCGCGGAGCCCGTCGTGAGGGCCTACCGCAAATGGGTCGATCATGGCACGACATTCTTCGGAAGCGAAGGGTGGATCAGCGTCGACAGGTCCGCCATGTTTACCAGCGATCCGAAGCTGGCCGAGATCCAGCTCAAGCCGGACGATGTGCATCTCAAGGTTTCCGAGGGCCAGGAACGCGATTTTATCGACTGCGTCAAATCCCGCGAGGAGACCATCAACCCCATTGAATCGGCCGTTCGTTCCGATGCTATCAGCCATCTCAGCGATCTGGCCATTCGGGTCAACCGTCCGATCCGCTGGGACCCCAATCGCGAGCGGGTCATTGGCGACCGCCAAGCCTCGCGGCGTCTGTGGCGCTCCCTCCGCGACCCCTGGAACCTCAAGAAGCCCATGCTTACCGAGGGATGGGAAGGCTGAGAGAGCACATCGTTCCAGGCCCATAGAGAACAGAGGTTCTTTGCACAGCGTGGACATAGTGGACGCCCGCTGTGGCAGGGTTCGTCGTCTGCCTCTCCTTTGCAGGAGTGCCGCCCCGGCACCGGATAGCCCTATGCTTTGTCTATACCCTCACCGTCAGTCCGTGAGTCCGTCCTGGTCTGTGCTGGTCCGTGTGGGTCCGTGTCCGACCTCTTGCAAGCACCAGGGCAGTTTCTGGAAGATGGCGCGGAGAATCTGCAACACTACCCCAATCAACACGAAACAACGAGGAATTTGCAATGGAATACCGCAAACTCGGAAACAGCGGTTTGAAGGTATCCGTCCACGCGTTTGGCGCGTGGCAATTGGGTGACAGCGAGTATTGGGGCGAAAATGTCGATGCCGACGCGGAATCGGTGGTGCAGGCCGCCATCGACGCTGGTATCACGCTGTTCGACACCGCTGAAAGCTATGGCGGCGGGAGGTCCGAGGAGATTCTGGGCAAAGCCCTGGGGGCACGCCGCAATGAGGTGCATATCGCGAGTAAAGTTTTGCCAAATCACCTCGTGCCCGTGGAAAACCTGCGCGAAGCGTGCGAGGCCAGCCTGAAACGGCTCGGCACGGAGGTCATCGATCTCTACCAGGTTCACTGGCCCTGCGATCCCGCGCAGTTTGGTGACGTTGCGGCGGAAATGCTGCGCCTGAGAGACGAGGGCAAAATCCGTGCGATCGGCGTCTCGAATTTCGGGCCCCAGCACCTGGACGCATGGGTGAAATCCGGCGAATGCGACTCGAACCAGCTCGGCTACAATCTCCTGTTCAGGGCCATCGAGTTCGAGATCGTGCCCGCGTGCCGGACACTCAACACGGCGATCTTGGCCTACATGCCGGTCCTGCAGGGTATTCTGGCGGGACGCTGGAACACCGTCGATGCGATCCCCGAAGCCCGCCGCCGCACACGCCATTTCGCGTCGGAACGCCCCGGAACGCGCCACGGCGAACCCGGTTGCGAAGCGCTTCTGATGGAGACGCTCGGAAAACTCGACGCGCTCTGCGAGGAAACCGGCCAGCCCATGGCGCGCGTGGCCATTGCGTGGCTCATGCGGCAGCCGGGGGTGACTTCCGTTATCGTGGGCTGCCGCACACAAGCGCAATTGGAACGCAATCTCGCTGCCGCTGAACTCGAGCTCGATGACACGGTCATCGAACGCCTCAACGCAATCACGGCCCCCCTGAAACAACGTCTCGGCGCCAATCCCGACATGTGGTGTGGCGGAAAGGACCGGAGAGTTTTTTAAGAGAAGTGGGGCTGCCCGACTCAGGAAGGGACGTAAGAACCGGACGCCTGGGCCTCCTGCCAACCCTTCTGGCGGGGGTAAACGTGAATCGGACGGGGTGGACTCCGGACCCGGCAATTTGGTTGCGGAGACGCCGTCGCTCATGCCATCTGATTAATGACCGGCGCGGGCGCGCGTGGTCCCACACCGGAGGGGACAAGGGTTTTTCGGGTTTACCATGCGATCTGGCCTCGCGGCCGCCTCGGGTCAATCCTGCCATTCCGCTTTCGGACCGCGTTGCATGAGGGCGGCGATGGATTGCTTCGGGTCCGCTCCCTCGAACAGCACCCGGTACACCTGCTCGCTGATGGGCATTTCGACCCCGAATTTCCGCGCCAATGCCACGACGGATTTGGTTGTGCGGACGCCCTCCGCGATCATGTGCGATGCCTTCTCGAAATCTTCCGGGGCTTCACCATGGGCGATGCGCTCGCCGAGGCCGCGGTTGCGCGAATGACGGCTCGCGCATGTCACGATGAGGTCACCCATGCCGCTCAGTCCCGCGAACGTCAGCGGGTTGGCGCCCATGGCCACGCCCAACCGCGCAATCTCTGCCAGTCCCCGTGTAATCAGGGCGGCTTTCGCGTTGTCGCCGAGCTGAAACCCGTCGCATACGCCCGCCGCGATAGCGATCACATTCTTCAGCGCCCCGCCCAGCTCCACGCCGATGATGTCGGGGCTGGTATAGACCCGGAACGCATCCGACATGAAGGCATCCTGCACAACTTCACACACCGCCATGTCCTCGCCCGCAACCACAAGCGACGCCGGCAGATCCAACGCGACCTCCTCCGCGTGGCTCGGGCCGGATAACGTAACAACAGGGCATGGCCCGCTCACTTCCTGAATCACTTCATCCATGCGAAGCAGCGTGCCGTTCTCGATGCCTTTGGCCACGTTGATGCGGATTGTCTCCCGGGAGAAGGGGTGCGCCTCGACTACGGCCCGCATGGCGTGCGAAGGCACGGCCAGCACCGCGGCGTCCACTTCGGGCTCGGTTTCGCGAGACACCTCGATCGAACCGGGAAGCGTCACACCGGCGAGATAGTGGGGACTGCGCCGCTGGTCGCGGAGCATGTCCGGTCCATCCGCGTCGCGCGCCCAGAGACGCACGAGGTGGCCATGGATAGCCAGCAAGCGCGCTAGGGCCAGTCCCCAGCTTCCGGAGCCCACAACCTGCAGATGCATCTCAATCACTCCATTTGACTGGTCAGTCCCATTCTGTAGACCCGCAACATGCTCGGGGCCGGCCACGGTTCCTCGCGCGGCCGGTCACGGTTGGACCCCAAGGTCTCCCAGCGCAGCATATACCAGGTCTGCTCGCCCGGCGCTTCGCCGGAATCGCCCTGCCAGCGCACCTGCATTCCCGGGAATTCGCTCTCGGGGGAACGCTCCTTCGCGGGAGCCACCAATGAGCCCACCGGATTTCGGGTGCCTTTGCCCACCGGCTTCAGCGTTGCCGGCTCGAGCTCATAGAGGCCGCCACTCTCGGGAGAACGGAACGACTGGAGCAGTTTACCGTCCTCAAGCGTCACCCCGCCGAGATGGACCTCGAATTGAATCGTACCCCTGCCGCTGAATTCCCAGCGGTGTGTCCAGTCGGAGGCCTGGTAGTATTTCCAGGCGCCGTCCTCCAGCCGCGCGTTGTAAATCTGCGTGTTTCCCGCCTCGTCGTATTTGTGGTAGCTGAGGATGACGCGGTTCTGTCCATCGAAGCCAATCCGCGTATTCCCGTTAATGATCCCCCCGCCCGGGGGAACCGGATCCACGATTTCGCCGTTGGCGATGGTGATGGGGAGCGTCAATGGCTCGCCGTTGCTCGTCTCCCAGTGCACCAGGTCTCTGCTCCGCGCATACGACAAGTCATGGTTCGTCTCGCAGTCCGGCGTATCGCGCCAGACCCAGACCATGTGATACCAGCCATCGGGACCAAGCTGGGGACCGATGGCATACGCGTTCATCTCGCCCTTGCCATCGAGCAGGGGTCCATCGATCAACCGCCGCCACGTTTGGCTCTCGGGATCATAGACGTTGTAGAGATTGATTCCGTTGCCGCTCGAACCGTGGCGGTAGGTGAAGATGAACTCGCCGTTGGGACCGGTCATGAACTTTGGATAGGTGCATTTGTCTTCCATAGCCCCCACAAGAGATGTGATCCGCTCGAAGGTCGCGGCCTCGCCCGGTTCGCGGGTCTTGAAATACACCAGAGGCACACAGTGCATGTTGCCCGAAAGGTGGAGGCAGCCCGCTGCATCAACCGCCATGGTGATCGAGTTATGGCTGTCCCATGTCACGTGCTCCGGCAGGCGCACCATGGTCCAATCTGGTGAATCGAGTTTGCGCTGGGCCACGGTCATCTGGCGGCGGGCATCATAGAAGGCCACGTACTGCTGGCCGCCGTGAGTGAGCAGGCAGAATCCGACGGGATGGCCCGCCCAGACGGGGGCGACATCAACCACGTCCTTGACCCCGAAGTGCTCTTCCGCCGCTCCCGGTGCAATCCCTGACAGGACGGCCGCGGTTGCGATGATAACCATCGGCACCAGATTTGTTCGTCTTGACATAAGAGTCCTCGCGTTCGTTCTTCCACAAACTGCCCGCATGCATGATGGAATGTTTACAGGTAGGATTCAAGACGGCTCTCGAAAAACGCGCGCGTTTGCTCGAGGCCCGTTACGATGTCCGTCTTGGGACGCCAGTCGAGATACCGCTTGATCCGTTCGTTCGAAATGGATACATCGCCCACATCCAGACTGACCCACGATTCCGGCCATGCAACGTGCTCGATTCGGCAATTGCCGAAGGTCTCGCAGATCATTCTCGCGAATTCCCTGATCGAATGCCCCGTTTCTCCCGCTGCAAAAAGCACCTCGCCCACGCATACGTCGCTCCAGGCGGCCTCGATAAGTGCATCAACGCAATCGTCCACATACAACACGTTGCGCTTCTGATGGCCTTCCCCGTAGATCGTCAACGGCTTCCCTTGCAGACCAAGCCCGATGAAATAATTCAGCACGCCTCCGTCGCTGCTCTTAATGTTGGCTCGCGGGCCGAAAATGTTGGCCAATCGCACAACCGCTGTTTTCAGACCATGGACGCGGTGGTACACGAGATGATACTTCTCGGCTGCGCTCTTGTTCGCCGAGTAGATGTCGAGGGGAAACTCGGGATGCAGCTCGTCAATGGGGTCCAGAAGCATGGGGCCGCACTGGGTGCTCGTTCCAATGTAGACCACCCGCGCATGCGGATTGTTCTGCCGCACGGATTCGAGCACGTTCATGGTGCCCTTGCAGTTGATCGCAATGTCCAAGAATGGGTCGCGGATCGAATACGTGTGCGACGTGTGCCCTGCGCAATTGAAGATGATATCGTGGTCGGCAACCACCGGGTTCAGCAGATTATAATCCCGGATATCGTTGATGATGACCCGGATCACCCCGCGGTAACCGTCAAGATTCGCCACGTTTCCGCCGCCGTGCTCCATCAGCGAATCGTACACGGTAACCTGCCCGCCCAGTTCATGGCACCGGATGGCCAGGTTGCTCCCGATGAACCCCAGGCCCCCCAGCACGAGAACGCGTTTCCCCTCGAATCGGCGCTCGGTCTCTCCTGCCACAGTGTCTCTCCTCGCCCTGTGATATGCCGAGAGCATACACAACCCCGTTCCCGTTTCGCTAGCGCATCCAGATGCAGCGAATCATGACATGAGCTGAGAGGCTCAGCCGTAGACGATGAAAACGAGGTAGATCAAAAACCCAGGGACAGACCCGTCTCGCTCCTGCGTCGCTCGCTTGGGTCAGTCCCGGTTTTTAATATGGAGACAGTCACCCCGTGCGAAGAGGACAGCAAGAACGTTCCGGCTCGCAGTGCAAAAACGCCCGGCGCTCTCGGAGAACCGCGCCGGGCGTCATGAGATGTTTTCAACCCCTACTGCAGGACCGCGCCCGTGTTGGCGCTGGTGACCATCCGCTGATAGCGTTTGAGCCAGCCCGTCAATTTGCGGTCGGGGGGCGGTCCCAGGGTCTTGCGACGCTTATCCAGTTCCGCATCGCTTAGCTTGACGTTCAAGGTACGCGCGGGAATGTCGATCTCAATGGTATCGCCATCCTGAATCAACGCGATGGGTCCGCCCGCAGCCGCCTCGGGACTCACGTGGCCGATGCAGTTGCCCCGTGTTCCCCCCGAGAAGCGCCCGTCGGTGATCAGGCTGACCTTGCTGCCCAGGCCCATGCCCATGATGGCCGAGGTGGGCGAAAGCATCTCCTTCATGCCCGGTCCGCCCTGGGGACCCTCGTACCGGATGACGACGACGTGCCCCTCTTTCACTTTTCCGCTGAGGATGCCCGCCATCGCTTCTTCTTCGCTCTCGAAGCAGATCGCCGTGCCGGTGTGCTTGAGGATGTCAGGCGCCACGCCGGCCGCCTTGATGACCGCACCCTCGGGCGCGATGTTGCCGAAAAGAATGGCAAGACCACCGGTCTCCGAGTACGGCTCGCCTATCGCGCGGATCACGTCCCGGTCCTTCGAAACGGCTCCGGCGATGTTCTCGCCGAGGGTCTTCTGCGTCACCGTGGGGCACTCGAGGTGGAGCACGCCTTCTTTCTTCGACAATTCCGCGAGAATGGCCGAAATGCCGCCCGCGCGGTCGACGTCCTCCATGTGCACCTTGCTCGAAGGCGACACCTTGCAGATGTTGGGCACCCGGGCCGAGACTTCGTTCAGGCGTTCGAGCGGGTATTCGATGCCGCCTTCGCTCGCGATGGCCAGCGTGTGCAGCACCGTATTGGTCGAGCCGCCCATGGCCATGTCCAGCGCAAACGCGTTGTCGATGGATTTCGGGGTGATGATTTCGCGCGGCTTCAGGTCCGCTTCCACAAGCCGGACGATCTGGCGCCCGGCCTGGCGCACGAGCTCGCGTCGTTCCTTCGTCGTTGCCAGTAACGAGCCGTTTCCGGGAAGGGCCATCCCGAGGGCCTCGCACAGGCAGTTCATCGAATTCGCCGTGAACATGCCCGAACACGACCCGCAGCCGGGGCAGGCGTTCCGCTCGAGTTCGAACAGCTCCTCGTCGTTCAGTTTGCCTTGTTTGTACGCGCCGACCCCTTCAAATACCGTGATTAGGTCGATCGCCTTGCCATCGGTCGCGCGCCCCGCCGCCATGGGACCGCCCGAGACAAAAATCGTCGGAATATTGCACCGGATGCACGCCATCAGCATGCCCGGCACAATCTTGTCGCAATTGGGAATGCACACCATCCCGTCGAACATGTGGGCTTTGACCATGCTCTCGACGCAATCCGCGATCAGCTCGCGCGACGGCAGGCTGTATTTCATCCCCGTGTGGCCCATGGCGATGCCGTCATCCACACCGATGGTGTTGAATTCGAAAGGAACACCGCCAGCCTCGCGCACGGCCTCCTTGGCCAGTTTCCCCAGCTCATCCAGGTGGACATGCCCCGGCACGATCTCATTGAAACTGTTGCAGATCGCAATAAAGGGCTTATCGAAATCTTCGCGGGACTTGATCTGGCCGGTCGCCCACAACAGCGATCGGTGGGGGGCGCGTTCAAAACCTTTCTTCACAACATCGCTTCTCATGGTAAAACAGGTCCTTTTGGTTGAGTAACGGCACTAATGGGTAGGCGCCTAGTATACCCCTGCCCGTATCCACGTGCCAGTTTGTCCCGTTCCAAGCGCCTGCGGCGCGGCCCATCTACGCCCACCGCATGCTATCATCACGCAAAACGCGGAGTGCCCACGACCATTCAGGAGAGACCCATGAGCAAGACCATTGCGATTATCGGCGCCTCGAACGACCGCAAGAAATACGGCAATAAGGCCGTGCGTGCGTTCAAAGACGGCGGCTGGACTGTCTACCCTGTCAATCCGAAACTCGAAGAGGTCGAAGGAATCAAATGCTATGCCTCTATCGAAGACGTCCCCGAGCCCATCGACCGCGTATCCATGTATGTGCCCGCCAAACGCGGCAAGGAAATGCTCGAGACAATCGCAGCGAAGAACCCCGCCGAGTTCTTTCTGAACCCCGGTTCCGAGGACGATGAGCTGATTCGGCGCGCCCGTGAACTCGGGCTCAATCCCATCCAGGCCTGCAGCATCGTCAACATCGGCCTCCGCCCCGACATGTATCCCGACGAATAAGCTCTTGCGCTGGAATGTATTGTGGATGAAAGGAGTCTGGGCGATGGAGCAGCGATACGAGTACAAATTCATGAGAGATCTGGATTATCGCCAGACGGTTCAGCGCTATGCGCGGGAAGGATGGCGTGTTGTCACCATATTTCCCTTGGGGAAACACGCGACTCCCCCCTTGGGACAATTCGAAATCCTTTTTGAGCGCCCCGCTTCCTGACCGGAATCGCGGCTATTCCGTCTCCACCAGCTCGATCTCGTAAACCTTGGGCCAGAGCTTCCCGGTCACAAAGAGGCGGTCACCGTCCGGATCATACGCAATGCCGTTGAGCACGTCCTCGTCGCCGGTGCGGTCTTCGGGGGGAAGAAGTCCCGAGAGGTCTATCCATGCCAGCAAACTGCCCGTGGCAGGGCCGATGCGGGCAATGCGGTCGGTTTTCCAGATGTTCGCATACACCTCGCCATCGATGTACTCGAGTTCGTTCAGCCGGACGATGGGCCCGTCCGGCCCGGTTACCTGGACCTGCCCCGTCCGCTCGAAGGTATTCGGGTCCAGAAAATACAGGTACGAACTGCCGTCGCTCATGATCAAGCGGTTGCCGTCGTACGTCAGCCCCCAGCCTTCGGTGGGATAGGTGAATTGCCCGGTGCGCTCGAATGTGGCCTTGTCGTATACAAAACCAATCTGGCTGCGCCACGTCAATTGGATAACCTGGTCCCCCACAACAGCAATCCCTTCGCCGAAATACGTGCTCTCGAGGGGAACAATCCTGGCTATTGCGCCGGTCTCGACGACCACTTCGCGCAAGGAGGATTTCCCCAGGAGCCCCGTCCCCTCGTAGAAAACGCCGTCTTCAAGAACCAGTCCCTGAGTGAACGCTTCGGCGTCATGGGGGTACGCATTGACTACCCGGTACCCATACGTGGGAATTCCCTGCGCATCGTCGTCGCCGGGCTCGCCGCCCGTTGGCTCGCCCGGCATTTCCACGCACGCGGCAGGAATCAGGGCCAGGAGCAGCAACGTCACGAGAAGCGGGCGTAGTCGAAAGGCGTGTTGGCTCATCGCGGCTCCCCATTTGCGTTATCTCGAATCGGTTCAGTCCTTCAATTCTACCATGTGTGGACGCACCTGTTTCACTTCATCCTCCCTGGCGCTCAGCAAGCTCAAGGCGAACAGCACCAGAGACCCGAAATACAGGGGTAAACCAACCGTCGCATTGAGGATATCGCGCTGCACGAACATGCCTCGTGCCACAAACAGATCGGATGCATAAAACGTAAGTGCGGCGGCCGCAAGCAACGGCGCTTTGTGACGCCACGACGCGCTGACCGCCAGGGCGGTCATCAGCGAGATCACCGTGAGGTACGCAAGTACGTACGCCATACGGTGCGGAGGTACCCGCGCATACAGCCAGACCAGCACCGCACCCGCCGACAGGGTCAGCGCGGCGCATGCGATTGCGAACGGCTTTCCTGAAACGCCGCGGGCAAGCGAGGCCGCCGCGAACGCGATATGACCCAGCAAAAACGCCAGCAGCCCCGCCACAAAACCATGTGAGCCCAGCAGCCGGTCGCCGAGCCAGCAGTACAGCAGCCCAAGGAATACCCAGCGTCCGTACCACGACGAGAACGCCCCGCACGTCACGGCCAGCAGAACGGGCGCCGCGCACGCGACCTGGCGCAAGACGCGGGCCATCGGGCCCTTGTCCGCTGACCACGCCACCAGCATCCCTATGCACCCCGCCACTGCGGCACAGGCAAACAACACACGCAGAACAATCAGCGTGTATCGCACGTAGCCCTTATCCAGCACGGGACTCGACCGCAAGGGGCTTGTCACGGCCCATGCACGCGGTCCAGGCAAACAGGACGCATGCGGTGTAGTAAAGGGGGTAGCAGAAATAGCCGTTGAGCGAACCCGTGTCCGTGAAACGCCACCGTGCAACAAAAACGTCGGAAATGTAGAAAAGAACTGCCGCCGCCAGGATGAGTCTGCGCCGTTCCTGCGAGGCTATGCTGAATGCGAATATCACCATCAGGGAAATGATCAGGATATAGGGATATGCAACCAACCGGTCACCACCCGTGATGCCGGAATGGAGCCACACCAGAATGCCCAGATCGACCCCGAGCATCACGGGCGCGAAACCCATCGCCCGCCGCCAATTGACCCCCAGCACCCAGAAACCGGCAACAAAGAACATATGCGCTGCCAGAAACGCTACGGCACCCAGTATAAAATCGTGAGGACCGACGAAATCGCCCAAGGCGCAGCACACCAGGCCCGCCAATATCAACCGCCCGTAACCCGACCGCCAGGCCGCGCCAAGCACCGCCACCAGGAGGACGCAGGCTGTCGCGAGCGTCAAGAATACCGGCCGGTAAGGGCGGACGTCCGGCAAGGCAAAGCTGAGCAACACGCCCACCACGCTCAATCCCATCAGCCCGGTCAGCAATCCGCAAACAAGACGTCTGCGGCCCCATTCAAGCACAGCCTGAGTCGAGCCCACGGGACCTGCCACCCGCTTATATTCCATTCATACCCTTCCCAGTGATTTCTCGATGCCCCCCGCTCGGACAAGTCACTGTGGACATAAACCATTGCCGCTTAGTAGCTTAGTGCAAACTGCAAACCGCGCGCCCTCCGGGCTTGGCCAGCCACGAAAACTCTACCCAAAAAGTCGACGCAAAGTCAAGAAATGCCCTCGTGTCGACCCCCACACCGAAGGACCAATCGCTATCGGGATCGGCATCGGCATCGCATTCGCCATCGGCTTCCTGCTTCGATGTGGCCGCCGGTTATCGCCGAGGGGAGTCTACCGAAGCCGATCCCGGGCCCGATTTCGATCCCGATCCCGATCCCGAGGGGCAATCGCTATCGCTATAGGGATCGGTATCGAGATGGGTATCGCAATTGCTTTCCGTATCGGCTTCCTGCTTCGATGTGGCCGCCGGTTTTCGCGGAGGGGAGTCTACCGAAGCCGATCCCGATTTCGATCCCGATCCCGATCCCGAGGGGCAATCGCTATCGCTATCGGTATCGGGATCGGTATCGAGATGGGTATCGCAGTCGCTTTCCGTATCGGCTTCCTGCCTCAATGAGGCCAGCGGTTATCGCCGAGGGGAGTCTACCGAAGCCGATCCCGATTTCGATCCCGATCCCGATCCCGAGGG
>CAZFOG010000114.1:0-15911 GCA_964520685.1 uncultured Nitrospiraceae bacterium | reverse complement strand
TCGAAGGCCTGCTCACGAACGGGCAGAACGAACAACCCCGCCTCGACGGGCGCAACCTGGCGGAGGAGCGCGTCGTAAACGGCGTTCGCGGATACGGTCTGCTCCGGGAAACGGACGGTCATGACTTCCCCGAAACGGTTGCCCCACATTTCCTGTCCCGCCGCAAGGGTGCAGAGAAACTTGGGCATGGGGCCATAATCGTTCCAGTAGGTCTCGTTGGCTTCATCCGCCAGCAGTTCTTCATCCATGGGCATGCCGATATCCCAGTCCTGGCACCGCTCGACGTCGGTTAACCCGGGAAACTCGGGCATCAGGTCGCGTTCGGCTTCGAGGTCCGTCATTTCCACGACGCTGTGTACGGTAAATCCGCGCGCTTTCTCGACGAAATCGTTTGATGGGGTCAGCTCGTAGTAGCGCACGTCAACCGCGTCGCCTGGCTGCGCGCTGATCTCGTTGGCAAGCCAGCGGTTGATGATCACCTCATCGTCCTGCAAGTCCTGCGGCACGGGGCCGGCGGTCGCGAAGGAATAGGGTGTTGCGCGATTGCCTTTCGAGATGGAATTGACGAGATACGAGAGGGTGCCGCGCGCCCCAGGCAGTCCGAGGGCGGCATCGGCCACGGCTTTTTGCAGGAACACGCGGTCCGTCTCGAGCTGGAGGATGCCGCTGGGATGAGGGCGCACCTCGAGTCCGACATATTCGGGCCGCCATGCTTTCCCGAGGGCGCCCTCGAGTTCGGCGTGTCCAATACCTTCCCCCACGAGGGCCAGGTTGATGCGTCCCTCGAGGCCGAGTTGTTCCTGGAGCCAGCGCAGATCGACAAACGCGTTATACGGCGCCACCTGAGCGGGGGTGAGGCTGAAACGGCCCAGGCCGGAGTCCGGCAGCACGGCCTTCACTGTGCACAACGCCCGTATCGACGCGGTTTCGGCGCGGGATGCAAGCGGTGCGTCGCGCGGGAGGATTCCGGGTTTCAGGATACGCACGGTCACGCGATCGCCTACGCCCGCGCCAATGGCCTTGGCGAGGTTTTCGTTGAGAACGGCTTCGTAACTGCCGAGCGAGACCGCGGTATCCGGCGCGAAGTCCCAGAATTCCGGCGGGATCCCCGCAACGTTCACCTGGTTTATCTGGCGGGGGTTTTCGGTATCGCCTGCCAGGGCCATACCCCGTACAGTAAGCACGGGGACGCTGGGCGCGGAGCTCTCTCTACGCAAGTCGTCGACGAGGACTTCGGAGAAAAATCCACTGCGCGATTCGAGCGCGAAGTGGATCGCCCCCAGGCGCGCAAGGGCGTAGCGGCGGAGCGAGTAATCGGTGCTGTCCCCTACCAGGAGCGCGCCTGTCAGGATGGCGGTGGCCAGTGCAGTGCCCGCGGCCGCTCCCGCGTGCATGCGCCAGTGAAAGCGGAGGCTGTTTAACACCAGCCTCAGCGTGCTCATGGCGTCGTGTCCTTCGGCTTGAGCAGGCCGTCACGCAGTTCGAGCACGCGGTCCATCTGTGCCGCAACCGCCATGGAATGGGTGACCACGAGGAGCGCCATGTTTTCGTCACGGCTGAGCTCGAGCAGAAGCTCGACCAGTTGTGATGCGCTTTCTTCGTTGAGCGAGCCCGTGGGTTCGTCGGCAAGCAGAAGGCGCGGCTTGTTGATGAGCGCTCGCACAACGGCCGCGCGCTGGCGCTCGCCGCCAGAGAGCTGGCCCGGCCGGTGATCGGCGCGGTCCGTCAATCCCACGCGTTCGAGCAGTTCGAGCGCACGGGATTTCGAGTCTTGTGAGCCGCCATTCACCAGCGTGGGGACAAGTGCGTTTTCGACCACCGTGCACTGAGGCAGCAAATGATGAAATTGAAACACGAATCCCACGGAAGTGTTGCGGAATCTGGCCAGCTCGCGGAAATCGAGTGCGGCCAAATCACGGCCGTCGAACAGGATGGAACCGGAGGTGGGCCTGTCGAGCGCCCCGATCAGGTTAAGCAACGTGCTTTTTCCGCACCCCGAGGGACCCACCACGGCAACCGGCTCGCCATGGGTTAGACGCAAGTCGATGCCTTTCAGCACGTGTGGAGGGTCCGGAGAGCCTTCGTAGGTCTTCGTGACGCTGCGAACATCGAGCAAGGCGGAAGTCTCACTCATGCAATCGCCTCTCCTGTGTGCTGTCTACCGGAATGCGGTTACCGTTCCGTCATCGCACCCGACGATGACCAGGCCACTGAACACAGCCGGCGACGTTATTTCGTCGCTGACTTCATAGGACCACAGCTCGCGCCCGTCTTCAAGATTCAGCAGGAATAACGTGCCGTCTGAGCCGGCAACCACCTTGTCACCGGCGATGACAGGCGAGGTGGCGAGGCCCTTCGTGTGAAACGTCCAGCGCGATGCTCCGGTCTCGCGTTCGAGGGCATGGACGTCGCCTCCCGCGCAGCCATAGACCACCCATTGGCTGTCCACGGCGGGAGTGGTGAATACCTCGTTTGTACAGTCGGCGTTGCGCCATGCGATATCGCCTGTTTCCGTACTGGCTTTGAGGACGGTGCCGCTGCGGCTGCCCGAGAAGGCTTCTTGGCCGAGCACGGCCACGCCGCCTGCCACTTGCGATTCGCTGCCGACCGGGATGTCGCGCAGGAGTTCTCCGGTTTCGGAAGAGAATACATGCAACGCCGCGGCGCAGCTTCCAAACACCACCGTGCCCCCGCCAATACCGGGGGAGCCGTCGCATCGCTCGACGCGGTCTGACTGCCAAACGGGCTCGCCCGTCTGGAAATCCAGGCAGTGAAGCACGCCGCTTCCCTGCTCGATGACGTACACCCGGGCGTGTTCCTGGTCTTGGGCGTTTGTCACACGATCGACGTTCGCCGCACCAAGAATCGTCCCGTCCAGCTCCCGTTGCCACACCACCTCGCCCGACGCGGCGTCGAGGGCGAAGAGGATGCCATCCAGGGACCCTGCCAGGAGTGTATCGCGAAAATAGGTGAGAGGGGCATCGAATTGCTGTTCGGTGGGGGACCATTTATCGCGTGCTTCGCGCGGAATCGAGGCCGCCCAGAGCTCGTTGCCTTCCGTATCGACGGCGAAGAGGCGGCCTTTCGTGTTGACGAAGTATATGCGAGCGCCGCCCGCTACGGGCGTGGTGATAACGGGCGCTCCGGCCATGAACCGCCATGCGAGCCTTAATTCCTCAGGCAGTGGCACATCGGTAATGCCGCGAAGCGAGAAATCGCCGTGGTAGGTGTTCCAGGGAACGTCCGGATCGGGCGCGGATTCCTTCTTGGGAGCGGGTTCCGGGCCGTTCGCTGGATGGGCAGCGTCTGGGGGTGGCGTATCGCTGTCTTTACTGCAACCCACCACGCCGAGCATGGCGAGGGCCGCTACCACCGCGAGATAGCAGGGAGATTTCTTCTTCATGATTTCACCAAGCGAGTGTACACAGCCAGAACATTCTCCATTGTATTCTCGACGCTATACTGCGCAAGGGCTCCTTCACGGCCTTGGCGGCCAAGCTCGCAGGCGCGGGTGGGATCGAGCAGGAGTTCCTCGAGTGCGTTCGCAAGCCCGTCTTCTGTGCCGGGATCGTAAATGATGCCGCCGCCCGTTTTCTCGATGAGCTCAGGGAACGCGCCTGCGGCCGGCTGCACGACGGGCACGCCACACGCCAGGGCTTCGATGATGAAGGTGCCGAAGGCTTCTCCCCCAGGGACCGGTACCGACAGGACAGACAATGAGCGTAGAAACGCATGGCGGGACGGCTTGTCGAAGTGGCCGGCAATTTTGACATCTTTCTCGATGGCGTGTCTGCGCAGTTCGGCCAGGATATGATCGATGAAGGGGGTATCTTCGGCAGTGTGGCCGCCGGTCAGGCGCAGTTTGAGATTGTCAATGCGTCCGCGCTTTTTGATCTGAATAAACGCATCCACCAATAGCCCCACGCCGAGGCTCTCGGTAAGGCGGGAGAGATATCCGATTGCGGGCGGGTCCGGGGGAGCGGAAACGGGTTGGATATCATTCAGTTCCATACCGACAGGAGCGACGGTAATTTCGTGGCGGGGAATGTTCATCCGCCGGCTCATTTCGCCGGCGTACCAGTCGCTGACGGCGATGAATCCGTCGACGTCCCGCGCCTGGGCCGACATGGCCTCCCAGCACTGGCTGCCGTAGGGCTCTGGGATGGCGTCGAGCCATGTATGTTCGTCCTGGAGGGTGCACACCAAGGGGATGTTAAGCGCACGCTTCAGCTCGGTGGCAACGCCCAGGAGAAGGGAATCCGATGCGTGTATGAGGTCCGGCTTTTCCTGGTCGCGGAGCCACTCCGTGAGGCGGTCGATTTCCTTGCGCTGGTTGCCGTCGCGGCCCTGAAGCATCGAGAGGGTCATGTCGCCCAGCTTGGCGGTACTCATCGAGCCTTCACGCGCGGCCGCTTGTCTTAACATCCAGTCCGAGTCGAAGAATTTGTCGAGCCAGCGGGGCGTTCTGCGGAAGAGGCTGAATTTCTGCTGCAAATAGACGTTAATGCCGCCAAAGAATACGGGGGCATGGTCTTCGAGGCCCTCGGCATCCACGTTCAGCGGGAGATAGAGGGGTACCAGTGTTACCTCGACCCCGCGGGTTCGCAGTGCACGGACCAAGGCGGCGTCGCGCATGCAATTCTGGCAGTAAAACGTGCCGCCTGTTCCCGGGATCAACTGTACCACTCTCATGATTCCCGCTCCTCTTGATGGCGCCAAGCCAATGCGGCGGTAGGACAGGCCTCGACGCATTCGCGCGCCGTTTTGGTCAATGCTTCCTCGAGGGTCCGCCCTAAAGGCGGCAGCACGCGCACGTCGAAACCGCGCTGGACGAACGCCATGCCGTAGGGTTCGCCACCCTGGGCCGTAATTTCGACGCACAGGCCGCAGCGAATACACTTTCCCGGTTCGAAAACTACGCAATCGGCCGCCTGTATGGCTTCTATGGGCGGACGGTTCACTTCGCGGTATGCGAACTGGACCGCACCGTATTCGGTCGCATATTGGCGCAGTTTACACGAAACCAGCTTGAGGCAATCGCAATGCAGGCACCGCTGCGCCTCGGCCTCTGCATCCTCGGGCTGGCGGCCTTGTCCGTGTGTGCCAGCCGCCATGCGATGGTTCGTGAACGCAGCCTTCTCCGGTTCGTGAATCTCGACCAGGCGGCAATCGAAGGGTTTCCGGCGGGACGGCGCCGGCAGGCCACGGAGAAACCGGTCCACCTCATCCGCAACGTCTTTCCCCTCACCTACCGCAGTGACGGCCATCGGAAACTCAATGGCGGTGAACACATGATCCTCGTCTTCTGCATCCTCGAGAGCGTCGTCCTGGCATGCGATGAGGACCGCGTCAAAGGACTCCAGCACGTCTTCGATTGCTGTATTCCCGCCCACGGTGCTGTGGGTGCGCAACTCGACTCCCAGGGCTATGATTGACTGCACCTCGGCATCGAAGACAGCCCTGGGCAGCTCGTCCTCGCTCAGCTCGCGCAGCGACCCGCCGGGACGGCCCTCACGTTCGAATATCGTGCAGTGATGCCCCCTGCATGCGAGCACCCATCCCGCGGACAGGCCTGCGACGCCAGCCCCTATGATGGCGACACGCTTGCCGGTGGATGAGGACCGTTCAGGGGCGAATCCGCTCGAGGACAGGGTGTCCTCCGCGAGGCGGCGGTGCATTTCCCTAATCAGCAAGGGTTCGTCGAATGTTCCGCGATGGCAACCTCGCTCACAGGGGGCGCTACAGACCCAGCCCAGCGTCGCGGGCAGGATCAACGCCTCCTTTGCCAACCGGGCCGCCCCGTTCATATCGCCGGAAGCCACTTTTCGCATCATGAGGGGGACGTTCAGCGCGGCGGGGCAGATCCGGCGGCAGGGCGCCTCGCAATCGCCCACATGTTCGCTCAGCAGGAGCTGCAGTATCTCTTTCCGGGCGGCGCTGATGGCTTCGGTTCGCGTCTCGATGACCATGCCGTCTTCGGCCAGGGTGGAACACGATGGAAAGGTCTTGCCGCTGTGCTTGTCTTCTACGACGCAGAGCATGCACGCTGTCAGGGGCCGTACACCGCGGACGTGGCACAGCGCGGGGATCTCGAGCCCGAGCGAAGCGGCCGCCTCCAGCACCGATGTACCGGCGGGCACATCCACGGATTGGCCGTCTATGGTGAGTCGCGGCATGTTGTTACTCCACCTTTACCGCATCTACGGGACAAATCTCGAAGCACCCATTGCACCGGGTGCATTTCCCGGTGTCAATTTCGTGGCGCTCGTAAGGGCGGAACGCGATGGCATCGGAGGGGCAGTTCAGCGCGCACTTGGTGCAACCGATGCAGTCCTCGGTGATCGAATAGGTAATCAGGCTCTTGCATTTGCCCGCCGGACAGCGCCCTTCGACATGGGCCTCGAATTCCTCGCGGAAATACTTCAATGTCGTCAAAACAGGATTCGGTGCGGTTTTGCCCAATCCGCAGAGGCTGTTGGCTTTGACGACGTGCGCGAGGGTCTCCAACTCGGTGAGGTCGCCGGCCTCGGCTTTGCCGTCGCAGAGCCGCTCGAGGATCTCGAGCATGCGTTTCGTGCCGACGCGGCAGGGAGGACATTTCCCGCAGGACTCCAGTTGCGTGAACGAGAGGAAATAGCGGGTCATCTCGACCATGCAATCGGTTTCGTCAAGCACGACCAGGCCGCCCGAGCCCATCATTGCGCCCGCGGCAGTCAGCGCCTCGTAATCGATGGGGGTATCTGCCAGGGAGGCGGGAATGCATCCGCCGGAAGGTCCGCCAACCTGTACCGCCTTGAACCGCTTGCCGCCCTGCACACCGCCGCCGATGTCTTCCACGATTTCGCGAATCGTGGTGCCCATGGGGACTTCGATCAGGCCTCCGCGATTGATTTTGCCCGCCAGGGAGAAGACTTTCGTGCCCTTGCTGCGAGCGGTGCCGAGAGACGCGAATGCCTCGGGGCCGTGGCGGACGATCCAGGGCACCAGGGCGAGGGTTTCCGTGTTCCCGATCAACGTAGGGCAGCCGTGCAGGCCCTCCTGGGCCGGGTAAGGGGGCCGGAAGCTGGGCGTTCCGCGGCGCCCCTCGACGGACGCCAGCAGGGCCGTCTCTTCGCCGCACACGAACGCGCCGGCGCCGTGCATAACGCGAAGACGCAACGCATGACCGCTGCCGCGTATGTTGTCGCCCAGGTATCCCGCCGCGTCGCAGATACGGAGCGCTTCCTCGATACGCGCCACGGCCAGGGGGTACTCCGCACGGATATAAAGAAGTCCCTCGTGCGCACCGGTGGCGAGCGACGCAATGAGCATACCCTCGATCACCCGGAACGGATAGGATTCGAGGATCATGCGGTCCATGAAGGCGCCGGGGTCTCCCTCGTCGCCGTTGCAGACCACGTATTTCCGTTCACCGGGCGCGTTGCGCACGATTTCCCATTTCTGCGCGGTCGGGAAACCGGCGCCCCCTCTTCCGCGAAGGCCGCTCGCGCGAATGATCTCGATAATCGCTTCCGGCGCAAGCGCAGCGGTTGAACCCGCGGTTGTACCTGCGGTCCGGGGCAGGCATTTGCTCAGCGCCTCGAATCCGCCCAGGCGGATATACTCGTCAAGGTCGGTGGGGTCGAGGGCGCCGCAGTATTCCGTGGCGATGCGCTTCTGCTTGTCCAGAAACGCCGCGACGGGTTGGTCGCGTACGTCGATGCCATGCCGTTCGAGCACATCGCGATGGTCCCCGCTGTACACGTTTTCGAGCCATTTGCCGAGCCCCGTCCGTATGCGGACCGTGCGTTTGCGCGGGGCGAAGTGGCGGGCAACGATGTCGCGCACGTCCTCCGCCTGAACTTTGGCGTAGAGATAGGGCGGGCGATCCGGAAGATGGACCTCGAGCAGGGGTGTCTGGTGGCACATCCCGACGCAGCTCACGCGCTTGACGCGAACGTGTGCGTCAATGGATTCGAGCACGTCCTCGAGGGCGATGCGCACCTTGTCGCTTCCGCCGGCGATGCAGCAGGAGCCCAGCCCGACCCGGATTTCACCCGCCGCCTCGTCTGTGCCGTTGCCGCGTCGCAGGGGACGCTCCCTCTTGTCTGCCTCGTTGGCCAGGAAGTCTTCGAGAATACTCGAGACGTTTTCAGAGTCGACGTGGCCATAGGTGACGCGGTCGATCTGCACGGCCGGGGCGAGGGTGCAACATCCCAGGCAGGCAACCCGCTGCAAGGTGAATTCGCCGCGCTTGTCGGTGTCTTGCCCCTTTGCCAGTCCAAGTTCTTTGGCAAAGGCGTCGAATACCACGGGGGCGCCTTTGACGTGACAGGCCGTACCGTCGCATACGCTGATGGTGTGCCGGCCCATTGGGCGCCGGCGGAACCGCGGGAAGAACGTCGCGACGCCCTCGATGGTCGCGGGCGTGATCTCGGTAATTTCGCACACGCGGTTCAAGGCGGCGTCGGGCAGGTACCGAAACCGGTCCTGGATTGCGTGGAGAATCGGGATCACGGCTTCTCTGCCGTGGCCATTCTCCTCGACAATCCGGTCGATATCGTCTATGCAGAATCTAATTTCCGTCATTGGTTTCAATACACATGAGCTGGCGCTCGGTGCGCACATACATGCGTTTGTCGAGGTACGCGGGCGTCGCATACACCGGCTCGCCCAAATCGAGGGAGCCTATCAGCTCGAATTCTTTGCCCGTTCCAAATATGTGCATCGTTCCCTGCAGGTCGGCCGCATAAATGCGGTCACCCACGCGGACTGGCGACGAGTAGAACCCCTGGTCGAATTCGTGCAGCCACACCTCTTCGCCGGATTCCTTGTCCAGGCAGATGATCTCGCCGAGGGAGGTCGCGATGTAAAAGTGCTGGTCGCTGCTCGTGGGACTGGCCACTTCGGGCAGGCTCTCCTCCCATTGCCAGATTATCTCGGACGCCATGGCCTCGCCAGCGGCCGAAAGCCGCACCGCTGTGGCCATGGCGTATTCATTGGCGACGAAGACCACGTCGCCGGATATGGCCGGTGAAGGCGCGACTTCGCCGTCGAGCCCTTCCTGGGTCCACAACAGCGCGCCTGTTTGCGGGTTGTAGCCATCCACATCCAGTTCGGAGGCGAGGATGAGCTGGAATCCGAAGGGCGTCTGCGCACACGCGGGCGATGCCCACGAAATCTTCTTTCGCCCGGTATTCCAGACCTCTTCGCCGGTCGCGGCATCGAGGGCCATCAGGCGCGGTTGTTCGCTGTCGTCCATTTGAACGTAGACTTTGTCTTCGAAAGCGATCAGCGAGGATGCATGCCCGTAATGATTCACGGGTACGCCGAGATTGCGCCCCCAGACCAGGTTGCCGTCAAAATCGTAGCAGGCCATGTCGCCGGTGCCGAAGATGGCAAAGACGTATGTGCCGTGGGCGGCCATCGTCGGCGCTGCGTAGCCGGTGTCCTCCGTGACCTTGGGGGGAGTCTCGGGGGTTCCGGGAAACCCGGGGAGGGTTTGTCGCCACAGCAACGCGCCGGTGCCGGTGTCGAAACAGTACACCTCGCGCGTTTCCCCGTCGGCGCCGCTTAGAAACAGGCGGTTATCCCACACGACCGGCGAATTGAAGTCGGCCCGGGGCGTTTCGACCTTCCATCGGATGCCTTCGCCGGTCTCGATGTTCCATTGCGTCGGAGCCGTGGTGAAATGGGCCACGCCAATCCCGCCGGGGCCCCGAAAAGACGGCCATTGCGCAAGCATATCCTCCCATGACGGGAAATCCGCTGCCGGCGAAACAGGGGGCGGGGCCTCGCCCGCCATCTCGACCGGGGCCGCCGCACTTGGCATTGGAATGTCAGTCGGGGTGAAATACGCTGCTGTCAGCGTTACCAGAACGAGCACCACCGCACTACCTGTGATGAGTTCTCTGGATTGCGCGAGGGCGCCCCAGTACGCCTGAGTGTCGGGGGTACCGCCGGGCGAGGGCACCTTGGGGTTCCAGCGCGCGGCGAGGCGGAACGCGGCGAGAAACACGATGGCGCCCGCGAGTAACATCAGCCCGCCAATGCGCAACTGCTCCTGACTCGTAAAGAACGCCTTTCGCACCAGCAAATCCAAGACCCGGATTTGATTCACCAGGTCTTCGTCCTCACCGCCGGATGCCGCCAATTGTTCGCGTAGATTCAGGAGTTCCACGTTATCGAGCGGGTCCGCTGCCCGGATCTGGAGGTAGTTGACGATAAGCAACGCCGCCAGAACCAGCGTGAATATCCCGGCGACAACCGCGACCGCTGCCGCGATACGCCATCTCGCCGTGTGGGGCACAAACTCAGGTCTTCTGTTCTGCAACTGCGACATCTTCCTTTTCAACAGGGCAATACGGGAAGCACCGTGCGCAACTCACGCAGGCCTGCCGGTCGGTCTCGTAGTCTTCCTGTTTTCGTGCACGTGACAGGCTCACCAGTTTCGCGGCTATCACAAGCCCCAGAAACGCGCCCAATAAGGCTGACTTCCATTTGAAATCCGCCCGAACCGCGTGCGCTTCCGCGTACAACTCGTTAGAGGTCCGCACGCTGGCGCGAAACGCTTCGCTTTCCAGCGTCATGTCGGTGTAGTAGCCTCTTTCCTCGCCTGCGATGCGTTCGGCGAGCTGCACGGTCGGGTGAATGCGCGCGAGCATAGCGTGCGACAGGAATCCCGTGACCGCGCCAATCCCGATGATTACCGGCGCCAGAGCGAGCACAACACCAAGCCTGCGCGCTCCTTCTTTCCGGGGAACGGGTGCCTTCTCGGGCGTGGGGAAGTTAATGGCGCCGTAGGGGCAGGCATCTTCGCAAAGACGGCATTGGATGCATTCGCGCGGGGTAATGCTCGCGTGCCATTTCGAGAATCGGCTCATCCAGCCAAGCAGCACGCCATAGGGACACAGAAACCGGCAGTAGGGCCGTCCGATGAACAATCCTGCCAGCAGCAGAATGCCGCCTGCTACAAACATGTTGAAACTCGCGCCCAGCCGGAAAAACCCGACAAAGGGATCGTACCGGCAGATCAAGTATCCCGACCCCGTGGCGACAGCCAGTACCGTGATGCCCAGATACAGATACGGAACTATACCCAGCACCCGGTCAACGGCGCGGGGGAGAATGACCGGGCGAACGGCGACTACCTCTTGAATCGCCCCGAGGGGACATACCGCCGCGCAGAAGACGCGGCCAAAAAACAACGCAAACACCAGCGGCAGCAGAAAGAACGCCACCACGGAAATGGGCACGATCCCAAGACCGAGCATGCCTTCGGCGACATTCTGCAATGAACCGACCGGACACACGCATCCCTCGCGCCAGAAACCAAAGTACGCCAGCGAAAAGAGGGTCAATCCGAGAACAGCCGGGCGCGACCGGCGCTTCAACACAAGCCGCGCCGCCAACCCGAGGGCGCCCGTGAGAATAACGACGTCCCACAGATCGTTCGTGCGGCCAGCCTGGGGCGTGTGCATCTCGGGATACTCGTAGCCGGACTCGAATTCAGGCATGGGGAACCGGAACTCGGCGCGGGCGATGCCGCCGAGCAAAAGCAGGATGACCATGACGTAGACGGGGGTTCTCAGAGCCTTCATTCTTGCGTGGCACCCCCTTCCTGGCGTGTCTTCAACAGGTAAGCCTCTTCGACCGGGATACGCCGGTATGCGTCGGCGGGACACGCCTTGGCGATGGCGCACTCGTTGCAGTGCTCGCAGAGGTCCTGCTTTACCTGGAGGTACAGCGAACCGTTGCCAAAGAGCGCGCAGCCCTTGACGCATTTGCCGCACCCCACACAGAGCTCCTCGTCAATGGTGTACTGAAAAAACGGGTCCTCGATGAAGGTGCGTTTAATGGCCGATACCGGGCACAGTTCATTTTCGGCGCCCGTGTCGCGCTGTTTGGCGTTGGGTTGCAGGTACCCGCCACACAGGTCGCAATAGCCGCAAATCTGATACGAATGCACGCACTTCACCGCGGAAGGATTGAGCACGCACTCGGTGGCGCAGCGCCCGCACTGGACGCATTTTTGCGGATCGAGCTGCCATACCCAGTCGCCGGAGGCCGGGGCAGCGGTTTTCCAGATGATGCCGCCCACTCCGAGAATGGCCGCGGCGCGGATGAAATCGCGCCGGTCGAGACTTTTTTTCTCGCTCATGATTTTACCTCGTCGCGTTGCTGCCGGATGGGGCATGCGGCATACACCCGGCACGCGGTGCATGCCCGGGCGTCGGCGCATGCGCCCGATTTCCACCGGCGCCACACGAGCAGGCCGCCGGCGAAGGTGAGCCCGCCAAGCAGGCAGGCCCGCATGATGCGGTCGAAGAACGAGCGCCGATCCACTCTTGGTGTATCCATATTAGTTTGGCTCCTTCACCTGGAACACGCGAATGGCGTTTTGATTGGCGTCGACAACCAGGATGCGATCCTTCGCGTCGACCGCGAGATCGAGCAGCAGCGTTTCCAGCTCCGCCGAGAACGGGCCCGTGGGTGAGATGCGAAACGCTTGCGGTTCCGCGATGAATCCCATCAACTGCTGATCTACCGAATAGAGTTTGACTCGATTGAGGCCTTTTTCAGTGGTGACCAGGGTACCGTCCGAGCGAAACGCCGCATTGGACGGGTTGCAGCAGCCGCAGAACCCATCGTTCTCCATCGAAGGGCGGTACCACGCGGAAACCAGGTCTCCGTTGGGACGGTACTGCTCGAGGCCGTGACGTCCCGGGTTGACGATCCACAACGCGCCGGTATGGTCAAGCAGAACGTCCATATGCGGGCTGGGGACGATCAATCCCGGGATCTCGCGGTCGGGGTCTTCTTCACCGATGCGCGCCTGCAGGGCGCCGTCGTAATCGAAGCGCAACACCACGCGGTTTCCGGCATCGGCGACGTATATGTTCTCCTCATCGGCAGCTACAGCTGTGATATGCGCCCGCTCTCCCACTGGCGCCCAGACCTTTTGTGGCGTCCCGTCAGGGCCGAGCAGTTCCACGTGGTCCAGCATACCGAGAAGGATAGTGCCGTCCGGCGCGATGGCCAGGCATTCCGGGGTGGTTTCGAGGGTGTATCGCGCCAGCTCGGAACCATCAAGCCCGAATACGGCGAGGGCCTTGTCTCCCGCCGCGAAAATGCGTCCGTCCGGCGTTGTGGCGAGCGCTCTCAAACCGGGTATGCCGGGGCGTATCGCAGCGGACTCCGATGCAATCACGAGAGCGGGGTCTATCCGTTCATATTCGGAAATATCATAGCGGAAGGATTGCGGCGGCTCAGGGCGGTTGTTGTTTGCGGCAACCCATGCGGCCGCGCCAACCGCCGCAAACGCGATGGCCACCCATACCCAGATGGGAATCAGCCTGCGGGTTTCGTCACTCACTGGCTTACGCGCTCCTGTGTTGCCGCACCCGCTTCGATGCAGACCATGCGGGTGGAATCCCGCAGAAGCATCCGGGTGCCTGCTATGGCGATGGGGCCCCAGGCATCGTGGCCATCGAGGACCCGCACTTCGTCCAGGAGAATGTACTGTTCGCGGCTTTGTTTGACAACGGTCAAGATGCCGTCGTCGCTCAAGACGTAAAACTTCCCGTCAGCCAGAATATAGGGGCCCAGACCGAACCGGCTTGCCTGGCCGCTGGACCATACAAGAGACCCCTCGGGGTCGTAGCAGACGAACTGACCGCGCAAAGCGCCTGCATCTTTCGGCATGATAGCATGAAGCAGACCGTCGTAATAGATGGGTGTCTGTTGTTCGCAGGCCAGCCATTCCGTGGGGCCGCGTTTGAAGAGCGTTTCCGCGGTAAACCGGCCTTCCTGGTTGCGCAACTGCACCATATGGCTGCCGTTGCCATAGCCTGCCGTTAAAAGAATCCTTCCGTCATCGAGCGGCACGGGAGATGGCGCCACGACGTTCACATCCCACGGAACCTCCCAGAGGAGCCGGCCCGCATCGGGACCGTCCGCCGCGATTCCAAGCGCTCCTCCGATGGCGCAGTAGACAAACATGCGCGTCCCCTCGAAGGTCATCGGGATAATCGACGAGTGCGACATGTTCCATCCGTTGGTGTTTGGGGTTTGCCATACCGGCTGGCCGGTGGCGCAATCGATGGCGATGATCAGCACGTCCGGACCCGCGGGAGCCAGAATCGCGAGTCCGTTATCGATAACCGGGCACTGTCCCGTATACCAGAGCGGCTCGGTGGTGCCGTACTGCTCCTGCATCGAGATGCCCCATCGAAACGCGCCGTCCGCCGCATCCAGGCACACCACATGGCACCGGGGGCCAATCGTGACTACGAAATCTTCGGTGACCGCGGGAATGGTGCGCGACAGCCCGTGGTTGCGCTTGATGCTCACCGGATACGAGTGCCGCCAGATTTCCCGGCCGTCGTCAAGGGAGAAACACCGCACCGCATCGGCACGCGCCGTCTCGTCGTAGTCCAGCACGTAGACCCGCCCGTTGAGCACCGCTGGTGCGGCATGCCCTTCTCCCAGTTCCACGGACCACAGGACGGGCGGCGCTTCGCCAAACGATTCGGTGAGCGGGTAATCTTGCTTGTAGATGTTGTCGAAATCGAGACCGCGAAACCGGGGCCAGACTCCCGGCAGGTTCGCGGGAACCCCGTCGAACTGCTGATACGTGCCCGACAGGTCCGTTGCGACGTCCGCGGAATCCGCCGTATCGGGGCGTCCGTCGCGGCCCGGCAGGCTTATGGCGATATCGTGGGGCGGTTTCGAGGCAAGCCACTGCTGGAGCGCGATGACTGCCACGGCGGCAGTCACGAGCGCAGCACCCACTGCGGCGGTTCGGCTTGCCTTGGATTTCTTCATCGTCTCATTTTGCGTGGTTGCGACGCATGCATTTGCTCTACTGCGGGTTGCGCAGGTCGAGACACTTCATCTGTTCCTGGTCGCGCAGCAGCAATTTGCCATCCGTCAGGGCCATGGGCGACCACATCTTGCTGCCGTTGAAAATCTGGGCGCGGGCCAGTTCCATGTATCCTTCGGGAGAAGGCTCTACCAGGTGCAGAATGCCGGTCTTGCCATCGAGGCTGATGATCATGCCGTCCGCCAGGATAAGACTGCCCCGCTCGAATCGCGGCAAATCACGCGAATCGCGCGTGCGCCACAAAAGTTTGCCGTCGAGGGTCATGCAAATCATGCCATCCGAGCTCGAATTCGAGTTGCTGTTCGCGTACAAGTGTCCTTCGTAGAAAATCGGTTGGTGAATCTGGCTGTTACACTCGTTCGTCTTAAAAAGTTCCGTTACCTTGAATGCATCGCCGTCCCTTTTTACTTGAATCATCGCGGAGCCGGCGTCATATCCGCCGGTAATAAAAAGCCGGTCATCGGGGAGGGTCGTAGGGTAGGGAATGGGAATTTTGCAGTGCCAGCCGTCGTATGTCCACAGAAGCGAGCCGTTCTCAAGGGAAATACCCGCCGTTTTTCCATTGGCGGAAACCATCACGGCCTGTTCAACGCCCGCCAGAGCGGTGACGACCGGCGAGGCATATCCGACGTTGCCGAAGCTCGGGCTTTGCCAGACCAGTTCGCCCGATTCTGCGTTGTATGCCGCAACGAAGGCGTCTTTGGCTTGAGGAGCCACAATCACAAGGTCGCGCCAAAGATACGGCGACTGGGATACCCCCCAACTCGCCGGCCTGCTGCCGAAATCGGTCAGGATGTTCTTGCGCCAGACAGGCTGGTGGGTTTGGCGGTCGATACAAAGAAAATCACCCAGCATGCCGACGGAATAGACGTATTTCTCCGCAACGGTCGGGGGGTTACGCGAACCGCTATACCCAACCGTTCCCGGGGCGTCGTATGCGTAATTCCACAGTTCTTTTCCGGTCTCCAAGTCGAGGCAGCGGAGGATATCGCGCGCATTCTCCTGGCGGTCGAGGACGTAAACTTCGCCGTCGCGCACGGCCGGTCCC
>CAZFOG010000113.1:1022-15961 GCA_964520685.1 uncultured Nitrospiraceae bacterium | reverse complement strand
GCAACCCGAGTTTCTGGGAATGAAGAGGCTGGCAGCCTCTTCTACGCTTCCGGAGGTCTTCAACGTAGACGCGGCATCCTGCCGCGTCCCCGCAACGCAGCCATTCAGCGGCAAGCCCTAACCAAGCGCGGTCCTCGAGGTGGCATGCGCATCTTGCGCATGATCGTGGCGCCGGGGCCGAGGTTTCTGAACGTCACTCCCCCCATTTTCATCGTCTATGGCTGAGCCGGCGGGTTGATGGTCCGCTGCTTCTGGTATAGTGTGGCGGCGATAGCGAACGAGGAGAACCCGCTCATGGACATGCCCAAGGGCGTTTCGGTAAAGGAAATCATCCCCTTCGATATCTACCGTAAGGCCGTGGCCTACAAAACATCTGAGAGCTGGCGGACCATCCCCCACGCCGCGGTCCGGGCCGACCTGGATGTTACGGAACTCATGGCCCATTTCAAGACTGCCAGGGAGTCCCCTGCATTCGCCGGGGTGTCGTTGACGTTTAACGTTGTCATGTTGAAACTCATCGCGGAAGGGCTCAAGGTTTCGCCCCATTTGAACGCTCACCTCCGGTACAACCCGAAAAACACCGTGGGCGAACTCATCGTCTATGAGGACATCAATATCGCGGTGCCCTTCCTGACCAGCGACGGCCGCATGGTGGCGCCCGTCGTGAAGCAGGTAGGCGGTAAATCCCTCCGGCAACTGTGCCTGGACATGGAGGACCTGCGGCGGCGCGTCGCGAACACCAATTTCGATCTGCTGCTCCTCGAGGCGGGCCACCGCGACACCCTCGCGAAGTTGAAACGGGGCCGGCTGGGCGTGCTGCGGCGCCTGTATGCAAATGTGTATGGTCCCAAGCGGCTGACTTTTCCGCCCAAGAGCGAGCGCAGAGCCTACCAGCAGATTCCCGAGAAGGACCGGCTCATCCCCGACGACATCCTGACGGCCACCACCCTCGTGACCAATATCGGCAGTGTCATGAAACATCTGCCCGCCCACATCACGCTACTCGAGGTCATCCCGCCGCAGGTTACGGCATTCGGGCTATGCGCCGCGCGCAAGCAGCCGGTTGTTGTGGAGGACGCGCACGGCAACGACACCATCGCGATACGCTCGATTTTGTCCATGACGGTGGCGGCGGACCATCGGGCCTTCGATTTTGCCGAGGCCATGGCATGCGCCGAACGCGTGATAGCACTCTGCGCCAAGCCCGGAGAACTGTTCGCGGAATCCGCTCCATAGAACCGTGACAGGGCTCGGTCTCGCTGAACGCCGGGACGAGCGCACCGGGTTGGCGGATGGCTCAAGGGCATCGCTCACTTGTCTTGGCGGAGACCGGTCACTCGTTCGTGCCGGGGGCAACAAACACCAGGATATCGCCGGCGTCCAGTTTGTCGATACGCGCGGGGTTCATGACCTGGCTGCCGCGGTATACACGAAGGACCAGAATATCGCGCAGTTCGCGGGGGTTCTTGCCGACTTCGTTGCCATGCACAGTCCGTTCGTCCAATTGAAGAGCGCCCCCCACGGAAAGGAGGTCCTGCATCGTATCGACGAGATGGACTTGCCGCGTGGCGGCGGCCATGAGCGTCCCTCCTGTGACCGAGGGCGAAATGATACTGTGCGCCCCGCTGCGTTGCAGGAACTTGACGTTCTCGTGCTGGCGGCACATCGAGACGATGCGGCAGCCGGGGTTGAGCGCCTGTACTGTCAGCGCGATGAGTATGGCCGTGTCGTCGCGGCCCGTGCAGATGAGGATGTGAGCGGCTTTTTGAATGCCGACCGCTTGCAGGGTGCTTTCCTGGGAGGCGTCGCCGAGAACGGCGACGACGTCCTGGTGGCGGATCTGGCGTAACGCGTTTTCATCGGGGTCGAGCACGACAATCTGCTCGGGGGGCGTCCCGTGGAGAAGCAGTTCATCCAGGACGGCCTGTCCGGTCGCGCCATAGCCGCAGACGATGATGTGTTCCTTGAGTTTCTTGATGGCGCGCTTCATGCGGTAGTCCTCCTGAAGCCGTTTGATAATGAGTTGATAGGCCGTGCCCAGGAAAATGCTCAAAATAATGAAACGGATAGGGGTCAGCACGAGACCGTCGGTCAGCCTCGAGGCCGTATCGACGGGCACGATATCGCCATAGCCCACGGTGGTAACCGTGATAAGCACGAAATAGAGGCTGTCAAGCAGGTCCGGGGGGCTTCCGGTCCGGGAATCCACGAGTCCTCCTTCGAAATATACGAGGAGGGTCGAGACGGCCAGAAGGGCAAAGACGATGCCGACGCGCGCGAACAGGCTGGACAGCCCCGGCAGCCGTGCCGGTGTGTAAAGTCTTACCGCCATCTTCCCAAAGCCTTCCCCCCGTCCGTGCGCGGCCGGGCGGCCCGTCTCCCCGCTAGGTGGCGAGAATGTGGGCGATCCGGGTGAGCATCGGATCGAATTGTGTGCGGCATTCCCACGCTTCCTGCAGCGGGCGCAACACCACATTGTTTGCGTTGATGCCCACCATTTTGCCGGTAATCCCCTCCATGAGGGCCTCGACGGCACGCACCCCGACCCGGCTCGCCAGGATGCGGTCAAATGCTGTGGGCGAGCCCCCGCGCTGGAGATGACCGATGACTACGACCCGGCTGTTCGGGATCTTGGCGAGGGTGTCGACCTGTTTGGCGACCTGGATGGCATTGCCGGCGTCGTCGCCTTCGGCCACGACAATAATGGCGGACTGTTTACCCTTTTCGCGGTTGATGCGTATATGTTCGACGAGGTCCTCGATACTGGTGGGCGTTTCGGGCACGAGGATTTCCTCGGCGCCGCCCGCAATGCCGCTCATCATGGCCAGATAGCCGCTGTGCCGGCCCATCACCTCGACAAAGAAGATGCGATCGTGGGATTCGGCGGTGTCGCGGATGCGGTCGATCGCCTCGAGAGCTATGTTGAGCGCGGTGTCGTATCCGATCGTGTAATCGGTGCCGCCGATGTCGTTGTCGATGGTGCCCGGCAAACCGATGCACGCGATGCCGTGCTCCTCGTGCAGCTTGAGGGCGCCGCGGTACGACCCGTCGCCGCCGATCACGACCAATCCCTCGATGCCGTGTTTCCGGAGGGTTTCGGCGGCTTGGGCACGGCCTTCTTTTTCGTAAAAGGGGTTGCACCGCGCCGAGCGCAAGATGGTCCCCCCACGGTTAATGATGCCGCCGACGGACCGCGGCCCCATTTCGAGCACTTCATCGTCGATCAGGCCCTGGTACCCCCGGTAAATGCCAAACACGTCCAGGTCGTAGTACGCTGCGGTGCGCACGACGGCGCGGAGCGCGGCGTTCATGCCCGGCGCATCGCCGCCGCTGGTCAATACTCCAATCCGCTTCATGGTCACTTCCTCGTTTATTCTTCGGCCGTTTCGCCCTCGGGCAGCGCTGCTTCTTCGGGCGGGGAGCCGGCCGTGGTTTTGGTCTCGGATTCGGCCGCCGGCGCATAGGTCAGGGTCGCATTCAGGGCGTGGGCCCGGTATTTGGCGAGCGACGCGACCGCGTTGGCCTCGATAGTTCTGCCCGCGCGATCGAGCTGTTTCGCCTCCGCCACCAGCCGGGATACTTCGGCCAGCAGCCAGGCGGCCCGCTCGCGCGTTTCCGGCGGGGCTTCCGCGCGGGTCAGGAAATCCTGCTGGAATTCGGCGCACGTTGCCAGGGTGTCTTGAAGGGGTTGCACGAAGGGTTCACCGGACGCCTGCTCGATCACCGCCGCGTACCGGATGAGGTCGGCCAACGCGCTCATCGCAGGCACGGCGACTTCCTGCGGAACGATTCCCGTGTGCCATTTCGCCTCGAGCAGGGGAAACATGGGCAAGAGCGCGAGGAACTGGCTCCGGTCGATGCGGGGAGGCTCCGCTTTGCGCATGATTTCGAAGATTTCGGCCACCTGCTCGGGCAACAGGGCCGCATAGGCTTCGTTGCGGGCGAATGCGTCCGCAGCCGCCTGCATCATGCGCCTGGCGGTCACGGCCATTACGGTACCGCCTTCACCCTTCAAATACACCGGATTCGAGGTCAAGGCCAGCGAGACCTTTCCATTCGAGACCTCGGGAAGCGGCAGAGGGTTGTTTGACGCATCGGCGTACTCGAGAACCGTGGCCTCGCCGATGGGTATAGCGAGGTCGCCGTCGTCTCCCTCGCTCCAGGCGGCCACGAGCCACGCGTCCTCGATTCGAAACACCAAGGCGCGATAGGGAGCGGGCACGTTGAGCGTGCCAATAGGCACGGCCTCCACCAGGCGTCGCGCCAGGGCACTGAGGAACACGTATGCCTCGGCAACCTCGCGCTCATGAAACAACAGCGTCCCGTCGATATCTGCCTGGGCGACGCCGCAGGACGCGAAAACGATGAGATTGCGAATCAGGCGTGCGGCGGAACCCGGACCGTCCCCGTTTATGCCGCGCCCCAGCACGTGCAAGGGAAGTCGTTCGTAACCGGCGGTCTGGGCCGCGCTCGTAAAGGCCGCCAGCATTTCCGGCGAAGGCGCATCGCTCCGAAGCGTAATAGACGACGCAGAATGTCCCGCGCCGTTGCGCAGCATGGCGCCAAGGGCCTCCGGCGTGTCCGCAACAAGAGAAAACGGCACCGGGGGATTGCGCTCGGCAAACGCGGTCGCGATGGCCTCGAACACCTGGAACGATTCACCCGGCTGCAAGCCCCAATGAACCACGTGCGAGGCATACTTGTCCGGCAGGTTCATGGCGGTGTCGGCGGAGGTCACGGCCAAATCCACGAAAATGGCCGAACCGAGACCGGCATCGGCCGCCGCCTGAACCAGGGCATCGAGGCTGGGGTTGTCCGCCCTGAAGCACACCTTGCCGAGGGGCAGGTCGCGCATGGCCAGGAGCGCGTAGGGATCCGGGGTATCGATGGTTGCGCCGACAGGCGGCGCCTGCATCGAAACAGGCCGGTCGATACGGCAGAAGGGGTGCGTGGATTCGAGGGTTTCGCTTCCGTCCTCGATAGCCACCCGGGCTACGTACCGGCCGCGGGCAAGCGCCACGTTCTCGAGGGGAATCCATCGTATACCCTGTGCGCGAAGGGGGATTTCGGCGTCCAGGGCCGCCTCTTCCACACCCGCCTGATTTACGATGACCACACGAACGCGGGCCGTGACGTCGCGGTCACTGGCGATTTCCAACACCAGCACGTCGTCGACGTACACGTGTGGAATGGGCTGATCGGGGGCGATGGTGACGGCGAACTCGGCGTTCGCGCCCAGCGCCATGCCGGCCGCCGCTGCCGCTACTGCAATGAATCGCATCATGTTGTGTTACAGTCCTGCCAGGAACGGGTTTGCGGCCCGTTCGTCTCCAATGGTTGTGGCTGGCCCATGGCCCGAGTATACAACCGTTTCGCCGGGCAATGGCAGCAATTCGGTCTGAATCGAGCGGAGCAGTTGCTGATGGTCGCCTCCCGGAAGGTCGGTGCGGCCAATGGAACCCCGGAACACCACGTCACCGGCGAAGACCCTTCCGTGCCCCACAAGCACGATATGGCCGGGGGTATGCCCCGGCGTGTGGCGCACCTCGAAGGTAAGTTCGCCCACCCGCACTTCGTCGCCCGCCTCGAGAAAAACATGCGGGTCGGGAGAAGGCATGGCAGTGAATCCGAACATCATCCCTTGCTCCTGGATCGAACGGAGCAGCGGCAGGTCGTCTTCATGCAGCATGAGCTCGGTGTCGGTTTCCCGAAGCAGTATTGCGTTCCCCGCGCAATGATCGCAATGGGCATGGGTGTTGATGATGGCGCGAACCCGGTGCCCTTCGAGTGACGCGAGAAGCGCCGGAGGCGCTTCGCCGGGGTCGATTACCAAGGCTTCGCCGGCGTTCCGCACAACGTAACAATTCGTCATGAACGGCGTCAGCGGGAATGTCTGAATATCCACGAGTTCTCTCCTGAGGAACGTTGCTCAATACGGCGCGGGAGGGCGTAACGCGTTTCGAGGGTTGCGCTTGTCCGCCAGGCCCCGCACCAGCCCGAATCCCGATGCTACCGGCTGCGCCCGGTTCAGTCAAGCATGGGCGGAAAGGCTGGTGCCGGACAAACACCGGCGAAACGGGGCTGGGGGCCGCGTCCCGGTCTCGCGTGCCCCGTCCGATGCAAGTCTAAAATGCACGCGCCTCCGAGTCAGGAGGCGTCCTGCACAGGAGATACGCGCCGCTGCAAAGGCCGGGGCGAGAGCGTGCCCCGGAGAGGGCCCGGGCCCAGATCGGGTAACGTGAGACCGCATGATTAAAATGCCGTAGCGATCGGGTGCAGATTGAATCAGCGAATCACCCGTGCGGTGAGGCAGCGCACCATGAGCCCACGGCTTACCCATAGGCGAAGAAAAGATTAATGACCGGTGAGGGCACCGGTCCCACAACGGAGCGGGAAATCCCGGTTTTTGAATTTTCGAGGCAGCGCACCATGAGCCATTCGGCTCACCCGTAGACGATGAAAATACAATGACCGGCGAGGGCGCCGGTCCCACATTCCGGAAGGGATATGAATTCTCGAGGCAGGCTTCTCGGAGCTCCCAGAGCGCCAACGGCGCGGTAACATACCAGCCCAGCCTGTAGGGCTGGGTATCGGCATTCCTATACAGTTCCCGGTCTGAAGGACCGGCACATCAACACTATCCGTGCATGTCGCGGGCCTTCAGCCCGCAGGCCTTTGGTTCACCCCTTTTCCTGGGCCTTCAGCCCAGGCTGTTCTGTTCTCGCGCCGTTGGCGCTCCGGAGATGTGTGCAACCGCAGCCCGCCCGAGCAGTACCGTTTCCACCGGCACCGGCCTTGCGGAGGTTTCCTCACATTATCCGGCGATTTCGACCCGGGGTCTTCTGTTGACAATCGTGTGCCGTCATGCTACTGTCGCGGTTAACGCGCATTTCTCACTAACTCAGGCACGCCTGAGTTGGAAAGAAATGCGCAGACTTGAGTTACGAAGAGAGCGCCTGTATCTTCCGCGAACAGACTGTTTTGGGGTATTTCACGGCAGCCGGCAGCGATTACGAGCCGCAATGCATTTATGCAACACCGTTTGAGTAAGGCTGGGATGATCGCAAGTTGAAAGCGGTGGAATATCCGGGTTAAGTTTACAGCGTGGACAGGGCGGCAGCACGCCGTACCATGAGAGGGTTGTCTGGCGTGTGGGGTCATGATGGATAACCTGCGGCGCAAGCAGGGATTTACGCTCATGGAGCTGCTTGTATCGGTTACCATTATTGGTATCCTGTTCGTGCTCATTCTGCCTGCGCTGCTGCGAGCCCGCGAGCAGGCGCGCCGCGCGTACTGCAATAACAGCATTCGCCAAATCGGCATTGTGTTCACGATGTGGGCAACCGACCACAACGGATATTATCCGCCGGGCGCACCCAATGGGTATTGGGATTACCCGGATTCCGACGGCATAGTTCATCATTTGCAGCGGAACAATTTCATTTGCGATGCCCGGACCTTCTATCCCGAATATTTGAACACGCTGGCGGTATTTGTGTGCCCGGGCTCGGTGAAACAACTTGCGGACCCCCGCCTCGACTGGTACACGGATATTACCTTCCTGGACGGGTATCTCGAGGATATTATGGCGACGGACCCGCGCAACCGCGAGGCGATCGAGGGCATGCTCGGGCAACGCATGGACCCCGAGTGCCTTACGAACGACATGTACACGTATTTGCCTTATGCCATCAAGACCGAGGAACACGCACTGTTTTTGTGGGCCGAGTTGCACCGGCTGATGTACGAAGGCTTTATCGATTTTATGGTCCAGGATCTCGCGGTTCCGGGAGGGCATGGTCCGGGGGGCGGCGACACCTTTCACCGTCTGCACGAGGGCGTGGCGCGGTTTTTCATCTCGGACCTGAACAATCCCGCCGCGACGGCCGCCTCCGAGAGCGAGATCCCGGTCATGTATGATTCGATCAGCGATCTCGGGATGCTGCAGTTGAATCACGTGGTGCCCCCGGGCGGCAACGTGCTGTATCTCGACGGTCATGTCGAATTCAGGCGGTATCCCGATGAGCAACACCGCCCGCCCTATACCGAACTTCTGGTAGAATGGACACGACGGAATGTTTTTGACAACAGCGTAACTCAGGAAATACCGGCATGGTGCAGCAATCGCCTGCCGGAAACCATGTTTGAACCCAGATACCGGCATCGTCCACACGATCCGATGTACAAGGATTTGGTATTCTAGGCGTGGGGGCGAGCTCTTTCTCGCGGCATCGGCGGCGCGGAAGAGGACCCGGTAACGGAGAGCGCTTCCGGCACGCGCGACGGCTTGGAGCATCTAGAACCCGAGAGAAGACGAGGTAAGATATGAAAAATCGAGGATTCGTCGGAATCGTGGCAGTCCTGCTGGCAACGGCCGTGTTTTCAGTGGACGCCTATGCGTGGGGGCCCCGGGCGCAGCGGGCGATAACGGGGACCTCCATCCAGGTGGTGCGGCGCGCCATTCAGGACGCCTACCTGACGTCGGCCACAACCTACGATGAAGATGTCATCAAGGGCGCCCTGGCGGGGCCATCGGCGTTGCGCGATGCTGTCGGGCTGAACAGCCAGGAGCGCGCCGTCCAGCGGATTGCCTCCGAGATGCTGCTCTTGCATCACGCGCGCAAATACTCGACGGGCAGCTACTTTGCCTACCGCATGGGGGTGCTGTCGTCGCTGGTGTCCGATTTGTTCCTGCCCTACATGTGGGAAACATCGGTGGATGGCCGCAAGCTTGCCGCGAAGATTGACGGCGATATAGATGAGCACATGGAGAGCTTCACCTACGTTCCCACGCGGGAGAAGCCGATGGTGTTGCGGGAGCTGCGAAAGTATTTGGATGACAGCCGCAGTTATCTGCGCGATGCGGAGCTTATCATTGCGGCCGATTACTCCCGGGGCGATGCGTACGACGGCTATCTCGGCAACGGGGGCGCCCAGAATGCCTTCAACGCTGCCGTCCAGGCCGTGAGCGATATCGCGTTCACGATTCTCCAGACCGAACAAGACCTGGGCTACCTGAAACCCTCGGATGAAAACCTGATGTGGTTTTTCGTCGACAACATCGAGTACCTCCTGAAAGAGAAGAAAAACGCCACGGCTGCCGAAGCGGTCTACGCCCATTTTGTGAGAGTAAACCCCGGCGTCTACCAGGCCTACGAACAAATCGGCGACATGTTTTACGAGTTCGGTGACAAGGAACGGGCAGTTAAAGAGTGGACGACCGCCCTTCAGTCGCGCGGTCCGGAACGTCCGCGCATCGTGCGGAAACTCGCCAACTACTATATCGAAAAGGGGGAAGAACTCGTTTCCTCGGCTTCGAATCCGGATGCACCCTCGAATGCGCTCCAACAGGCCCTCGTGTTCTTCGAGCGCGCCATGGAGATTGACCGGGGCAACGAGGTCGCCGCGCGGTCCATTCACCAGACCCGCATCGAGCAGAAGCGCCGCGACGAACGCGAGCAGACCGACCGCGAGATTGTGTCCGCGGGCGAAACGGCGCTTGCGGAAGCCAGCACCCTCATGGCACAGCAGAATTACGGCGACGCGCTCAAGGTGTATCAGAAGGCCGTGTCGCTGTTCGATAATGTGAGCAGCGAGTTCAAGGCGCAGCGGGACCAAGCCGAGAATGGGAAGAAAGACGCCCAGGGGAATATGCGCAAGGCGATCACCGAAATCCTCAGCAGGGGCCAGTCCCTCATCGAAGAGGGCCAGCGCAAGGTCGAAGAAGCTTCGAGCGAAAACGATTTCGAAGCCGCCAAGAAGTTTTTCCAGGATGCCCAGGCGCTGCTGAAATACATCCCGGACGATCAATCGACCGCACTGGTGACGTCTCGCGACGAGGAAATTGCGCGCGCCCGAACCAGCTTCGAGCAGGTCGAGAACGAGAAGAAACGCTGGGTCGAAGACCAGGAGCGGCGCCGGAAGCTCGAGGAAGACCGTCGCGCGCACGAAGCGGCTCAAGCTGCAGCGGCGGCCGCAAACCGCCAGAGCGGGGGCGGCGCAGCGCCCGCGGCGCCTGCTGCGGGGGGCGCGGCCCCGGCCGCTCCGGCTGCTCCGGCACCACGCTGATTCTTCACGCAATTGCGGTAGACCCGGCAACGGGTATGCGAGAGCCTTTCATCCGAGGGGCTCTCGCGCTGTTTGCGCGTGGCAGCTGCGCAGTTCATCGCGTATGCGGCGGCTCAAACGCTGCCCTCGTGCTTACGCAAGCGTCTTGCGGAACCGCGAGGCGGCGATGACCAGCACGATGACGCCGATGAGGATCATCCAGAGCCCCTGGTCCCACAGGTCGTAGAACCCCGCCGACCGCAGAATGACGCCGCGCAGAATGCGAATCCAGTACGTTGCGGGAATGCCGTGCGACAGGGCGTACAGGGGTTTGGGCATGGATTCGATGGGAAACATGAACCCCGACATGAGAATCGAGGGCAGCATAAACACGAGGGCCAGTTGGACGGCCTGCATGTGGTTTTGCGCCATGGTCGAGATGAGCAGCCCCATGCCGAGCGTCGTGAGAATGAAGATCATGCCGAAGAGCCCGAGCAGCAAAACGTTTCCGGCGATAGGCACCTGAAAGAGAAACCGCATGAGCGCAAGGGCGAACACCATCTCGATAAAGCCGACCACCGCGTAGGGCAGAAGCTTTCCAAGCATCAGGCCCAGGCGCGACACCGGCGTCACCATCAGTTGCTCGAGGGTACCGGTTTCTTTTTCGCGCACCACCGCGAATGCGGTCAGGAGCATCGTCACCGATTGCATGATGATGCCGACAAGTCCCGGTACCATGAAGTAGGGGGTTTTCATGTCGGGATTGAACAACACGCGGGGGCGCGCATCGATGGGGAATTCGCCGGGAAGGCGGGCGTTCTCGGAGATGATGTCGATGGACTTCCGCAGGGCGACGGCGTTGATGACCTGCAGGGCCTGCATGGCTACTGTCGAGTCGCTGCCGTCGAGGAGGATTTGAATCTGGGCGCTCTCGCCGCGCAGGAGCCGGTCGGTGTAATCCGGGGGGATCTTGATGCCGACTTTGGCGTCGCCTCGCACGATGGCCTGTTCGAGGGCCTCATCGCTGCGCACCATGCTGTCGAACGCGAAATAGCCCGAATTGGCGAACATGTCGAGCAATTCGCGGCTGGACTGGCGTCCATCGAGGTTGTAAACCACCGTGGCGATGTTGCGCACCTCGAGATCAATGGCATAACCGAACATGGTCAGGTCCATCACAGGCAGGAGCAGCATCAGAAACAGGGTGCGGAAATCGCGCAGGATGTGAAACGTCTCCTTGTACATGATCGATGTCAGGCCCCTGAACATGTCAGGCGACTCTCCTTCGCTGCGTCAGAGTGACAAATACGTCTTCCAGTGTGGGCGGAATGGTCACGACTTGCGTCTGGGTGAACCCGGCTGCTTTCAGGTCCGCGCCGATACGGTCCTCGTGCCCTTCTTCGGCCAACAGGTGAAGCGAGTCCGCAAAAATCGTGACGTCACGCACGTACGGTTTGTCGCTGAGAATGCGCATCGCCGACGGCAGCCGCTGACACCGGACTTCGAGGCGGACGGTGCCGGCCGGGGAGATTTCTTCGAGCTGCTTCAACTCGTTGGGGGTGCCGCAGACGATCAGCTTCGAGAAGTAGATGTAGCCGACGTGGCTGCACCGCTCGGCTTCGTCCATGTAATGGGTGGTGACGAAGAAGGTCACGCCCTGGCTGGACAGGTCAAAGAGGAGATTCCACAACTCGCGGCGGGCCACCGGGTCGATTCCGGCCGTGGGTTCGTCGAGAAACATCAGGCGCGGCTGATGCACCAGGGCGCACGCGAGGGCGAGACGCTGTTTCCAGCCGCCCGAGAGGTTGCCGGCGAGACGCTTGCGGTAATCCTGAATGCCGACAATATCGATCACTTCCTCGATGCGCGCGCGGCGGTTGCGGTAGGGAATGCCGTAAATGCGCGCGTAGAACGTCAGATTTTCCATCACGGTAAGGTCAGGATAGAGGCTGAATTGCTGCGACATGTACCCGATGCTGTGTTTGACCGCTTCGCTGTCACGCACGACGTCGCTTCCCAACACCTCTGCCGTGCCTTCGGAGGGCATCAGGAGGCCGCAGAGCATGCGAATCACCGTCGATTTGCCCGAGCCGTTCGGTCCGAGAAAGCCGAAAATATCGCCTTCCTCGATGTCCAGGTTCACGCCGTCAACGGCGGTGACATTGCCGAACCGCCGAGTGAGGTTCTCGGTCCGTATGGCGGATTTCATGAGGCCTCCGTGCCGTTGAGCGGTATCCGGGCGGTGGCGGTCATCCCCGCTTTCAGCGCGCCGTCGTACGAGGGAACCCGCAGCTTGATGCCGAACATCTGGCGCGAACGGGCTTCTTCGGTCTGCAGATTGCGCGGGGTGAACTCGCCCTGATTGGCCATGAAGATGACCTCGCCTTCGTATGTGGCGTCGTCACCGTCGGCCGTCAGCGACAGGCGCTGGCCCAGGCGGATCCTGGAAAGCATGGCCGCGCTCACGTATACCACCAGCTCGAGCTCCTCGGGGTCCACGATCCGCACAATCGGTCCCGGCTGCACCAGGTCCCCCGGCTCGACGTCGATGCTCTCGATGACCCCGTCCATCGGCGCACGCACGGACATTTCCTGAAAGTGGCTCCTGGCCATCTCGAGGTCAGCGCTGGCGGCATCCCGGGCGGCGCGGGCGGCCGCGATGTCTTCCGGGCGCGCACCGTTCTTCAATTCCTCGAGCATGGCTTGCGCCTGGTCGAATGCGGCTTTCGCCATCTGCACTTCTTCGTCGCGGGTGCCCTCGGCGACCAAGTCGAGCTTTTCGAGGGCGGCCGTATACTGGGCGCGTGCGGCGCTCAAAGCGTTCTTAGCCTGATCGTAGGCCATCTCGGATGCGGCCCCGGTCTCGAACAGTCTCTGTGCGCGTTCGAAGGCCTGCTGGGCATCGTCACGCTGGGCCCGGGCGGCCTCCGCCGAGGCACGAGCCGCATCGATCTCTTGCGAGCGCGCTCCCTTGAGGGCCATCGCATACTGCTGCCCGGCCTGCTCGGCCGCGGCCTCGGCTTGCCGAATCTGCTCGATGCGTGCCCCCGCCTCGAGCTTTGCCAGGGTCGCTTCGGCCTGGCGCAGTTGAGCCTCGGAGGCAGCCACCAGCGGGGCGACGTCTTTGGGGTCAAGTTCCACCAGCAGGTCGCCTTGAGCCACCCGATCGCCTTCTTTGACATGGACCATGGCGATACGCCCGCCAACCAGCGAACCGGCTTCCACGTCGATGCCTTCCAGCAAGCCCGCAACGTGGAGGGCGCGGTCTCCGCCATTAAAGCACCCGGCCGCCACCACCACCAGGATGATCACCCATGCGCGTTTCATGATGCAACGCCTCGCGTCAGTATGCCGTGGAAAAAGATGCCCATTACCGTGTCCACTATCTCTTCGGAAGACATGGGCGTCACCCGGCTCGCTCCGAAGATCTCCTGGGTCAACACAAAAATGAAAAACATGCCGAAGAGACACCGCGTCGCAATGGACGGGTCCAGCCCGCGGAAGGTACCCCGGTCCATTTGTGCCTTGAAGAAGCCGGCTACCTGCGCGTTCGCGCGGGGAAGGGCCTCCTCCTGATACAGGCGCTTTATTTCTGGAAGATGCTGGATTTCCGCAAGGATGACCTGGATGGTCTTGGCCGCTTGCGGCTCCAGCAAGGCCTCCATAAACACATTCCCAAGGGCGCGTGCATGCTCCTCGATATTGGGCGGCGCCAACGCGTTGAGGGGAGGCAGCAGGGCCATGAACCGCTCCAGCTGGGCGCGCACGACCGCAAGCAGCAGGTCTTCTTTGCTCTTAAAATACAGGTAAATCGTGCCCTTGGTGATACCGGCCGCGCTCGCCACGTCGTCCATGGTCGCGCGGGCGAAGCCTTTCTCGGAGAACACATCAAGAGCAGCCTCGAGAATCTGGGTGGGCCGCTCGTCAGGGCAGCGCTTCCATCGGGCCATCTTCAGCTCCTTTTAGTAACTAAACAGTCAGTTAGTAAGTATACCCTGATTCCGGGGGATTGTCACGCCTTTTTGTGGGCCTCCGGCCCGGGGACAAGACGCCCCATCCGAGTGTGGCATCTTCCGCCGGACTGCGGCTTCAATGAAACGCGGTTTTCGAGATGGAATGAGCATTTTGTTCATGTTCCAAGCGCGTAACGGAGGGCCGGTCTGCCGCTCCTCTATCGAACACCGGCGGAAGCAATCCGGCATCCGAGTACGACCCTCTGGCACCTGGCCGGGGCATGCCAACAGAAACCGCGGCCGGCACAGTAAATCACGGCAGTCCATGGCCCAGCATAGCCGCAACCAAACTTCCGCATCCGGAATCCCCCCCGAACGCCTGTCGGCGATCCACCCCATCCACAGGGGGAGATAAGACCTTGGAACCAGAAAAGTTTATGTCCCTCTCCTGCCAAAAGTCTTTACAGCTTGCACGAATTCCAGAAGAGCGCAGTGCAAGAGCCAGTTTCGGACTGACGATGCCTGCTCCGCCTCCTGCCGTTTACCGGCCCGTAATCGCGTCTTGATGGGCTTGTCCCGGGCGCCATTGTCTCGGCGGCGCCGTTGTGGTTGAATACGGGACAATCCGTAACCAACCTGGGAGCAGCGGCAGTCCATGTTTCGTATCAATCCGGGCGGCACCTCAAGACCCTCGATCCATTTCTCGGGCATTGGCGGCACCGCGATGGTGGCAGGCGCCCGTCTCGCCATCGAGGCGGGCTGGGAGGTCCGCGGGAGTGACAATCCCCTCTATCCTCCGACCTTGCACATGGTCGAAGCGCTCGGCGTGCCGGTAGCAGAGGGCTATGACGCCGCAAATCTTGACTGGGATCCGGACTGCGTGATTTTGGGCAATGCCTTGAGCCGGGGCAATCCCGAGGTCGAGGCCGCCCTGACACG
>CAZFOG010000113.1:0-1012 GCA_964520685.1 uncultured Nitrospiraceae bacterium | reverse complement strand
GCAAGCGCTATTACCTCAGTCTGCCCGAGTGGCTGAAAGATGCAGTGTTGCGGACGCGCCGCCCCGTGGTGATTGCGGGTACCCACGGCAAGACCACCACCACCGCGCTGGCGGCGTATCTGCTCGATGCGGCCGGCATGGAACCGGGCTTTCTGATTGGGGGCCAACCCCTGAATTTCCCCCATTCCGCGCGGTTGGGCCTGGAAGAGGCGCCGTTCGTCATCGAGGGCGACGAATACGACACGGCTTTCTTCGATAAACGCGCGAAATTCTTTCATTACCTGCCCGAGATCGCGGTGGTCACGTCCATCGAATTCGACCATGCCGATATCTACCCGAACCTGGACGCCATCATCCGTGCGTTCCGGCTCATGCTGCGGCAGCTCCCGCGCGAGGGGCGGTTGCTCGTCTGCGCGGACGAACCGAACGCCTTCGCCCTGCGACACCATGCCTTCTGCCCGGTCGAATCGTATGGGCTCGACGCGGCAGCGGACTGGCGGGGCGAGGTCGCGGCGTTTCCGGGGATTCCCGAAGGCTGCGTGGGGTTGCGGGTCCATCGCAAAGGCACACTCTGGGGCGAGGTGCCCGTACCGCTGGCGGGGCTCCACAACTTGCGCAATGCGCTCGCCGGCATCGCGGTTTCCGCGAACCTGGGCATGTCCCCCGCCGAGCTCGCGCGCGCCATGCCGGGGTTCCGCAGCGTAAAGCGCCGCATGGAGGTGTTTCTCGAGGCACGGGGCATCACCTTTGTCGACGACTTCGCCCATCACCCGACGGCCATCCGCGAAACCATCGCGGCGGCGCGGCAGCGCTGGCCCGGTCGCAGATTGCACGTGCTCTTCGAGCCCCGCTCCAACACCACCGTCACCAACGTGTTTCAGGCGGAGATGAACGCAGCCTTTCGCGAAGCCGATACCGTCTGGCTGGGTCCTCTCCACCGCGCAGACAGCATCCCCGAGGCCGGCCGCCTCGCTCGTGCGGCCATTGTGCGCGCCCTGGAACAGGACGGCGT